>NZ_JAKLLH010000033.1 GCF_023150235.1 Azonexus sp.
TGATCCTTGATCCTTGATCCTTGATCCTTGATCCTTGATCCTCGATCCTCGATCCTCGATCCTCGATCCTCGATCCTCGATCCTCGATCCTCGATCCTCGATCCTCGATCCTCGATCCTCGATCCTTGATCCTTGATCCTCGATCCTCGATCCTAACCCCCCCCCTCCGCCAGAAAACGCTCCAGCAGCACGTTGAGGAAACGCCGTCCCTTCAGCGTCGGGGCGATTTGTTGGGCCGAGACGCTGAGCAGGCCGTCGGCTTCCGCCGCCTTGAGTTGCGGCACGATGACGCTGATCGGCAGTGAGGTACGCTGCTCGAACAGGTCGGGGTCGAAGCCGTCGGCGAGGCGCAGCGCGTTCATCAGGAACTCGAAGGGCAGGTCACGGGCGGCGACCTGCTGTTCGTCCTGTACCGGCGTGCCGGCGGCGACCTGCTCGAAATAGGCCTTGGGATGCTTCCAGCGCATCTGGCGCAGCACCCGGTCGTGCAGCGTCAGCTTGGAGTGGGCGCCGGCGCCGATCCCGAGGTAGTCGCCGAACTGCCAGTAATTGAGGTTGTGGCGGCACAGCCATTCCAGGCGGGCAAAGGCCGAGGTTTCGTAATTGCGCATACCGGCGGCGGCGAGCCGGGCTTCGATTGCCTCCTGCATGTCGGCGCACTGGTCGCTCTCCGGCAGTTCGGGCGGGAAGGCGGCGAAGCGGGTATTCGGCTCCAGCGTCAGCTGGTAGCAGGAAAGGTGCGTCGGCTTGAAGGCGAGCGCCTGCTCGACGTCGGCCAGCGCCTGGGCATGCGTTTGGCCGGGCAGGCCGTACATCAGGTCGAGGTTGAAGGTCTCGAAATGGCGGGCGGCGAGTTCGGCGGCATGGCGGGCTTCGGCGCTGTCGTGCACCCGGCCGAGCGCCTGCAGATGGCCGTCGTCGAAGCTCTGGATGCCGAGCGAGAGGCGGGTGACGCCAGCGGCGCGATAGCCGGCGAAGCGCCCGGCCTCGGCGGTGCCGGGGTTGGCTTCGAGGGTGATTTCCGCCTCCGGCGCCAGCCAGGCAAGCGCGCGAAAAGCGGCCAGCAGTTCGTCGATGGCATCCGGGGAGAGCAGGCTGGGCGTGCCGCCACCGAAGAAAACACTGACCACCGGTCGCCCCCAGATCAGCGGCAGCGCGCTTTGCAGATCCTGCAGCAGAGCGGCGACGTATTCCCGCTCCGGGATTTCCCCCCCGGCCTCGTGCGAGTTGAAATCACAGTAGGGACATTTACGAATGCACCACGGCACATGGACATAGAGCGACAGAGGCGGCGAGACACGAAATTCGAGCATTTCCACGGTCGACCGTGGTTTTTCGGCAAAAATGGGGATGGTGCGCATGGCGGACATGAGGCTGGGAGAGTGTTGGGGGTGCTTATGGGCAGGAGACCAAGCGGGCCTGAGCGGGGTCGTAAACCATTTCGGTGATGCGGCCGTTCAACAGGCTCTGAACGACCTGATCAATGACGTTCAGTGGCACCAGGAACCATTCCCGAGGCTTGACCGGTTGGCCGAATCGGTCCTCCAGCGTCAGATCAATCTGGGCGGCGGCAAAAACGCGGTGAAACAAGGCTTCCATCTTGCTGCGATCAATGCCTGACAGTTTGTAGGTCGCCACAACCTCGACGTCTGCCAGTAGGTAGGTGGCATCGTGCTTGGCGTTGGCGATCCGCTTTTCAACCTTGCCACCGGTGACGCCGATCTTGTGGCCGCCGGCCTGATAGCCCTGTTCGCCATAATCAAAGCCCGCTTTCGGGCCATTGCCCTTGGGGGTGAATTCGTAGCGCGGGGCCAGCACCTGCTCCATCAGCAGGCTGGCGGAAATCGCCTCGAGCATGTCGTTGACCGCCTCAGCCACCGCGCCTTGTTCGGCAGCGGGTTCGGCAATCAGATTGGTAAAGCGCGCCCGCTCCTTGCCGGGAGCATCGCGGGTGGCGCGCCCGATGATCTGCACAATCTCCGTCAGGCTGCTGCGATAACCGATGGTCAGCGCATGCTCGCACCAGAGCTTGTCCAGCGCAATGAACATCAAGGCCCGCGATTTACCCGAGGCCGGTGGCGACTTGATCAGCAGGTACTGCTCGCCACGCCTGGCGTAGGCGCGTTCCTGCATCGCGCGCATGCCCAGCGCGTTGGCCTTGCTCGATGCGCCGGAGCGGGCAGTCGCGATGGATACCGAGGGGGCGGCGCAGGTGTTGGTCGGATTGTTTTTCAAGTTGATCGCTTTCGTCCGTATTGATCCGTATTGATCCGCAAATCACCCGTATCAAGGCGTGCTGGATTCGGTATAGGCAGTTGCCTTGCTTTGCCCATGTCTGGCAATTTGGCCGGCAGCGAGCAGGCGCTTGCGGTCGCTCTTGAACTCGATGCTCAAGGTTTCTGCTGTCGGCAAACACGATGGGGGCAGCTTATTCATTCATCCTCTCCTTGGCCCAGCAAGTCGATCAAAGGCACATTGATGAAATACAGGTGCTTGCCCTGGCTATGTTCCTGAACCAATCCAGCATCCGTCAGTTGTCTGAGGTAACGGGCGGCTGTTTGCCGGGTGATATTCAGATCGTGCTGCACGAATTCGATGCGCGTATAAGGGTGGCGAAAAAGGTTGTTCAGCAAGTCCTGCGAATACAGCTTCGGCAACTCGCTACGCATACGGCGTTTCGTTTCGGCCATCAAGTCACGCATTTCGCTGACCAGGCGGACAGCGCGCCGGGCGGTTTCAGCCACGCCCTGCAACATGAACTTCACCCAGGCTTGCCATGCTTCGGCATTGTGGGCTGAGTCACGCACCGTTTGCAGCAGACGGTAATAGTCCCCCTTGTTGCGATTGACGTAACGCGACAAATACAACACCGGCGAATCGAGCAAGCCCGCCTGCACCAGATACAGCACGCACAGAATGCGCCCGATACGCCCATTGCCATCGCTGAAGGGATGAATGCTCTCGAATTGGTGATGGATCAGCGCCATCTTGACGATGGGATCGAGGTCGCAGAGTGCATCATCGTTGATAAAACGTTCCAGCACCTGCATGTGAGCCAACACACTGTCCCCATCCTGCGGAGGAACGAAGACCGTTGCACCCGTGCGCTCGTTTTTCAGCACCGTTCCGCCGCCGGTGCGAAAAGCCTCGTTGCTGTTCTTGAGCAACTGAAACATCGAAATCAGCGTACCGTTGCCCAGGATGCCCTGCTGCTGGCGCATCCGCTCGTAACCGTGCATCAGCGCCTCGCGATAACGCGAAACCTCCTTGGCCGACGGCGAAATCCATTCGGCGATATGCAGGTCAGCCTGGAACAACTCATCCTGAGTCGTCACGTAACTTTCAACTTCCGAGCTGGCCTTGGCCTCCTGAAGTGCCAGTGTGTTGATCAGGATGGCCTGGTTGGGAATGCTCGCCGCACAGCCCTTGAGTTCTGCCAGATGCCGGTGCGCCGTGACCAGAGCCCGCAGCAAGTCGGGTGTCTGGAAATCGACCCCGGCGGGCGGCAGTTCGGGGATCAGATAATTGGGCTGCAAAGCCATGGCGAGACTCCGTGGTTCATCGTGCTGGATAACATGAGGAGTATCTCATGTTAAAAAAATCAGGTATTTTTAACACGTCGCACGCCTCATGTTAAAAAATTTGCATTTTGCTAACTCACGAAAAAACAGATGCAAATTTTCTGGTCGAATTTCTCAGCCTCAGCAAGAAATTAGCGACAGGCATTCATGCCTGTCGGTCAAACATGTTTTGGAAGGGGTTTGCATCCCCTCCCAAAACGGTCGCCTGAAACCCCGGCCTTCAGGCCGGGGTCGGCTCCCCCCCCTGAAGGGCGGGGTTTCAAACCGGAGTTAGTCTTACGATGAAGGCAAGCGGATTCGAGCATGCGCTTTGTCCTCTTTCGTGCCCAATCCAGCGCACAACGATTTGTGCAAGCATTGCTTGCATAGATTGTCCAACAGCCTGGTGGACTTTCGTCAGGGAGACATCAAGGATCGAGCGCCAAACCCTGCTGTCCATCCTCGCGCAGGGCGTTGGCGTCAAAACCATCGGCAAGCCTGATGGCGCGGGTTTGACTTTGATTGCCCTGCCGTAACCGTTCGCAGTATTTGAAAAGCGTGCTGACGTCTTCCGTCAGGATGAACCCGATGCTTTCATGGCTGGCCTGCGCAATCAGTTTGACGTCATCACGCACCACCTGCCGCGCATCGCCCGCATCGCGCGAACCCAGCACATTCCACAACTCGGCGGCTTTCTGTCCGTGCGGTATGTTGAAATTGAGAATGCGGAAATTATTTAGCGGCAAATCAGTGATGGGCTGCTTGATGCCAAACTCGGCAGCCACGATGGCCGAAAAGTACATCGGCACATCGTTCTGGAGCATGTGGCGGTAATACTGCACCGCCGTTGCGTGATGCGCCCGCCTGGCATTGACCAGTGAAATCAGAAAGCCCGTATCCAGCAGCACCGACATGCTCATCCGTTGCCGCTCCGCAAATCTTCCAGCCAGTCGTCAGGAACATCGGCCCAGGCCTGCGTGCCTTTTTCCACCAGCTTGTTGAACGCGGTCTCGTTCCAACCCGGCCGGTCAGCCTCAAAGGCCAGCAAATTCAAGTTGCGCAAATCGCCGGTTTTCAGGTTCTCCTCGGCGGAGACTCGTAAAAGTGCCGGACGATACAGGCGGTTGAGTTCCTCGTCGGCCAGCAACTGCTGGCTGGCGGCAATGGTCAAGACCTTGCCGCCTTGCACCCGCATATGGACATTAGCCTTGTTCGCGCCGCCCCAGTCCACCACCGTGCCCTCGACATACTTTTCGACTGCCACCCAAATTGCCTCAATCTGATTGCGAAAGTCTGAATCGGCGCTCACCTGCACGGCCCACCGACCATCCTTGTCGGCCACCCGATAACTACGATGGGGGTACTTGCGGGCAGCGGCCTGCCAGTGTTCGAGCACGGCGGCGCGTTTGGGGTCGATCAAACCCAAGGCCGCCGGGTGTTGCAGTTGGGCCACATCGATCCACAAGCCGGTGGCGGCCAGCAAGCCGCTGGCTGCAATGACCAGAGAACCCGACTCGATGGAAACCGGCACCTCTGCCGGGTCTATTTCCTTGTTGGAGCCGCGTAGAAAATCCGAAACGTCGCGCTGAAATTCGCCCAGAAGGGCCAGCGGCACATGCGCAGGCCCGACCTCGGCATTGTTGATGCGGTCATTCAGGGAAAAACGCAAGATGTCGGTGGGTTCCATGCTTGGAATTGTAGTGGTCAAGCGTATCTGCAACAAGGTTTGCCGTCGGCGCAAGTCTCAGCTTGCGTTGTTTGTGCTTTTCCGCCCCGCCTTCTTTGCGAGCACTGTTTTTTCGGCGGTAGCGGTCATCTTCGTATACAGATCGAAAAGTTTTTCCAGGCGCTCGGTGTCGTTCTTGAAACGGCGACCGATGTAGATGCGCTCCAGCACCTCGTCGTTGCGCTCATGCGCCCGGCGCAGGTTGTCCGGCATGTTGTCCGGGTCGTAGAGGTCGGCGATGGTGGCCGGGAAGTGGGCTTCGCGGGCGAGCAGGATGTCCTCGGCGCAGCGGGTCAGGTCGAGCTTGTTCTGCTCGGTGAGCAGGGGGACGGGGAAGGTGTTCCAGCCGAGGGTGTTGGAGTAGCGGTAACGGGTTTCCAGTTTGCCGCAGACGGTGGCGATCCAGACCAGATGCAGGCGGGAGGCGATGAGCGCCAGGTTCCAGAGGGGAGCGTCGTAGAGGCCATAGGTCGCATTGGTCAATGTACTTCTGTTGTCAGTCAGTCCGACCGGCAGATACGGCCTGTTTTCCGAAGAGTGAATCGGGACAATGATCGTTTGCACAGCTCCGATTCGCATCAATTTCATCTGATGCGGACGTTTTGCAAGGATGGTGCGCGCACCTTTGTCCGGGCTGGCCAGTCGCAATTCGCGCACTGCATCGATTCGCTGGCGCAATGCAGGAATAGCTAGCGCTTCTTCCAAATGTGCATCCTCGATCCAGATACAGAAGCGAACAGTGTCATTGATGATGTCATGCGCACCGTAGATGCGACGTATGAAACGCGCCTGCTACGAAGTGGTTAAGCCAAGCATCTCTAACTCGTTTTTGCTAAGCAGCAAATAGCCACCGTCACTCGGCTTATTCCCGAACTCCATGACGGATTGATCGGATATTGGTGCACTTTGCTTATCAACGACGATGCGCATGCCACTGGTCAGGTACGGTGTAATCGACGTGCCTTCACGCAAGACCACGGCGCCATCGTCCTGATGAGCGTATAAGCGGCGCAGTGCGGTAGTGGGTGTTCCGATGCCAACGATAGCCACGGTGACTCCTGCGTTATTGCTGGCAAGGTTGGCCCATTTGAATGAGGTGTAGGCAAAAATGATGTCGCAGCCAGTACCGTACACCACAGGCCAGAGAATCGGGACGGACTGGCCATGATCCGTTGGCCCAGTTGGGCAGGCGGGGTTCGCTTGGTGGCAGATGGGCGCGTTCGCTGCTCTTGATGTTCATGGCGCGGAAGATTTCGGCCAGCACCTGGTGCGTGTTGCTGCCGTCGCGTTCCGACCATTGTTCGAGGATCTGGGTGAACAGGCCTTCGCCGTTGAAGATGTCGGTGTCTTCGGCAAAGAAGCAGAAGATCAGGCGGGCCATGAAGTGGTTCATGTCGGCACGGCGCTCGTCACTGGCCCAGTCCGGGTTTTCGCGCAGCAGTTCGACGTAGAGCTTGTTCAGCCGCCCGGTGGCGCGGACGTCGACCGGGTTGTCCTTGATTTCCTTGATTGTGGTGATGCTGGCCAGCGGCAGGAAGAAACCAAGGTGATTGGGGAAGTCGGGGTAAGCGGGGGCGATGGTGTCGCCCGCATTGCCGCCGCTGACGAGTTCTTCGGCTTCCAGCGTTTGCCCGTCGGTGGCGAGAATGAACTTGGCCTTGCCTTTGGCCGTGGCCGGGCTGGTGCGCAGGGCTTGCAGGGTTGTGCCGACGTCGCCTTCGCCGCAGACGGCGAGGTGGATATGGTTGCGCAGCAGGACGCCACCAGGCAGGTCGGAGGTATTGCTGTTGCCACTGCGCAAACGCTTGAGGGTGGTTTCCTTGTGGCCGAAGGCGGCGAGAAAGGCGTAAGGAAACTCCAACGGGGCGAAGGCTTGCAAGGCCAATTCGGAAATGGCGGCTTCGATTTCTACTGCGTTCATGGCAAACAGGCTGAATTTCGAGAGTTTTCACGGTCGACCGTGAACGTGACCAAAAACGGGGCGACGAATGACACCCCGACGATGCCACTGCCAACCCGCCACGGGTTGGCTCCGACCTATTCGGCGGCCAGTCGTTCCAGCAATCGGGCCATCGCCTGGCCCCGGTGCGAGAGGCGGTTCTTGGTGTCGGCGGCGAGTTCGGCGGCGGTTTGCTGTTCGCCGGGGATGAAGAACAGCGGGTCGTAGCCGAAGCCTTCGGCGCCGCGCGGGCTGGCGAGGATTTTGCCGTGCCACTCGCCTTCGGCGATGATCGGCTGCGGATCGTCGGCGCTCCGGCAGAGCACCAGCACGCTGACGAAGTGGGCGCGGCGGTCGTTTTGCCCGGCGAGGTCGGCGAGCAGCTTTTCGTTATTGCGGGCATCCGATTTCGGTTCGCCGGCATAGCGGGCCGAGATCACGCCGGGGGCGCCGCCGAGGGCGCGCACGCAGAGGCCGGAGTCGTCGGCCAGCGCCGGCAGGCCGCTGTGCTGCGCGGCGTGGCGGGCCTTGGCCAGGGCGTTTTCAACAAAGGTCGGGTGCGGCTCTTCGGCTTCGGGAATGCCGAGCTGGCCTTGCGGGATGACTTCGATCCCGAGCGGCGCCAGCAGCGCGTTGAGTTCCTTGATCTTCTTGGCGTTGTTCGAGGCGAGGACGAGTTGTTTCATGGCGAAGGTCCGAAAAAATGCGGCTTTTTCACGGTCGACCGTGAAAATCCGCGAAAATGCGCGGCTCCCGGCGTCGGACGAGGCGCGGAAAATTCCGGAAAACGCTGCCGGCCCGGCGCGGTCAAAGACGTCGATGAGCGAGAGAGGGGGCGAGGATACTCCCGATTGCCCATCGGCCAAAGAGCCGTAACGGCCCTGGCTTCCTCTGCCGTTTTCAGCGGCTTTCTGTCATTTCCTGCCCGCCCCAGCCGTTTCACGGTGGGGACGGCTTTTTTTGCCAACCTCGATTTGAAGGGCGCCGGCTCACGGCGCAATGGACCAAACCATGGATACCCAGGCTCTCCAATCCTATTTTTCTTCTCTGCAGGCCGGCATCGTTGCCGAGCTCGAAGCCTTTGACGGCCAGCGCTTCCGCACCGACAGCTGGGTGCGCCCGGAAGGCGGCGGCGGTACCTCGCGGCTGATCGAGGAAGGCGACTTCTTCGAGCGCGGCGGCGTCAATTTCTCGCACGTCACCGGCCAGTCGCTGCCGGCTTCCGCCACCGCCGTGCGCCCGCAACTGGCCGGCCGCGCCTGGGAGGCGATGGGCGTCTCGCTGGTACTGCACCCGCGCAATCCCTACTGCCCCACGGCGCACATGAACGTCCGCTGCTTCGTCGCAACCAAGGAAGGCGAAGCCCCGGTCTGGTGGTTCGGCGGCGGCATGGACATGACGCCCTACTACGGTCAACGTGACGATGTGGCACATTTCCACCATACCTGCCGCGACGCGCTGACCCCGTTCGGCGACGAGGTCTACCCGCAGTACAAGCGGTGGTGCGACGAGTACTTCTTCCTCAAGCACCGCAACGAACCGCGCGGCGTCGGCGGGATTTTCTTCGACGACCTCAACGAAGGCGGCTTCAACCGCTGCTTCGCGCTGACCCAGGCGGTCGGCAAGGCCTTCACCAACGCCTACCTGCCGGTTCTGGCCAAGCGCCGCGACACGCCCTACGGCGAACGCGAGCGCGACTTCCAGGCCTATCGCCGCGGCCGCTACGTCGAATTCAACCTGGTCTGGGATCGCGGCACGCTGTTCGGCCTGCAATCGGGGGGCCGTACCGAGTCGATCCTGATGTCGCTGCCACCCATCGTCAAATGGCGCTACGACTGGCAGCCGGAGGCCGGCACGCCGGAAGCCGAACTCTACGAAGTCTTCCTCAAGCCGACCGACTGGCTGGCGTGAAATTCCGGCGCCGAGGGCAAACCCGGAAGAGGGGAAAGCGGGCGGCGGCCATTCCGCCTGTCGCCCACTGTCTCTTTATCGCCAGCGGCCGATAGCGCCGCGACGAACTCAGCGCCGGTGAGTTATCCGGGCGCACCCGAGCAAAGTGCCCTGGCGTGCACGATCAAGGTGCAAAGCGCCGCCATTGCTCGGGCCATGGCGAGCATTGCAGGCCGAGCAGGCTCATCCGGGCGCGGGGAGCGGCCATGCACGAATAGTTCACAGGCGCTCAGCCCAGCCGCTGCCGAGCGCGGCCAATCGCGGCCTTGACCTGTTCCGGCGCGGTACCGCCGATGTGCTTGCGGCTGGCCAGCGAGCCTGCCACGGTCAACACCGCGAAAACGTCATTTTCCACCTGCGGGCAGAAGGCGCGGATTTCGTCGAGTGTCAGTTGCGGCAGGTCGACGCCCTTGGCTTCGGCGGCCTTGACCGCGTGGCCGACGGCTTCGTGCGCATCGCGGAAGGGCAGGCCCTTCTTGACCAGGTAGTCGGCGAGGTCGGTGGCGGTGGCGAAGCCCTGGGTCAGTGCGGCCTGCATGTTCTCGGCGCGGACGGTGATGCCGCCGGCCATGTCGGCGAAGATGCGCAGGGTGTCGGTGACGGTGTCGACGGCGTCGAACAGCGGTTCCTTGTCTTCCTGGTTGTCCTTGTTGTAGGCCAGCGGCTGCGACTTCATCAGCGTCAGCAGGCTGAGCAGCTGGCCGTAGACGCGGCCGGTCTTGCCGCGCGCCAGTTCCGGCACGTCCGGATTCTTCTTCTGCGGCATGATCGACGAGCCGGTGCAGAAGCGGTCGGCGATCTGGATGAAGCCGATGCGCGGGCTCATCCACATCACCAGTTCTTCCGACAGGCGGCTGACGTGCATCATCAAGAGCGCGCAGGCCGAGGTGAATTCGATGGCGAAGTCGCGGTCGGAGACGGCGTCGAGCGAGTTTTCGCAAACGCCTTCAAAGCCGAGTTCGGCGGCGACGAATTCGCGGTCAATCGGGTAGGTGGTGCCGGCCAGCGCGGCGGCACCGAGCGGCAGGCGATTGACGCGCTTGCGGGTATCGGCAAAACGCTCGGCATCGCGGCCGAACATTTCGAAGTAGGCGAGCATGTGGTGGCCGAAGGTGACCGGCTGGGCGACCTGCAGGTGGGTGAAGCCGGGCATCGGGGTGGCGGCTTCCTTTTCGGCGAGATCGACCAGCGCGCTGCGGAATTGCTTGAGCAGCACCTGGATGTCGTCGATGGCGTCGCGCAGGTAGAGGCGGATGTCGGTGGCGACCTGGTCGTTGCGCGAGCGGCCGGTGTGCAGGCGCTTGCCGGCATCGCCGACCAGTGCGGTCAGGCGCTTTTCGACGTTGAGGTGCACGTCTTCGAGGTCAATCGACCATTCGAGCTGGCCGGCTTCGATTTCCTGCGCCACCTGCGCCATGCCGCGCTCGATGTCGGCGAGGTCCTGGGCGCTGATGATGCCTTGCTTGGCGAGCATCCTGGCGTGCGCCAGCGAGCCGCAAATATCTTGCCGCCACATGCGTTTGTCAAAATCGACGGAGGCGGTGTAGCGCTTGACGAGGTCGGAAACCGGCTCGGAGAAACGGCCGGCCCAAGTGTATTGATTGGCGTTGGAGGTCATGAGGTGCTCTAGAATTCGGCAATCGGTCAGAAATCAGTGAATCACGGCCGCCGGGCGCGCTTGCCTGAACGGAATGGAGACGGCAACCGGGGCGCGGCCAAGACGACAACAAGAATGTCCATGGAACCCACAAGTATACGGCACTTTCCGGCGGCTCACCCGCTCCCGGACTGGCGCAATCTCGGCGTGCTGCTGCGCACCCTGCTCGGCATCAACGCGGCGGCGCTGCTGCTGGCGCTGGCCCAGGTGGCGAGCGGGATTGCCCCCGCCGGGGCCTCCTGGCCGGGCGCCTGGGGGATGCGCTATCTGGAGTTGGCGGTTGGCGTCGAGCCGCACCTATTCGTCCTCGGGCTGTTCCTGGCGCTCGCCCGCGATGGGCTGTGGCGTCTGCCGTTGCGCCTGGCGCAGGGGCTGGTGACACTGCTGGCCGGCGGCCTGGCGGCGGCGCTGAGCGCCCTGGGGGCGATGTTGGGGATCGGCAGCGGCGCCTTGGTCCCGCTAGCACTGCTGGCCATGGCGGCCTGGGCGCTGCTGCTCGGCTATTTCGACCTGCGCGCCGGCGCCCATTCGCCGACCCTGGCCGAAGCCCGGCTGGCGGCGCTGAATGCGCGGATCCGGCCGCATTTCCTGTTCAACTCGCTGAACGCGGTGCTGTCGCTGATCCGCGCCCGGCCGCAGCAGGCGGAAAGCGCGCTGGAGTCGCTGGCCGACCTCTTTCGCGCGGCCTTGCGCGATCCCGGCGAGCTGGTCGCACTCGGCGATGAAATCGAACTCGGGCGGCAGTATCTCGAACTCGAAAAGCTGCGTCTCGGCGAGCGGCTCACGGTCGACTGGCAAATCGGCAATATTTCGCCGGCGACGCCGATTCCGCCGCTGATGCTGCAGCCGTTGCTGGAGAACGCGGTGTATCACGGCATCGAACCGTCGCCGAGCGGCGGTTGCATCTGCGTCGCCATCGACGGCGACGGGCGCGAGCTGCGCCTTAGCATCGGCAATCCCTTGCCCCCGGTGGCCGGGGGCCGGGCAACGCACGCGGCCGGCAACCGCATCGCGCTCGACAACATCCGCGAACGCCTGCGCCTGTACTACGATCTCGAAGCCGGCTTGAGCATCGCCAGCCGGCCCGACCATTACCAAGTCAATATCGTGCTGCCATGCCCACCGCCACCCCGCTGAACCTGCTGCTGGTCGACGACGAAGCGCCGGCCCGCGAGCGTTTGCGCGTGCTGCTCGGCGATATCGCCGGGCAGTTGCCTAACCGCGTCGTCGGCGAAGCCGGCAACGGGCGCGAAGCCCTTGCCTGCCTGCGCGAACTGCCAGACGCCGGCGAACACGTCGATGGCGTCCTCGCCGACATCCGCATGCCGGGCATGGACGGGATCGAACTGGCCAGCCACCTGGCCTTGCTGCCGCAGCCGCCGGCGGTGATCTTCACCACGGCCTACGACAACTACGCGGTCCAGGCCTTCGACCTGGCGGCGGTCGATTACCTGTTGAAGCCGGTGCGCGCGCAGCGCCTGCTCGCCGCCTTGCAGAAGCTGCTGGCCCGCGACGAGGCGGGGCAGCTCGGCCGGCAGCTGCGCCGGGTCGAAAGCGAGATCGGCCAGCCCTGGCGCGGCGGCGGGCGCGGTCATCTCTCCTGTCATGAGCGCGGGCGACTGCTGTTGATTCCGGTCGAGGAAATCCTCTACCTGCGCGCCGAGCAGAAATACGTCACCGCCCGCACCGCCGCCCGCGATTACCTGCTCGACGAGTCGCTGGCGCAGCTTGAGGCCGAGTTCGGCGAACGCTTCCTGCGCCTGCACCGGGCGGTGCTGGTCGCCCCCGGTGCCGTCGCCGGTCTCGAAAAAGCCGCCGGCGACGACAGCGAAGCCTACGGCTGGGCCTTGCTCCGCCAAGTCCCGGAACGCCTCCCGATCAGCCGCCGCCTATGGTCCGCCGTCCGCCTGGCCCTGGGCTAAAAATCCCGCCTCAGGCCGGCGAGGGGATGCGCGCCGGTAGCGGGTGAGATTTGCCGTTTTTTGCCTTTTTTCACGGTCGACCGTGAAAAAAGGCAAAAACCACCGCGCCGCCGGTACGGCGGGCCAAAACAAGTCCGTCGATCAGTGCTCAGTTCGACCCGGGGCAATGCGGGCTGCCCCTGGCTTCCCGATCGAAGACCCCGAGAGCCTGTGAAATGGATGCTCACACCCGCGTCCCAATAACTCACAGGCTCCGAAAACAAGTTTTCTTGCTTCCCGACTGCATGCCGGCGCCTCCAGCCCGGTGATGGCGTTCTGACATCTTCCTGTCGCCTGGATCGGCAATAGTCGCTGCGGCCGGGGCGGTGGTGCCGCTGTCGACATGCAGAGGGGGTTGATCATGGTGTGTGAAAGCAATCGCGATTGCGGTGATCGGCAATGCCGCGTGGTGCTCACCGGGGCTTCGCGTGAGTTGGCGTTGATGCGTTTTGTCCAGTTGCAGCGTAGCGGCGAATTGCCGGCGATGTGCGAGATCGAGCCCAATCGCTATCGCGTCTGCCACCCGGTGCCGGCGCCCGCCCCCATGCGGCGGCAGGCAGCCGGGCTGGCATAGGCGTCGCCGGGGAAGAGGCCACGCTGGCGTCTGGCCGGCAGTGGCGCCCGCTCAGCCGTCAGGTGTGGAAAAACTGAGTCCGCCGGCGCCGGAAGACGGGCCGTGGCAGGGGCTGCCCGGCACGCTGTCGGGACGGTCCCAGTAGGGTTCTTCGCCAAAACGCTGCAACAGGTAATCGATGAAGGCCCTGACCTTGGGCGGCAGATGGCGGTTGGGCAGGTGTACAGCGTAGAGGAAGCGCTCGACGGGAACGTAGCCCGGCAGAACCTCGATCAGGCGCCCGGCCTGCAGTTCGCGGCCGATGATGAAGGTGGGCAGCAATGCCAGCCCGACCCCGCCGACCACCGCTTGCGACAGGGCTTCGTCGTCGTTCATGCGCAGGGTGCCGGAAACCGGGAGGGCAATATCTCCGTCCGGCCCCTTGAGACGCCATTGGCCTTGCGTGCTCATGTGGGTGTAGTCGAGGCAGTTGTGACGGCACAAGTCGCTGGCCTGGCGAGGGAGCCCGTGCCGCCTCAGGTAGTCCGGGCTGGCGCAGATCTTGCGCCGGATCGGTGCCAGGCGGCGGGCGACCAGGTGCTCTTCCGGGGCGGAGGTAATCCGCAAGGCCAGGTCGTAGCCTTCGTCGACCAGGTCGACCAGGCGGTCGTTGATGGTCATGTCGACGTTCAGCTCCGGGTATTGCGCCATGAAGCCGGGCAGGGCCGGCGCCACGTGCAAGGTGCCGAAGGCGACCGAGGCGCTGATTTTGAGCGTGCCGCGCGGCGCCTGGTGCAAGCGGTGCACGGTGTTGTCGGCCAGCGCCAGTTCTTCGAGGATGCGTTCGCAATGCTCGAAATAGGCGTCGCCGACTTCGGTCAGCCCCAGGCGCCGCGTACTGCGGTGCAGCAGGCGAACGCCGAGCGCGGTTTCAAGGCGGGCCACCGCCTTGCTGACGCGCGACTTGGACTGACCGAGGCGTAGCGCCGCGCCGGAAAAACTCCGGGCCTTGACCACCTGGGCAAAGACCAGCATGTCGTTGATATCGTGCATTGCTGCCCCGATTGTTTCCAATTGGGAAACAGTTTGATTCAAACTTGCTGGCTTATCAAGCGCATCGGCTTTCCCTAAGATGTGATTTCTTCACCCGATTGGCGAGCGCTGCTTGGCCAGGATCGGCGTGTCCGTGGATTTTTTTGAGGGAAAACAGGCAGATTCATGATGGTTCCAAGCATCATCGTCAGCGATGCTGACTACGTTCGCTTGATGGCGCTGCCGTCGCCACCCGAGTTGCGCGCCGAGCTGGAGCGCGCAATTGTTGTTCCATTAGAATCAATGAGCCCGAGTATCGTCAGCATGCACTCCGTCGTCAGTTACCGTGACGAAGAGAGTGGGCGTCTGCGCGAAGTCGAACTCGTTTTTCCCGACGAGGCCAATCCCGCCCTGGGCAAAGTCTCGGTTTTCGCTCCGGTCGGCGCGGCCTTGATCGGTCTCGCGGTTGGCGAAAGCATCGAGTGGGACTTCCCGGACGGTACGCCGCACCGGCTCTGCGTCCTGGCGGTCAAGCCGCCGCTACCGCCGCCGGCCCCGTCCGCCACTCACTGAGGCATCACGTCGGACCCCGGCTCTCCGCATGGAAGCCGGGGATGGCGCACCGGAAATCCCCGTTTGTTTTTTCCATCCACGTTTGAGGGAGATACTGCCGTGCGCTATTCATCGTTTGACGACTTCATGACTCATGTCGCGTCCCGCAACCCCAACCAGCCTGAATTCCTGCAGGCGGTGGCCGAGGTCATCGAAAGCCTGTGGCCTTTCATCCAGGCCCACCCCCGTTATGCCGAGCAGGGCTTGCTCGACCGCCTGGTCGAACCCGAGCGGGCTTTGAGTTTTCGCGTTTCCTGGGTCGACGACCACGGCGAGGTGCGCGTCAATCGCGGCTACCGCATTCAGCACTCGTCGGCCATTGGCCCGTATAAAGGCGGCATCCGCTTCCATCCCTCGGTCAATCCGTCGATCTTGAAATTCCTGGCTTTCGAGCAGACTTTCAAGAATGCACTGACCACCTTGCCGATGGGCGGCGGCAAGGGCGGGGCCGATTTCGATCCGAAAGGCCGCAGCCCCGGCGAGGTCATGCGCTTTTGCCAAGCCTTCGTCAGCGAGTTGTTCCGCCATATCGGCTCGGATACCGACGTGCCGGCCGGCGACATCGGCGTTGGCGGGCGCGAGGTCGGCTTCATGGCCGGGATGATGAAAAAACTCTCCAATCGCGCCGACTGCGTCTTTACCGGCAAGGGACTGTCCTTTGGCGGCTCCCTGATCCGTCCCGAGGCCACCGGTTACGGCACGGTTTATTTTGCCGACGAGATGCTGAAGCGGGCGGGTAAATCCTTCGACGGCATGCGGGTTTCCGTCTCCGGTTCCGGCAATGTCGCCCAGTACGCCGTGGAAAAGGCCATGCAGCTCGGCGCCCGGGTGATCACCGTTTCCGACTCCAGCGGCACCGTGGTCGATCAAGCCGGATTCACGCCGGAAAAGCTGGCGGAGCTGATGGAAGTGAAGAATCACCGCTACGGCCGCGTCAACGACTACGCCAAGCGCGTGGCCGGCACCGAGTTCCTGCCCGGCGTTCGCCCCTGGCAGATCCCGGTCGACATTGCCCTGCCCTGCGCCACCCAGAACGAAGTCGATGAGAACGATGCCGCGACCCTGGTCAGGAACGGCGTCAGCTGCGTTGCCGAAGGGGCCAACATGCCCTCGACCGCCGCTGCCGTTGCCGTCTTCGAGAAGGCGGGCGTGCTCTACGCACCGGGCAAGGCCAGCAATGCCGGCGGCGTGGCGACCTCGGGCCTGGAAATGAGCCAGAACGCCATGCGCCTTTCCTGGCCGCGCGAAGAAGTCGATGCCCGCCTGCTCGGCATCATGCGCGGCATCCACGATGCCTGCGTGCAGCACGGCCGCCGTGCCGACGGCAGCATCAGCTACGTCAACGGCGCCAATATCGCCGGCTTCGTCAAGGTGGCCGACGCCATGCTGGCGCAAGGCGTGATCTGAACGCCGCCTCCCGGTGAAAAGCGGGGTTTTTCACGGTCGACCGTGAAAACCCCGGATTTTCCGTATCGAGCACCACCTTCCAGCGCCCCCGGCACTTTCTTACCGGCACTTTCTTACCGGCACTTTCTTACCGGCACTTGCTCACCGGCACTTGCTCACCGGCACTTGCTCACCGGCACTTGCTCACCGGCACCTGCTCACCGGCACCTGCTCACCGACGCCTGCTCACCGACGCCTGCTCACCGACGCCTGCTCACCGACGCCTGCTCACCGACGCCTGCTCACCCGCCCGCCCTCGCCGTCGGCCAGCCGACGCTGACCAGCAGGCCACCGCTGGCGCTTTCTTCCAGCCTCAAACGGGCGGCGTGCAAGGCGGCGATGCGGGCCACGATGGCCAGGCCCAGGCCGCTGCCCGGCACGTCGCCGGCGTGCAAGCGGTGAAAGCGCTGGAGTACGCGCTGGCGTTCGGCCTCGGGAATGCCGGGGCCGCTATCGGCAAGCCGCAGCCATGTCGTATCGGCATCGCGCACGACGCACAGGCGCAGGCTGCCGCCTTGCGGCGTGTAACGGATGGCGTTGTCGAGCAGGTTGCGGACCAGCACGCGCAACCATTCGCGCTGGCCAAGAACGCTACCGCCAGACTCGGCGCTGAAATCGAAGTCGAGGTCGCGGGCGAGGATCGCGCTACCGAGTTCGGCGCAGACGCTTTCCACCAACGGGCACAGATCGAGTTTTTCCGGCGCCGGCAAGCCGCGCTCGGGGTCGAGCCGGGCCAGCAGCAGCATCTGCTCGACCAGATGGGCGGCACGCGCCAGGCCGATCTGCAATTGTCCGAGCGAACGCTGGCGCTCTTCGTCATTGCGCGCCTGCAAGGCGACTTGTGCCTGCGCCTGCAGGGCGGCGAGCGGGGTACGCAGTTCGTGGGCGGCATCGGCGGTAAAGCGGCGCTCGGCGTCCAGGGTCTGCTCGACGCGGGCCAGCAGACGGTTGAGCGCCTCCAGCAGCGGCCGGATTTCATCCGGCGCACTGGCGGGAACAATGGCCTGCAGTTGTGCCGGATGGCGGCTGGCAATCTGGCCGGCGAGGGCATCGAGCGTCGCCAGCCCGCGCCGGGTGGCCAGCCAGGCACCGAGACCGATCACGGGCAGGCCGAATAGCGCCGGCAGGAGCAGGCGCCAGGCAACGTTGCCGCTGAGTTGATCGCGGATGGCATGATCCTCGGCAACCTGCACCTGCAAGCTGTGCTCGCGATTCCACTGACTATAAGTCCGCCACAGGGTCTGGGCGTCGCCGTGCTCGGCAAAGCCGCCGCTCACGGTCAACGGGGTTTCCGGGGCATTTTCCGAGCGCATCGCCAGCCGCCCGTCCTGGCGCCAGATCTGGAAGCGCAGCCGCCGCTGATATTCATGGCCGGCATCGCCGACCGCGCTCAGATCGCCGATGCGCTCGTCCTCGTCGTCGTGCGTCGCCAGCGCGAGCAAAGTCTGCGCCGACTGCGCCAGCTGCGCATCGAACAATTGGTCGATTTCATGATGCGCATCGAGATAGCTGCAAGCCATGGTCAGCGACCAGACCGTGGCGATACCGCCGAGCAAGAGGCCGAGCAGACGGCGGCGCAGGGAAAACCAGCGGGTCATGGGCGGGGAATGGTGTAGCCAACACCGCGCAAGGTGCGGATCAGCTCGCTGCCGAGCTTCTTGCGCAAATGGTGGATGTGGACTTCCAGCGCATTGCTGTCCGGCTCGTCGTTCCAGCCGTAAAGCGCCTGTTCGAGCTGACTCCGGGGCAAGACGCGGCCGGCGGACTCCAGCAGTAGTTGCAAAAGCGAAAACTCGCGTCCGGACAATTCGACCGCCCGCCCCGCCTGCGTCACCCGCCGCGCCGCCGGATCGAGGGTCAGCGCGCCGTGGATGAGCAAGGGCGTCGCCCGGCCAAGGCGCCGACGAGCCAGCGCCCGCAGCCGGGCAGCCAGTTCGTCGAGAGCAATCGGCTTGACCAGATAATCGTCGGCACCGGCATCGAGCCCGGCAATCTTGTCGCCCAGCGCATCGCGCGCGGTGAGCACCAGAACCGGCAAATCGCGACCAGCCGCCCGCGTCGCCCGCAAAACCTGCATTCCGTCACAAGCAGGCAAGCCGAGATCGAGCACCGCACAGGCAAAATCCTCCACGGCCAAGGCAGCAATCGCGGATTTTCCATCGCGCAGCCAGTCGACCGTAAAACCGGCCTGACGCAGGCCAACACAGAGGCCATCGCCCAATTGAGGATCGTCTTCAACAAGAAGAATGCGCATGATTAGGGAATTTCAGCAGCCGCTGCTTAAGCCAGACTTAAGATTATCCGACTAATTTGCTCGGCCATGCAGGAAGATCAAACCCTCACCACCCCACCCGGAGAAAAAACGATGTCCAAAACCCTGACCGCCCTCCTCGCCTCCCTCTTGCTCGCTCTGGCCACCGCCACCCCAGCCAGCGCCGACGAGCGCCCCCATAAGCACAGCCACGAGCACGATCACCACCACGGCGCCGCACAGCCGGAAAAACTCTCGCTCAACGCCGGCCAGCAATGGCCCACCGACGCCCCCCTGCGCCAATCGATGGCCGAGATCCGCCAGGAACTCGCCGGCAAGCTCGAATCCATCCACGCACACCGCCTGAACGCCGCCGGCTACACCGCCCTGGCAAAAAAAGTCGAAGCCGAAGTCGGGAAAATCGTCGGCAACTGCCACCTGGAACCCGCCGCCGATGCACAACTCCACCTCATCGTCGCCGACCTCCTCGCCGCCAGCAAACAAATGACCGGTAAGCAACAACGCGAAACAGG
This sequence comes from Azonexus sp., assembly GCF_023150235.1. Classification (GTDB taxonomy): domain Bacteria; phylum Pseudomonadota; class Gammaproteobacteria; order Burkholderiales; family Rhodocyclaceae; genus Azonexus. The sequence continues at coordinate 19,221 of NZ_JAKLLH010000033.1, forward strand.
CGCGATCAAACTCGTCCAGACCCTGAACAACTACGCCACCTACTTCGCCGACCCCGGCTTCAAGCCACTGAGCCACTGAGCCACGGGCGCGGCCACTTTCCCGGGCCGCGCCTTGAACGCCCATGGCCGGGCTGATCGAGAAATGGGGGAAGCGAAGCCTACTCAACAAATACCGGAAACTACTGGCAGAAATTCGGCAGATTGGCTCACCAAGCCCCCCCCAAACAAAGAGCATCAACTTGGCGTCATTGCGCTTTGCCTTGGCCTATTCGTGAAAACAAGTTCACTCTCATTTTTCAAAATACCAGCCTCTCTTAGCAGGCGGAGTACTCGCTGAACCGACTCTTCCAGCGACAGAACCTCCGTATCCAGCAGCAGCTCAGGCACAAGTGGCGCCTCATAGGGGGAGGAAATACCGGTAAATTCTTTTACTGAGGCTCCCTCGGTCGTGTATGCCTGTTTCGGTATCTTCATGTCTTGCCTTCCAAAAGTGACGCTAATTTTAGATCACCCTTGGCAGACGAAATTTCGGGGGAAGCTCACACCCTCAAGGCCACCACGGTGCTGGCCATGCTCCACTGGCTGGGCGTCAAACCCTCGTACTCGCGTCCTCGGGTTTCTGATGACAATGCCTTTGTAGAGTCGCTGTTCAAGACGGCCAAATACCGCCCGGAATTCCCGGTGCGCGGCTTCGCCGATCTGGAAGCTGCACGTACTTGGGGCCATGAATTCGTGCGCTGGTACAACGCTGAGCATCGCCACAGCGGCATCCGCTATGTCACACCCGCTCAGCGTCATGCCGGGGAGGACAACGCTATTCTGGCTGCCCGTCATCAGACATATCTCCAGGCGCGCCAAGGCAATCCCGCTCGTTGGTCAGGGAATACGCGCGACTGGTCACCAATCGGTGCAGTCACGCTCAATCCCGAGCGAGACGCTGTCATCCGTGACCTACAGGCTGAAAATAAAACACGGTTCGCTGCATGAATCAGGCGACAACTATCTTGACTTGCTCCGCAGGCGAAGAAGTGGGCAGATAAAAGAGTTGCCACTGTGGGCAATCAAATTACCTTGGAGAAGTCCAAGAATGCTGAACTAGAAAAAGAGATTGAGAGCAAAGATAAAAAACTGGAAGATCAGGCGACATTAATTCATTGGTATCAAAAGAAATTTGGCAGGGCTCCTGATAATTTGCCAAAATTATAATAATTTTCTCCGTTTCCAATTTTGTTCTATTTCATAGAACCCCTGTCGGGTTCTTCTTTGCTTGGATGGTATTAGTCTATTTTGCTTGTGTACTATTAATATATGATGTACGGATGATGGTGTATATTGTCTTTTTAGACTTTGCCTTCACCGTGCTATCACACGGTTCCGGCAAAGTCTTACCCTAACCCGAAGAATTTCGGGTCCGGACTTTGCCGTTGCTGAAACCGTGTGATAGATACCACATAGCACCGGACGGAGAATTATTAACCACCTCCGTTTAGCAAGTTCGTTCTGTTAATAGAACAGTTGGGGGGTCTTGCCTTGTCTTCCCTGTGGCTTTCCAACTTCGCCTTTTAAATTCTAACCTACTTCACTATATAAATAGTGTCGCTACCTGCTTGGGGGGATTTACAGTTATCAAGGAGCTTGTCCCTGAATATTTCTAACCTGCCTTCATACAAACCATTCGCGTTGGCAATTTTCGACCGAGGAACTTAATCGACGCATAAAAAAATGCCCTAACAATTCTCGTTGGGCAGGCTTGACATATTTTATATTTTTCGTATGATTAACTTGCCTACTCAATCGGGGGATTGTTATCATACTTATAAATAAATTCCATGAATTGTCAAGAGTGTGATTAATCGGGATAGGGGGCAGCCATTATAAGCTGCGCCCCTCCCACACCACCCGGCATGCGGGTCCGCACCGGGCGGTTGGAATGGTTGAGGTAGTACACAGGCAAACCCTCCTGCACACCCCTGGCTTCACCATTTCGAGTTC
>NZ_JAKLLH010000034.1 GCF_023150235.1 Azonexus sp.
AGCCGCCGCGCTCACCGGTGTCGCCGCCGTCAAGGTCGCCGATGCCGCGCAATACGCCGACCAGACCGCTGAAAACCTGACCGCGCTGGTTGTCGCCAACGCCGCCGGCTACAGCCACATCCTGGCCCCGGCCACCACCTTCGGCAAGAACGTCGCCCCGCGCATCGCCGCGCTGCTCGACGTCGCCCAGATCTCCGAAATCGTCGGTGTCGAAGCCGCTGACACCTTCGTCCGCCCGATCTACGCCGGCAACGCGCTGGCCACGGTCAAGAGCGCCGACGCGGTCAAGGTGATCACCGTCCGCACCACCGCCTTCGACGCCGTTGCCACCGGTGGCACTGCCGCCGTTGACGCCCTGGGCGCCGCCGCTGACACCGCGCAGAGCAAGCTGCTCGGCCGCGAACTGACCAAGTCCGAGCGTCCCGAACTGGGTGCCGCCAAGATCATCGTTTCCGGCGGTCGCGGCCTGGGTAGCGGTGAGAACTATCACAAGCTGCTCGAACCGCTCGCCGACAAGCTCGGCGCCGCCCTCGGGGCCAGCCGCGCCGCCGTCGACGCCGGCTTCGTCCCCAACGACTACCAGGTCGGCCAGACCGGCAAGATCGTCGCGCCGCAGGTCTATATCGCGGTCGGCATCTCCGGCGCGATCCAGCACCTGGCCGGGATGAAGGACTCCAAGGTGATCGTCGCGATCAACAAGGACCCGGAAGCGCCGATCTTCCAGATCGCCGACTACGGCCTGGTCGCCGACCTGTTCGAAGCCGTGCCGCAACTGACTGCTGCGGTCGGTTAAAATTGTCGGGTGAATTTTCCCGACTCCCTGCTCGACCCGGCGTGGTACTGGACGGCATTGACCGTCTGGGCCGCGCTGCTGGTCCACTGTCTCTGGCGGGCGCCGTGGCGGCGCCTGCAGGATTCCGAGTCGCTCAACGTCTGGCTCGGGATGATCGTGCTGCTGACCCTGATCTGGAGCATGCAGGCCGGCGTCAAGCCCGGTCTGGCCCTGCACCTGCTCGGGGCGACGGTCTTTACCCTGTGCTTCGGCCCGGCCCTGGCTTATGTCGGGCTGTCGCTGGTGGCGCTGGGCGTCGCCCTCAATGGCGATGCCGGCTGGCTGGCCTATCCGCTCAACGCGCTGCTGCTGGGCGGGGGCGGGGTGTTGTTCAGCCAGGGGCTGTACCGTCTGTTTGTCGCGCTGCTGCCGCGACATTTTTTTGTCTACATTTTCATCAATGGCTTTCTCGGTTCGGCGCTGACGGCGATCGGCATCGGGCTGTCGGCCAACCTGCTGCTCGGGATTTCCGGGGCCTATGTCTGGGATTACCTGGTGGAAGAATATTTGCCGTACTTCGTGCTCCTCGCATTTTCCGAGGCCTGGCTATCGGGTATGGTGATGACCTTGTTCGTGGTCTATCGCCCGCACTGGGTGGTGACTTTCGACGACCGGCAATACCTTGCCGGGAAGTGATTTGACGCAAAAAAGCAAGACCTACAACTAACCATAAAAGGAGTCCGAAACATGAGTGAATACGTAGCACCGCTGAAAGACATGCGTTTCGTGATGCAGGAACTGGCCGGCTTGGACCAGGTCGTGGCCCTGCCGGGTTGCGAGGAAGCCTCGCCCGACGTGGTCGATGCGATTCTCGAAGAGGCCGCCAAGTTCGCCAACGGCGTGCTCTCGCCGCTGAACCGCGTCGGCGACACCAATGGTGCCAAGTGGAAGGACACCGTCGTTACCACCACCCCGGGCTGGAAGGAAGCCTACGCCCAGTTCGTCGAAAACGGCTGGAACGGTCTCGGTTGTGATCCCGAGTTCGGCGGCCAGGGCTTGCCGCACATCATTTCCACCGCCGTCAGCGAAATGTGGAAATCGGCCAACCACGCCTTCTCGCTGTGCCCGATGCTGACCCAGGGTGCGATTGAGGCCCTGACCATCGCCGGTTCCGACGAGCAGAAGGCGGCTTACCTGCCGAACCTGATCTCCGGCGAATGGACCGGCACGATGAACCTGACCGAGCCCAACGCCGGTTCCGACCTGGCCGCCGTCAGCGCCCGTGCCGAGCCGGTCGGCGACGGTACCTACAAGGTTTTCGGCCAGAAGATCTTCATCACCTACGGCGAGCACGACATGGCCGACAACATCATTCACCTGGTGTTGGCCCGCACGCCGAACGCGCCGGCCGGCGTCAAGGGGATTTCCCTGTTCGTCGTGCCCAAGTTCAACCTCAAGACCGACGGCACGCCGGGCGACCGCAATGACGTCTACTGCGTGTCGATCGAGCACAAGCTCGGCATCCACGGCAGCCCGACCGCCGTGCTCGCTTTCGGCGACAATGGCGGTGCCATCGGCACCCTGGTCGGTGAAGAGAATCGCGGCCTCGAATACATGTTCATCATGATGAACGCCGCCCGCTTCAACGTCGGCCTCGAAGGCCTGGGCGATGCCGAGCGCGCTTACCAGCGTGCCGTGGCTTACGCCCGGGACCGCGTGCAAGGCACCGAAGTCGGCGTCAAGGGTGGCCCCAAGGTCTCTATCATCAAGCACCCGGACGTGCGCCGCATGCTGATGTCGATGCGTTCGCGGATTGAAGCGATGCGTGCCATCGCCTACGTCACCGCCGCCGCTCAGGACAACGCGCATTGCAACCCGGACAGCGCCGCCGCCGAAAAGGCGCGTGCCTTTGCCGACCTGATGATCCCGGTGGTCAAGGGCTGGAGCACCGAGAGCGCGATCGACATCGCCTCGATCGGCGTCCAGGTGCACGGCGGCATGGGCTTCATCGAGGAAACCGGCGCTGCCCAGCATCTGCGCGATGCCCGCATCACCGCGATCTACGAAGGCACCACCGCCATCCAGGCCAATGACCTGATCGGTCGCAAGATCGCCCGTGAAAACGGCGAAACGATCAAGGCCGTGATCGCCGAGATGCGCGCCGCGACCGAAGCGCTGAACGGCGATCTGGCCGACATCGGTGCCCGTCAGCAGTCCGCCATCGATGCGCTCGACAAGGCCGTCGACTGGCTGCTCGCCACCTTCAAGGCCGATCCCAAGGCCGCGCACGCCGGTGCCGTTCCCTTCCTCCATCTGTTCAGCATCGTCGTCGGTGGCTGGCAGCTGGGCCGCGCGGCGGTGATCGCCCGCGCCAAGATCGCGGCCGGTGAGAACGATCCGTTCTGGGCCGCCAAGATCGCGACCACCCGCTTCTTCGCCGGTCACTTCCTGACCCAGGCGGCCGGTCTGGCGGATACGGTGACGGCCGGTGCTGCCGGTGCTCTGGAAATCGCCGAAGACGCGTTCTAAGCACCGCACATCGGTATCACGTGCTCGCTGTAGCGACTTCACAAGGAGTCGCTACAGCGGACCTGTCGTGAAGGCCTAGGCAAAAACGCCGCCCCAGTTGGATCGGGCGGCGTTTTTTATTGGTTTTTTACTTTTTTCACGGTCGACCGTGAAAACGGGCGTTTTTCAGGCGCCGATGGTTTGCAGCAGTGCGTTGGTGCGCGGTGTCAGCCGGCCATTGATGCGACTCATGATCGGGCTGACCGCAACGCGGGTGGCGCCGACCATGCGCGCGATTTCGGCATTGGTCAGCGAACTGAGCGGATCGAGGCCGATACTGCGGCAATGGCGCAGCAAGGCATGGACACGGCCTTCGAGCGGGCCTCGCATCAATTCCACCTGGCGCTCGACATCGATCTGGCGCTCCGCCATTTTGGCCGCCACGGCAACAGCGAATGCCGGGGAGGCGTGCATCAGGGCCAGGAACTCCTCGTTGGGGATCCGGATCAACTCGCAGGTAGTCAGGGCGATTGCCGATGAGCGCTCGTTGCCGCCAACCAGGGCGGCGGCCTCGCCAACCATGCTGCCGGGGCCGATCAAGGCGACCATTGCATCCTGGCGTGGACGCTGCCGGCGTTCGTTCCCGCCCTGGGGCAGGGCAGGGCGGACTATGCCCTCGCCACGCAGGATCTTGACGTAGCCGCAGAGCAGGAAATTGACCATGCTCGCCTCGTCGTTCTGGCGAATGAAGCAATGCCCGGCATCCAGGGAAACCCAGTCCGAGTGATTGAGCAAACGAATCAGGCTGTTCTCTGGCAGAACGGCAAGCGGCGCGATGGCGCGCAAGGTGGTCAGCATGGGACGGCGTGACATGAGTCTCGAATTCTCGTGGTGCTATCGTGGGGAACATACCACAGCCCGGCATGCTTCTGTCGGCACCAAAAGAGGGAAGCTATACGAGTTGTCAGGTTTGAGTGGGGAAAATTGTTGTATTTCTGTTGAATTTCCTGTGCGTTGCGTTGTCATCAAAATCGCTTGTCCGGGCCCTCGGCTCCGCGCGTGATGTTCGGGGGCCATCTGCTTCCGGCTGTCTCTGTCGGACAGCACTTCTGGGCTGGAAGCGCGGTGGTGTTAACATCTTTGCTAAGCTAATGGGTCGAATAGCGGCCAGACTGGAGCAGGCCGGGGACATTCACCTTGAAAAATCAGTTGTTACAGATGAGACGGATCAATTGCCGATGGTGCGGTTTTTTTGGCGTATTCGGGCGCTCACCCGGCAGGTAGCGCGAAAATGCCTGGATAAGTCATTGGGGAATCTGCGTTTATCGGCAAAATAAGCGTCCAAACCGAGGTTTTCGGGATCAAGAAGGGAGCGGCGGCTATGGCCTCGTTGCAGGATCAGTTGTTGAAAGCGGGCTTGACCAGCCAGAAAAAGGTCAAACAGGTCAATCAGGAAAAAACCAGGCAGAAAAAGGTGGAGCGGCGGACCGGTGTCGAAACGCCGGACGAAGTGCGCCTGGCGGTTCTTGAAAAACAGCGCAAGGATGCCGAGCGGGCACGCGAACTCAATGCCCAGCGCGATGCCCTGGCCAGAGAGAAGGCGCTCATGGCGCAAATCGCGCAGATGATCCAGCAAAGCCGCGAGGGTAAGGGGGGCGGTGATATCGCCTACAACTTCACTTACGACGGCAAGGTCAAGCGACTCTTCGTTTCGGAAGCGGTTCGCGCGCACCTGGTGGCCGGGCGGCTGCTCATCGTTGCCCACGACGAAGGTTTCGAGCTGGTCCCCAGGGTGGTGGGCGAAAAAATCGCCGAGCATGCCACTTCCCTCGTGATCAGGGTCGGTCAGAGCAGTACGGCGGTCGATGCCGATGACCCTTACGCCGACTACAAGATTCCGGACGATTTCACCTGGTAACAGGCTGCAAGCCCGTCCATCGCCGTGCCGGCGGTTGAAAAGAGGGGAATTCCACGGTCGACCGTGGAATGGCCGCAAAAAGCCGGCGACCCGGATGGGGTGCCGGCTGACGGGCTGGCCGGCGAGCAGTCCGGTAATTCATGTCTTGCGCTGGGTTGTTCGCCGGAGCGCTGCTCGGGCTTGGCCGGAGCTTGCCCTAGCGCTTGCTAGAGCTTGAAGCGGGCGAGCAACTGCCGGGTCTGTTCGGCTGTTTTGGCCAGTTGGCCAAGTTCGTGGCGGGCGGACTGGATGGCGTCGTCCTCGCTCATTACCCGGTTGTTGATGTCCTCGGTCGATTGCGCCATGGCCGTGGTCGCGTCGCGCTGTTCGTCGGTAGCCAGCGCGATGTCGCCGACGCGGGAAACCGCCTCGTTGATCTTCTGCTCGATATCGCCGATGCGGCTGGCGGCATCGCGCGAAATCTCGACTCCGCGACGGACCGTGGCTACCGTTTCTTCCATGGTCTGGCCGGCAGACGAGGTTTCACCCCTGATTGCATCGATCATGCCGGCAATTTCGACGGTGGCCTTGGCCGTGCCTTCTGCCAGCTTGCGGACTTCGTCGGCGACCACCGCGAAGCCTCGCCCCTGTTCGCCGGCACGGGCGGCTTCGATGGCGGCATTGAGTGCGAGCAGGTTGGTTTGATCGGCAATGCCCTTGATCACGTTGACGATGCCCTGGATTTCCTGCGAGCGGACGTCGAGGCTGTGCAGAATCTGGGCCATGGTTTCCACCTGGCGTACCGAATGTTCGGCCTCGGCCGAGGCCGCGCCGACCTCGCCGACACTGCGCCGCGACAGATTGGCGGTTTCGCGCATCATGCCATCGACGTCGCGGGCGTTGTCGGCAATATGCGATACGGCGACCGTGATCTGCTCGATCGACGCCGCATTCGAGCCCGCGGTCTCGGAGAGGTGCATCGACTCGCCGGCGATGGTGTCGATTGCGCCGTTGAGGCGCTGCACGCCGTCGGCCAATTGGTTGGCCTCGTTACGTAGCGCCGTGAACATTTGTCCGGTCTGTTCGAGAAAACGGTTGAAGGCTTGTGCGGTCTCTCCGATCTCGTCGCGGCTGTCGATTCGCAGGCGCACTGTCAGATCGCTGCCACCCTTGGCGATATCCTGCATGCGATCGCGAACCTGCCGCAATCCGGCAAGCATCTGCCGGGTTACCGCGCCGGCCAGCAGGGCGGCAACCACCACCACCGCCAGCAAGACCCCGACCAGGGTCAGCAGCAGCTGATCGAGCGGCGCCAAGACGGCTTTTTTCGACATCGACACGCCGAGCACCCAGTCGCTGTTGCGGATCGGTGCGAGATAGGTCAGGCGCTCCTCGCCCTGGCGGCTGAGCGTGAATAGCCGGGCTTCCTGAACGGCCTGTGCCACACGCTCCGGCGTCAACTCCGCCGCCAGCGACGATGCCGGTTTGAGGATTGCTTCCTTGTTGGGGTGCACCAGGATCGTGCCGTCCTTGTGCAGGATGTAGGCGTAGCCCTCGCCGGGCAGACGCACGCCAAGAATCTCCTTGGCGATCTGGGTAATGGTCATGTCATTGGCGACCACCCCCCGCAATTTGCCATCCTTGCGTGCGGCAGCGGCAATCGAGATGATCAATTGGCCGGTGACGGCATCGACATAGGGTTTGGTGACGAAAACTCCCTTCTCCCCGGCCTGGGCGGCCCCCTGGTACCACGGGCGCTGGGTCGGATCGTAGCCTGGCGGTAGTTCCGAAGGCTTGGAAAACAGGGTGGTCTTCTCCTCCGTCCCCGCATACACCAGATCGAAACCGCCGGCTTCGGCGCTACGGGCAAACTCGGCGGCGGCGTCGGGCTCGCCAACCAGCGGTCGCAGCGACTTGACCATCGAGCTGCGGATTTCCAGCCACTCGCTGATGGCGAAGGCGTAGCCGGTACTGGCGCTGCGCGCCTCGTTTTCGATATCGTGCAACAGCAGCTGGTGTAGCTGGCGATAGAAGAGACCACCCAGCACGAGCACGGTCAGTGTCAGCAGGGCGATAACAAAAAACTGCATGCGGGATTGTAGTGAACGCAACATGATCTTCTCCCTGCCGGAATTGAATGAACCCAAGGAACGTCGTTTCGACGCGGATGAAACGCAGAATGCAAACTCGGCCCGATAATTGCAAGTGTTTACAATTTCCCGGCCCGCTTTTCCGCTTGCTTCCTGCCTGCTTCCTGACTGTTTTCCACCTCGGCCTTGCCCCGCCACGGCATCGGCAGTGTGGCGACAGGCTTTCCGGGGCGGAAAATACACTCCCCATGCTCGCCGGCCGGCTTATTGTGCTCCGTCGTCGTGACAAAACAAGCATTCCGTGTCGCCAGAAAGACAAGAGCGGAAAGATATTCGCGACTTCCGCATTCCTGGCGCCCGGTTTCGCTATTCCAGTTTCTGGCCGGGTTGTACTTCGGATGTGTCCGGCTGCGCCGGGTTGAACTGCTCGCGATGGATATGGCAGGCTTGGCGGAGTAGCTGTAACTGCCGATGGTAATTGTTGCAGCCGGTACAGAGCGCCAGGTGCACGCCCAGGCCCAGTCGCTCGGTGATCTCTAGCTTGCGCTCCTGCGCTTCCGACATCAGTCTGGTCGCTTGCTTGCAGTTCATCATCGGTTTTTCTCTCCGGCAAGCAGCCAGCCTTGCTCCAGGCAGCCGCGCAAGGCGGCGCGAGCACGATGCAGGATGACGTGACAGTTGCTGTTGCTGATCCCCAGGCTGGAGCAGATTTCAGCGGTCTCGAATTCAAGAAATTCTCGCATCATGAAGACGCGTGCGGTATTGGCGGGCAGGACGCTCAGGCAAGCATCGAACACCGCCCAGAAGTGCTTTTCTCGCAGTGCCGCTTCCGGGTTCCCCCAGTCGCGGGGCGCTGCAGCCGGATGCCAGTGGGCATTTTCCTTGAACAGGCTATCGAACTTGCCGTCCAGGCTTTCGCCTTCCTCGACATAAGCCGAGATCGGTGTACTCCGGCCTTGTTGGCGCAGCAGATCGACGATCTTGTGCTTGAGAATGCCGAAAACCCAGGTTTTTAGTGCGGCCTGGCCGGAAAAGCGTTGTTCGCCGTGCAGTGCCGCCGTCGAGGCTTCCTGTACGGCATCCTCCGCCAGCTCGCTGTCACGTAACTGCAGGCGGGCAAAGGCCAGCATGTCCTGCCGGACGGAGCTGACGAAGCGGTTGTCAATGGTGGCTGCGGGCATCGATGCTGGGAGAAGGTGGCGTTTTTGTACTGTCTGAGAGGATAGCAAAGAGCATCCAGGCCAGTCCGGGAAGCAAAAAAAATGTCTTGAGCCGGGCGCGGCAAGGTCGATGGCCTGCTTGATTGGAGGAGGGCTTTCACGGTGCGCGGACTCCGAGAATCACCCCCTGCTCCAACAGTTGCCGCAGTAGCCCGGCGCCAAAGAGGATGAATTGTTCCGGTGCGGGATAGCCGCTTTCTTCCGCCAGCCGCCGCAAACTCTTCTCGCTGCTTTCTTCGGCGCTGGCCAGTAGTTCGAGCAGGCGATTGGTCAGAGCATTGGTTTCGACAAACTGCACCTCTTCGGCCGCATTGCGATAGACCAGCAGGTGGGTGCTTCGGGGGCGGCGCGGCCGGTAGTCGGGGCCGATTCGCTGCACGGGCCAGGCGTAGCTCAGTTTGCGCAGGCTTGGGTTGAGCACCAGCGGTGCCTGCAGCAGATCGCCTTCCCGGCAATAGGCGAGGGCTTCCGCCGGATCGAGATCGACCGTCAGCTCGATCCATTCATAGTGCGCCAGCTCGCTCAGCCAGGCGGGTCGCGGCTGGCGGATGTCGGCCTCCTGCAAATAGCTGACGAAGTTGTGCGGAATTTCGCGGAACCACGGCGAGCATTGCGGCCAGTCGCGGTAAAAGGTACGGCACAGGCGTGTCCAGCCGCGTTCGCCGATCACTTTCCGGCAGACCGGGAAGCAGGCGTCGAGAAAGCTGCGCAGTTTGTTGAACAGCAATTCGCTGTAGACCCTCATTGCGCGTCCATCGACTCCCGCCGGGTACGGTGTTTGCCAGGGGGCGCGGACATGGCGGGCAAAGGCGTGCTGGAAATTCTGGAAATCGGGGTACGGGGCGGACATCATGCCACCTTGCGCCAAGCGGCGGGTGCTGCCGCCTGGAGTCGGGCAATCTGCTCGACTTCCACGGTCAACACTGCCAGATCGGGAATATTGAAATCGCGTTCGAGGCAGGTCGGCACCGTGCCGCCGATCCGCTCGTAAGTTCGTGCCAGTAGTTGCCACACCGGGTCGATCACTGCGCTGCCGTGGGTGTCGATGATCAGGCCGTCGGGCTCGCTGTCATGGCCGGCGACATGTACGTAACAGGTGCGTTCGAGCGGTAGCGCGTCGATGAAGGCGAGTGGATCGAAACCGTGGTTGCGGCTGTTGACGTAAACATTATTCACGTCGAGATGGAGCAGGCAGTCGGCCTCGGCGACGATCGCACCGATGAACTCGGCTTCGCTCATTTCAGCACCGGGCGGCACGACATAGTAGGAGGCGTTCTCGATCCCGATCCGCATCCCGAGAATATCCTGCGCTTCGCGGATGCGGGCAGCCGTCCACCGTACCGCATCGCTGGTCATCGGTATCGGCAGCAGGTCGTAGAGCTGGCCACCGGCCGAGGTCCAGGCCAGGTGTTCGGTGTACAGCGCCATCCCGTGTTCGCGCATGAAGCCGCGGATGCAGCGCAGCAATTCGCGGTCGAGCGGGTCTGGCCCGCCTGGCGACAGCGACAGGCCGTGGCAGACAAAGGGGTGGCGCTCGGTGAAAGCACGCAACTGGCGGGCCGGGCGACCACCGATGCCGGCCCAGTTTTCCGGCGCCAGTTCAAAAAAATCAATGGCAGCCGGCACGCCGTGGCTCAAGTCGCCGAGCAATTCGCGGCGAAAGCCGAGGCCGGCACCGAAGACAGGGCGAGGAAGGGACATTGTCGGATTCTCGAAAATGGGGGCGGTGGACACCACCCCCGGTGGCGGGAAAGCTATTTTCCGGCGCCGCACTTGGCTTCGCCGCACTTGCCGTCGACTTTTTTGTCCATCGGCTTCTTGTCGCCGCCACACTTGGCTTCACCGCATTTACCTTCTTTTTGTTTGTCGGCGGCCTGCTTGTCGCTACCGCACTTGGCCTCGCCGCACTTGCCGTCCTGTTGCTTGCCGTCGGCCTGCGCCAGTTGGTAGCCGGCTTCCAGCTTCGTGGCTGCAAACGGATTGTCGCTGGCGGCCAGTGCTGGCGATAGCGAGGCAGCGGCCAGAGCGGAACCGAGGGCGAGGGAGGTCAGGGTTTGCTTTTTCATGATCTGCTCCATTGAGGGGGGAGTTATTGACTTGGTGACAGCACGGTTTTTTCCGGGCTTGTTGCTTGGTCGGAGCAGGGAGGGAATTTCTTACAGGGAGACGGAAAAATTTTTTCCAGGAAGAAGGAGCGGAGGGGGCGGGAAAAATATTTCCAGATGCTTCCCCGGCAAGCTGACGCTAGCCAGCACCGGTGTGCCGGCGGCGGCGGATACTCAGGCGGTGCGGGTTCCCATCGCTTCGCCCATGCGTACCGCCTGGGCGGGGGACCAGCCGGGGTTGAAGGCGAGGGTGTTTTTCGCAAACAGCAGGACGACGGTCGAGCCGAGCAGGAAGCGGCCCATTTCTGTGCCTTGTGCGAGAGCAATGGCCTGCTCGCCGTCGTAGCGCCATTCGCGCAATTGTCCGGTACGCGGTGGGTTGACCGTGCCGTGCCAGACGGTGGCCATGCTGCCGACGATGGTGGCGCCGACCAGTACGAGGACGAAGGGGCCGTGCGCCGAATCGAAGACACAGACGACGCGCTCGTTGCGGGCAAAGAGACCGGGGACGCCGCGGGCGGTGGTCGGGTTGACCGAAAACAGTTCGCCCGGCACGTGGATCATTCGCCGCAGGCGGCCGGTACAGGGCATGTGGATGCGGTGGTAGTCGCGCGGGCTGAGATAGATGGTGGCGAATTCGCCGTCGGCGAATTGCGCGGCCAGTTCGCGGTCGCCGCCGACCAGCGCGGTGGTCGAATAGCTGTGGCCCTTGGCCTGGAAAATCTGGTCGCGGGCAATCGGTCCGAACTGGCTGATCGCGCCATCGACCGGGCAGACGAAATCGGCGGTTGCGAGCGGCCGGGCGTCGGCCCGCAGCGGCCGGGTGAAGAACTCGTTGAAGCTCTTGTAGCTGGCGATCTCCGGGTTGGCCGCTTCCGCCATGTTGACCCCGTAACGTCCGACGAACCAGCGGATCACGCGGGTGGTCAGGGCGCCGGCTTCGGCGCTGGCGAGCCGTCCGGCAAGGGTGGTCAGCGCCTGTTTCGGGAGCAGGTATTGGGGGAGGACGGCAAGACGGTCGAGCACGGGCGAAGTGGAATTCATGGCGGGCGGCAATTATAGCGGCTTATGCCGGAATGGCGGTTTTTTGCCCAATGACACGGTCGACCGTGGAAATCGCGGTTTTTCCGGGCGGCGGTGATAAATTGGCGGAACGATGAGTGTTCAATGACAATGGAGAAAGCATGGCTTACATCCCGCGCACGGTGCAGTGCCTCAGCCCGTCCGGTTTGCACCGGGTGGCTTACAACGAATGGGGGGCGCACGACAATCCACGTGTCGTCGTCTGCGTCCATGGATTGACCCGCAATGCCCGCGATTTCGACCGGCTGGCGGCGGCGCTGGCCGGGCATTACCGGGTGATCTGCCCGGACGTGGTCGGGCGCGGCTGCAGCGGTCGCCTGCGCGATCCGGCCCATTACGCGATTCCCCAATACGTCGCCGACATGGTGACCCTGCTGGCCCGCCTCGATGTCGAGGCGGTCGATTGGGTCGGCACCTCGATGGGCGGCCTGATCGGCATGGCGCTGGCGGCGCAGCCGGGCGCACCGCTGCGCCGCTTGGTGCTGAACGACGTCGGCCCCCTGATTACCCAGGAATCGCTCAAGCGGATCGGTGAGTACGTCGGCAGCGATCCGACCTGGGCAACGCTGGCCGAGGCCGAGGCTTATGTGCGGGCGATCAGCGCGCCGTTCGGGCCCTTGCGCGATGCCGACTGGCGCTTTTTGACCGAAACCAGTGTCGCCCAGCGGACAGACGGGCGTTGGGGGTTTCGCTATGATCCGGCGATTGCGGCGCCGTTCCGGGCCGCCTGCGGCGAGCAGGACATCGACCTGTGGCCGGTGTATCAGGCGATTGCCTGCCCGACGCTGGCGATTCGCGGTGCTGAATCGGACCTGCTGACGCGGGCGACCTGGCAGCGCATGGGCGAAGTCGGCCCACGGGCGCAATTGGCTGAGGTCGCCGGGGTCGGGCATGCGCCGATGTTCATGGACGCAGCGCAAATTGCGCTGGTCCGCGATTTTTTGCTGGCGGCTTGAAATAATTTTAAAAACATTGATTTGAACGAGAACAGAGATGGAGATGCAGCAGGTAGAAGTGCTTGGCCTCAGGCTTGAATATCGCGATTTTCCCGCTACCCGCAGCGATCTGCCGCCGCTGGTATTGCTCCACGAGGGCTTGGGCTCGGTGGCGATGTGGCGCGATTTTCCGCAAAAGCTGGCGGCGGCCAGCGGCGCGCGGGTGGTGGTCTTCTCGCGTGCCGGCTACGGCGGCTCGGATGCTTACGCCGAGCCGCGCACGCCGCATTACATGCACCGCGAGGGCGAGCAGATGTTGCCGGCTTTCTTGGCCGCGCTCGGCATCGAGCGGCCGCTGCTGGTCGGCCACAGCGACGGCGGCAGCATCGCGCTGATCTGCGCCGGGGCGCATCCCGAACTGGCGGCCGGGCTGGTGGTGATGGCGCCGCACGAGTTCGTCGAGGAGATCACCCTGGCCGGGATCCGCGCGGCCCGCGAGGTCTGGCAGACCAGCGACTGGCGCGACAAATTGGGGCGTTATCACCGCGACCCGGTGCGCGTTTTCCATGACTGGAACGATGCCTGGCTGGCGCCCGAATTCCGCGACTGGAACATCGAGGACTATCTGCCCCGGATCGCCTGCCCGGTGCTGGCGCTGCAGGGCGAGGATGACGAGTACGCGACGATGCGCCAGATCGAGGTGATCGGCGCCGTGGTGCCGGGTGCCGCAGTGCTCAAGCTACCGGCTTGCGGCCATTCGCCGCAGCGCGATCAGGAGGCGGCGGTGCTGGCGGCGATTGTCGGCTTTGCCGAGCGGCTGAGCGGGTCCTGCCGGTAGTAGCGGCAGAACAGCGCGTAAAGCTCGGGATATTCACGGTCGACCACCGCCGGCAGCAAAAAGAAGGCTTCGCTGCAGACGGCGAAGAATTCACCTTCCTCGCTCGCCGCGTAGGGGTCGATGATGGTTTCTTCGCCGCTGTCGACACGCCGGCAAAAGTCGTCGAAGGCGGCAAGGAAGACCGCGTCCCAGCTCGCTTCGTCGAGGCCCGAGTGCAGTGCCGGGATGCCGTCGACCTCGCCGTTGAGCATGTCGAGCTTGTGCGCGAATTCGTGGATCACCACGTTGTAGCCGGGGCCGCCGCCGTCGCCATCGGTCTCGTCATCGCTATCGTCGCCGGCCGCGTCGGGCTCTTGCCCGGCCAGTTGCACGTCGCGCCAGGAGAGGATCAGCGGGCCGCCGGCCCAGGCTTCGCCGGCGAGCACGTCGTCGTATTCATGGACGATGCCGTCGTCGTCGTGGATCGCGCGCCGGACGACGAACTCGTCGGGATAGACGACGATTCCGACCCAGCCGGAATAGGCGCTGAGGCCGAGCTGGAGAATCGGCAGGCAGCCTTGCGCGGCAATCGTCACGCAGATGTCGTCGCTGAGCACCAGGCCGCCGCCGGTGGTGAATTCCTTGCTGGCGAGGAATTCCTCGGCCAGGGTTTTCAGGCGTTTTTGCTCGTCGACCGTGAGTGCCGCGAGAAAATCGTAGCGGGCCAGCGTCTGTTGCCACAGCGCCGCCGGAATCGCCGGCGGCGGCTTGGGCTTGAACCAGGCGAAGAGGCCCATCATTTCCTCATGGTCAGGCCGATGCCGGCAAAGATCAGCGCGATCCCGGCGTAGTGGTACCACAGCGGCACTTCGCCGAGGATCAGGAAGGAAAGCAGGGTGCCGAACACCGGCATCAGGTGGATGAACAGGCTGCCCTTGTTGGCACCGACTTCGGCGACGCCCCGGTTGTAGAAGATGTAGCCGATGAAGCTGGGGAAAATCCCGACGTAGGCGAGTGCCAGCAGCGAGCCGGTGTGCACGTTCATGTGCAGGCCGGGGCCGCCGAAGTGACCCATTTCCCACAGCCAGGCCGGAATCAAGGCGCAAAGGCCGATGGCGATGGAGGTGGCGAGCATCAGCATCGGGTGCACGCCGGCCGGGCGCCAGGCGAGGGCGACGGTGTAGATCGCCCAGTCGAGCACCGCCACCAGCATCCAGACGTCGCCGATGTTGAGCTGCAGGTGCAGCAGCACGTCGAGCTGGCCACGGGCGACGATGGTCAGCGCGCCGGCCAGCGAGATGGCGACGCCGAGCGCCTGGCCGCCGCTCAGCCGTTTGCCGAGGAAGAGCCAGGAGATGGCGATGGTGGCGACCGGGATGAAGGAGTTGAGCAGGGTCGCATTGGTCGCCGTCGTGTGTTGCAGCGCGAGGTAGGCAAAGGTGTTGTAGCCGCCGACGCCGAGCAGGCCGAGGACGATCAGCGGCTTCCAGCCGGCCTTGAGTTGCGGCCACTGGCTTTTGAGGTGCGGCAGCGCCAGCGGCAGAACGAGCAGGAAGGCAATCGCCCAGCGCCAGAAGGCCAGGGTCAGCGGTGGAACGTCGGCGCGGATGCCGCGCCCGAGCACCATGTTGCCGGACCAGAACAGCGCGGTCAGGGTCAGCAGCAGGTAGGGATTGGTGAATTGGCGGAAAAAGGGGGAGGTGGAGGTGTTCTGCATTTTCGCGATTATGCCCGAGGGCGTGAGGCCGGGTCAGACGGTATAATTCGCGAATGGTTTCCGTCGTCCACTCGGTCGCCGCGCAGAGCGACTTCGAACAGTTCCTGAATACCCTGTCGTCCGGCCTGGACGATCATGAGGCGGCCAAGCTGCGCGCGGCCGTCGAGTATGCCTGGGAGGTCTACGGCGACAAAACCCTGGGCAGCGGCGAACGTATCTGGTCGCACGCACTGGGCATGTCGGTGATCATTGCCGGCCTTGAACTCGATGTCGAATCACGGATCGCCGCCGTCCTCTTCGCCATTCCCTCGCACGTCGAACACGCTCAGGCGCTGATCGAGGAGCGCTTCGGCAAGCCGGCGGCGCATCTGGTGGCCGGGATTTCCCGGCTGAACAAGCTGCGTCCGATCACCAAGGGTTTCGTCGCGGCCAATCTCGAAGGCGGTGACGTCAATCCGGCCGAGATGAAGGCGCAGGTCGAAGTGCTGCGCAAGATGCTGCTGGCGATGGTCGAGGATATCCGCGTCGTCCTGTTGCGCCTGGCCAGCCGCACCCAGACCCTGCGCTTCTATGCCGCCAACCCCGACGACCTGCGCGTGCAGGTCGCGCGCGAGACGCTGGAACTCTACTCGCCGCTGGCCAACCGCCTTGGCGTCTGGGAATTGAAGTGGGAACTGGAGGATCTGTCCTTCCGCTTCATCCACCCCGAGACCTACAAGAAAATCGCGCGCATGCTCGACGAGAAGCGCAGCGAACGCGAGCAGTTCATCACCGATGCGGTGGCCCGCGTGCGTAGCGAGCTGGCGCAGGCCGGGATCACCAAAGCGGAAATCTACGGTCGCCCCAAGCATATCTACAGCATCTGGAACAAGATGCGCAAAAAGGGCGTCGATTTCAGCGAGGTCTATGACGTCCGCGCGCTGCGCGTCATCGTCGACGACGTCAAGGACTGCTACACCGCGCTCGGCATCGTGCACAACCTGTGGCTGCCGATTCCCAAGGAGTTCGACGACTACATATCCAACCCCAAGGGCAACCACTACCGCTCGCTGCACACGGCGGTGCGCTGCCCCGACGGGCGCAGCCTGGAAATCCAGATCCGCACCTGGGAAATGCACCAGCACGCCGAGCTCGGCGTCGCCGCCCACTGGCGTTATAAGGAAGGTCACAAGCGCGCCGGCGAGGATGGTTACGACGAGAAGATCGCCTGGCTGCGCCAGCTGCTGACCTGGAAAAACGACGTTGCCGACAGCTCCGACTGGGTCACGCATTACAAGCAAGCAGCGCTCGACGAAACTATTTATGTGATGACGCCCCAGGGGCGGGTGGTCGATCTGCCGGCGGGCGCAACACCGGTCGATTTTGCCTACCGCGTCCATACCGACCTCGGCCACCGCTGTCGTGGCGCCAAGGTCGGCGGTCAGTTGGTGCCGCTCAACACCGGGCTGGAAACCGGCGAAACGGTCGAAATCCTGACTGCCAAGACGGGAGGGCCGTCGCGCGACTGGCTTAATCCGGCGCTCGGTTACATCCACACCAAGAGCGCGCGGATCAAGGTGCGCGCCTGGTTTGCCAGCCTGGCGCTGGAAGAAACCCTGGCCGAAGGCCGCAACGCGGTGGCCAAGGAATTGCAGCGGGCAGGGCAGACCGGGGCCAATATCGAGGATCTGGCGCACAAGCTCGGTTTTGCTCGCGCCGACGACCTGTACATTGCCGCCGCTCGCGGTGAACTCAGCCAGCGTCAGTTCCAGGCGGTCGCTCGCGGTGCCGATCCGCAAGCCGAGGCGCTCCTGCCGGATGTCGTGCAGACCCGGCCGAGTCGGCCGGTCGATGGCAACCAGGGCATCCTGATCGTCGGTGTCGACAAGCTGCTGACCCAGCTGGCGCGCTGCTGCAAGCCGGCGCCGCCGGACGAAATCCACGGTTTCATCACTCGTGGCAAGGGGATTTCGATCCACCGTGCCGATTGCCCGAACTTCGCCAACCTGGCGGCGCTGCACCCGGAGCGGGTGATCGAGACCGAATGGGGCGAGCAGACCACCGGCGTCTTCGCCAGCGACATCGTGGTCGATGCGCACGACCGGCAAGGCCTGCTGCGCGATATTTCCGAAATCTTCACCCGCGAGAAGATCAACGTCGTCGGGGTCAATACCCAGTCGAAGCAGGGCAAGGCGCACATGAGTTTCACCGTCGAGGTGCCGAACCTCAAGCAGCTGCAGCGGACTTTGGCGCTGATTCACGAAGTCGAGGGCGTGGTCGGCGTCCGCCGCGCCTGATCCTCGCTGGCCTCGCGATTTTTGCCGGTTTTCACGGTCGACCGTGAAAACCGGCAATTTTCATCGTAAGACTAACTCCGGTTTCAGGCGACCGTTTCGGGAGGGGATGCAAACCCCTTCCAAAACATGTTTGACCGACAGGCATGAATGCCTGTCGCTAATTTCTTGCTTTCAGCGCCGCTTGAGCAGCAGCCCGCACTCCAGATGGTGGGTGTAGGGGAACTGGTCGAAGACCGCTGCCGTGACAATTTCATGGCTGGCGTGCAATGCGGTGACGTTGGCGAGCAGGGTTTGCGGATTGCACGAGATGTAGAGGATGTGCTCGAAGCCGGCGGCGAGTTCCAGCGTTGCCGGGTCGAGGCCGCTGCGCGGCGGGTCGACGAACAGGGTCGAGAAGCGGTAGCTGGCGAGATCGATATCCTTCAGGCGCTGGAAGCTTTCACGGCCGGCCAGCGCGGCGCTGACTTCCTCGCTGGCGAGGCGGACCAGCGCGGTGTTGGCGATGCTGTTGTCGGCCAGGTTGTGCTGCGCCGCATGGACCGAGGTCTTGGCCATTTCGGTGGCCAGCACGCGGTCGAACAGCGGGGCCAGCGCGACGGTGAAGTTGCCGTTGCCGCAATACAGTTCGAGCAGGTCGTTGCCAGCGCCGGCTGGGCGCGTGGCGGCGACTTCACCGGCTTGATGGCGGGCCCAGGCCAGCATTTGCCGATTGACGCCGCCATTGGGCTGGGTGAAACCGCCTTCGAGCTGGCGGTAACGCAGCAACTGCCCGGCGACTTCGAGTTCTTCCTGTACCCAGTCGCGGTCGAGGATCAGCTTTTGCCCCCGGCTGCGTCCGAGGATGCCGACGCCGAGTTGTTCGGCTAGCGCGCGCGCGGCGGCTTCCCACTCGGTGTCGAGTTTCTTGTGGTAGATCATCGTCACCAGCAGGTCGCCGGCCAGCGTGGCGAGAAATTCCACCGCGTAGAAACGTTTGTGCAGGATTTCCTGCGCTAGCACCGCCGCTTTCAGGCGCGGCATCAGCTCGCAGATCGCGGCGCAGGCGACCGGATAGTCGGCCATCAGGATCGGCCGCTTGGGATCGTCCGGGTCGAACATCGCGTAATCGAGGTCTTCGCGGCCCTGTTCGTCCCGATGGTGCCAGACGCGGAATTCGGCGCGCAGCCGGTAATGGCTGGGGGCCGAGGCGAGGACGTTGGGCTCGGGCAGCGCGTAGGGCGCGAAATCGGCCTTGAAGCGCGCCACCTTGGCGGCAAGCTGGGCGTCGTACTGGGCGGGGTCTATGGTCGGCAGAGGCATGGCGAGGATGGACGATTGAAAAATGGAAGGCGGTGGGGGCGAGGGGAGCGAAATATACCCCCGAAGTGGGGCGGGGAAAACGCGCTAGCGGCCGGCGGGCTTTGTGGTTTTCCACGATTTCCGGCTTTCCTTTACTCTTGTCCTTGGCTAAGTGGCTTGTTTTTTCACACTTTGACGCTATAATCTCCAGTCTTTTTCCCTGCTAACGAAAGAATTCTCATGGTTGTTATCCGTCTTGCCCGTGGCGGCTCCAAGAAGCGTCCCTTCTACAGCATCGTTGTTGCCGACTCCCGCTGCCGTCGTGATGGCCGTTTCGTCGAGCGCATCGGTTTCTACAATCCGGTGGCCGCTGAAAGCGAAGAAGGCGTTCGCGTCGCCATGGATCGCCTGACCTACTGGCAGCAGACCGGTGCTCAGCTGAGCCCGACCGCTGCTCGCGTCATCAAGCAATACGCTGCCAAGCAAGCCGCCTGATTTTTGTCCGGCCTTGAGCGACAAACTTGCCATTCCGGCCCCCGCGGTCGCGGCTGACGAAATTGTCGTCCTCGGCCGTCTCGCCGATCCCTACGGGATTCGCGGCTGGCTGCACTTGCATGCCTTTGGCGACGACCCGCTGACCTGGCGGCAAATGCCGCACTGGTGGCTCGGGCGCGAAGGCGGTCCGTGGCGCGAAGTCGGGCTGCTTGGCCTGAAGGCGCATGGCGACGGACTGGTCGTTCAGCTTGACGGTGTTGCCGATCGCAGTGCCGCAGAGTCCCTCAAGGGCGTGCTGGTCGGTGCGCCGCGTGCGGTTTTGCCACAGACTGCGGTCGACGAGTACTACTGGGGCGACCTGATCGGCATGCGCGTCGTCAATCCGGCAGGTGAACTGCTCGGCAAGGTTGCCGGGTTGATCGAAACCGGAGCCAGCGACGTCTTGCGTGTGCTCGCCGACGATGGCAGCGAACGCTTGCTCCCCTTCGTGGATGCCGTGGTGACCACGGTCGACCGCGAAAAAGGCGAAATTGTCGCCGAGTGGGGGCTCGACTGGTGATGCGTTTCGACTGCGTGAGCATCTTTCCCGAGATGTTCGCGGCCGTCACGCAGAGTGGCATTACCCGCCGCGCACTGGAAGAGGGGCGTTGGGCCTGGCAAGGCTGGAACCCGCGCGATTTCGCCGAGAATGCCTGGCGACGCGTCGATGACCGGCCGTTTGGTGGCGGGCCTGGCATGCTGATGCAGGCGGCGCCGCTGGAAAAGGCGATTGCCGCGGCCAAGGCGGCACAAGCTGCTGCCGGCCTGGCGCGGAGCCGGGTGATCTACCTGTCGCCGCAAGGGTGCCCGCTGACGCATGTGCGGGTGATGCAGCTGGCGACGGGCGAAGAAGGCGTGATCCTGCTTTGCGGTCGCTATGAAGGAATCGACGAGCGTCTGATCGAGCGCTGCGTCGATGAAGAAATATCGGTCGGAGATTTCGTGCTGTCCGGCGGCGAATTGCCGGCAATGGTGTTGATCGATGCCGTTGTTCGCCAGTTGCCGGGCGTGCTCGGCGATGCCGCGTCGGCGACCGAGGATTCCTTTGTCGATGGCCTGCTCGATTGCCCGCACTACACGCGCCCCGAAGTCTATGAAGAACAAGCGGTGCCGGCAGTGTTGCTGTCCGGCGACCACAAGAAGATTCGCCGCTGGCGGCTCAAGCAGTCGTTGCAGCGAACCCGGGAGCGCCGCCCGGAGCTATTGGCCAACTGGCTGGCGCAACGCAGTCTGACTGCGGAAGAAACGCAACTCCTCTCGGAAATTCTCGAAGCGGAGCAATGCGGTGAGTAAAACTTAACAATCGAAGGATCTCACATGAACCTGATTCAACAACTGGAACAAGAAGAAATCGCCCGCCTGGGCAAGACCATCCCCGACTTCGCTCCCGGCGACACCGTCGTCGTGCAAGTGAAGGTCAAGGAAGGTAACCGCGAGCGTCTGCAGGCTTACGAAGGCGTGGTCATTGCCAAGCGCAACCGTGGCCTGAACTCTTCCTTCATCGTCCGCAAGATTTCTTCCGGCGAAGGCGTCGAGCGTACTTTCCAGTCCTACTCCCCGCTGGTGGCTTCGATCGAAGTCAAGCGTCGCGGTGATGTGCGTCGTGCCAAGCTGTACTACCTCCGCGAGCGTTCGGGCAAGTCCGCACGCATCAAGGAAAAGCTGGTCGCCCGCAAGCCGGCTGCTGTCGCTGCCGCTGCCGCTGCCGCCGAGTAAGCAGGACAGTTCTTTCGGTTCGGGAAACGGAGTGCTTCGGCACTCCGTTTTTTTTGGTGCGCCCAGCATGGGCGCACTCCTGCGGGTGTAAGTCCTGCCGTAAGTTGATCACAGCGAACGAAGTGAAGCGCAACTGCATGAGGGCGACCGAGTGTGGGGAGGAAGCGTGGATCGTAATCTGCGAGCCG
>NZ_JAKLLH010000035.1 GCF_023150235.1 Azonexus sp.
GATCCAGGGGTGGTCGGTGACGGGCAAGTGGCTTTGTTGGTCATTAATGACGACACGACGACCCAAGTTAATTTGACGGGTGCTGTTTCCGTAGACCGTGCTGGTGTAACTTATAACCAGCTTGAGTCACTTTTTGGGGCAGGTTTTTTGTACTAAATTTTTCTTGAATAATAAAAAAAGGGGCCAGGCTCAATTTATCCAAAGATGCGTAGATTCGAGGCGGGATTCAATAATTGCAATAATTGGGGACAGACCCAATAATTGCAATACAATAATTGCAATAATTGGGGACAGACCACGATTTATTTTGAGGGCAGTCAATCAGGCCATTTCTACGGTCAACCGCACCAATCGGACCATTTTCAGGGCGATCAAGCCCAAGCCTTCCCGGCCACCGCCGGGCCCTGCAGGCAAGGTGGCAGCCGGGCAAGCCTGCCTTCACCGTCCGCGCCGGGTTTCTCCCTGCGGTAGCAGCACGAAGCGGCTTGCCGAAACGCCGTGCCGGGCGCGGGCCAGGGCCAGGTCGGTGGCGGCTTGGTGGACCGGTTCCGAGGTGAGCGGGAAGCTGCCCCAGTGGATGCCGAAGCTCCACGGCTGGCCGAGGTCCTGGTGCATGCGCACGGCGTCGTCGGGGTTGACGTGTTGCTGGACCATGAACCAGCGCGGTTCGTAGGCGCCGATTGGCAAGGCCGCGACGTCGAAAGGTCCGTAGCGCCGGGCGATTTCCTTGAGCTGGTTGGCGTAGGCAGGGCTGTAGCCGGTGTCGCCGGCAAAGAACAGGCTGAAGCCGGGGGCGCATCGTCAGTGTCCGCAGGATGCTTGGGGGGCGGGCCAGATCGGCGTGAGCCCGCGCCGCCGGTGCCGGGCAATCGGGAGCGATAGGCATGACCACAGACCATCTGGCACCGGAACTGAATACCGCGATTGCCGGCGAGTGCCCCGGCGCCTGTCCGGTACGGCGCACTGCCGAGTTGATCGAGGGCAAATGGACGACGCTGATCATCCGCGACCTGATCGGCGGCAAAAAGCGCTATTCCGAACTGCAGCGCAGCCTGAGCGGAATCAGCCCGCGCCTGCTCGCCGACCGCCTGCGCCTGCTCGAACAGCGCGGGCTGCTGACGCGCACGCAATACCCGACCGTGCCGCCGACCACCGAATACGCGCTGACCGCGCTCGGGCTGGAATTGCTCGACGTGATCACGGCGATGGCCAAGTTCGGTTTGCGCCTGGCCGAGCAGGAGGCGGCTGCCGGCGGCAGTGGCGAGGCACAGGCGTTGCCGCCGGTTTGAGCCTTACCTTCGGCACGGGCGCGTCTTCCGGAGGTTGGTCGCTGCTGGCGGGGTCGGAGGCGGGCGCTGACCCGGTTGCCACGGTCAACCCGGAAAAACGGCCAATTTACTCAATCGGCTCGCAGCGCAGCCAGACGGTGAAGCAGGCGCCCTGGCCGGGCGGGCTGGCGGCGGTGAGGCGGCCGCCGTAGCGTTCGATCAGGGTCTTGCTGACCCACAGGCCGAGGCCGTTGCCGCCGGGTTTCTTGGCGGTGAAGAAGGGCTGGAACAGGCGCTCGAGGTCCTTGGCCGGAATGCCGGGGCCGCTGTCGCTGACCGACAGGCGCAGGCCGACCGGCATGTCGGCCTCGTCCCAGTCCTCGGCGGCGAGCTTGAGCAATCCGCCCTGCGGCATCGCTTCGATGGCATTGACCAGCAGATTGATGATCACCTGCTGCACTTCGCTCCGGTTGCACAGGATCTGGCGGCTGGAGTCGAGTTGCTGCTCGATCGCGATGTGGCCTTTCTTGAGCAGGTGGCGGACAAGGAGCAGGCTGTCCTGCACCAGTTGCGGCGCATTGACCGGTTCCAGATAGCCGGCGTAGTCGTGCGGGCGGGCGAATTGCAGCAGCTTGGTGACGATCAGCCGGATGCGGTGCACTTGTTCGTGGATCAGCTTGATTTCCGGCTCGACCGGCTCGGCCTGCGGCCCGAGCAGCGCGCGCAGGACTTCGAGGTTGCCCTGGATCACCGCGATCGGGTTGTTGATCTCGTGCGCGACGCCGGCAGTGAGCTGGCCGATGGCGGCGAGTTTTTCGTTCTTGACCAACTGCGATTGTGCCGCCTTGAGGTTGGTCACTGCCTGTTCGAGCTCGGTGGTGCGTTCGGTGACCTTGCCGTCGAGCGAGTCGCCCCAGCGTTTGAGCGCGTCGGTCTGGGCCTGCAGCTGGTCGAGCAGGCGGTCGAAGTGGGCGGCGACGATACCCAGTTCGTCCTCGCTGCCGAGTTCGCCGAGCACACCGACGCGGGCGTGGGCGTCGCCGCGCTCGATGGCGTGCATCGCCGCGTGCATCCGTTCGACCGGGCGGAACACCCGGCGCGCCCAGACGACCGCGAGTACGGCGGCAACCAGCATGACGAGTACGAACAAGAAAACGATACCGGCAAACACCCGCCGCCCGGCGTCGCTGAAGGGCGCCTCGAGAAAGCCGACGTAAAGCATGCCAATACGCTCGCCGGCACCGTTTTTCAGCGGCTCGTAGGCAGAGACATACCAGTCACTGACGACAAAGGCGCGGTCGAGCCAGACCTTGCCATGGCCAAGAACGCTGTCGTGGACGCTTTGCGACACCCGTGTTCCGATCGCTCTTTCACCCGCGAACAGACGAACATTGGTGGCAACGCGAACATCGCCGAGGAAAAGCGTGGCGGTGCCGGCACTGCCAAAGGGCAAGGCGCCTTCGGGGTAGACGATGGCGTTGAGACGATCGATGAAATCAAGGTTCTTGTTGAGCAGGACACCGCCCTCGAGAACGCCGGCAATGTTCCCGCTGGCATCCCGCACCGGGGCGGCGGCATGGATGACCAGGCCGCGATTTTCGCTGGCACGCCGGTCGGGACGAGCATTGGCGGTGGCGATCAAGGGGGTTTCGGCCCGGCGAGCCAGGTCTGGCGCGAGGGAGGCAAGCTCTTCCGGCGTGAAAATCTCGGTCGAGGTCAAGGGGCCACCAGCCAGGGCCGAGGCAATCGCCGGACGTGGTTTTTGCCGAAATTTACGGTCGACCGTGACAAAGTGCAAAAAATCGAGGCGCTGCTCGCCACGGGTCGATGCCAGCAGTGCGGCAATCGCCCGATCGCGCTGCGCGGGAGCCAGGCGCAGCACGCGTGCCAGGCGCTCCGATTCGGCAAGGGCGGCAAGCGAACGACCGACGCTATCGCTGACGCGATCGAAATAGCCGTGCGCGACAGCGAGGTCGGAATGGACCTTGGTCACCAGCAGACGCTCGAAGTAATCACCTCCCCACCAGGCCAGAACGGCAAGTAGCAGCGGCAGCACCACCCCGAGCGGTAGCAGGGCGAGTAGCAGCAGGCGTGTGCGCAGCGAGCGTCGTACCGCGGGCTGGGCTGCCTGCGCGCCGGCTAGAGCCCCCAGGCCTGGCATTTGCGGTCCAAGGTCTTGCGCGAGATGCCAAGCCGGCGGCTGGCTTCTGATTTATTGCCATCGCTGGCGGCGAGCATGGCCAGAATGTGGCGCTTCTCGACGGCTTCCAGCGTGTCATCGAGAAAGCCGCGACGGGCCGGTATGGCGATGGTGGATTCACGGTCAACGGCGTCCTGGCCCCCGGATTCCGAGCCGATATCGAACCAGCCAAGGATCAGCGAACGTTCGACCAGATTGCGCAATTCGCGGACATTGCCCGGCCAGTCGTAGTCGCTCATGCGGGCCAGGGTCCGCGTATCGAGCGCCAGCGGCGGCACGCCAAGTGCCGGCGATAGCTGGGCCATGAAATGGGCAACCAGCGGTGCGATGTCGTCGGGCCGTTCGCGCAAGGGTGGCAGCGTCACCTCCAGCACCTGCAGCCGGTAATACAAATCCTGGCGGAAGCGTTGCCCGGCGACCTCGGCCTTGAGGTCGCGGTTGCTGGCGGCGATCACCCGCACATCGACATCGACCTCCTGCTCCGAGCCGACCGGGCGTATCCGTCGCTCTTCGAGGGCGCGGAGCAGCTTGGCCTGCGCCGCCGCCGGCATTTCCGAGACCTCGTCGAGGAACAGCGTGCCGCCGCGCGCGTAGTAAAACAGGCCTTCGCGGCTTTGCTGGGCGCCGGTGTAGGCACCCTTGACGTGGCCGAACAGCTCGGATTCGAGCAATTCGCCGGCAATCGCCGCGCAATTGACCGGGACGAAGGGGCCGCTGCGTCCGCTCATGCGGTGCACCGCCCGCGCCGCGACTTCCTTGCCGGTGCCCGATTCGCCGGTCAGCAGCACGGTCGCCGGGGTCGGCGCGATGCGCTTCAAGCGGTCGCAGACCTTGAGCATCGCCTCCGACTGGCCGATCACCCCCTGCACGTCCGAGGCATGGCTGCTGACTTCGCGGCGCAGCACGAAGTTTTCGCTGGCCAGCTGCGCCCGCTCGAAACAGCGCTGGATCGCGTTCAAGGCCAGCGCCAGCGAAAAGGGCTTGAGCAGGAAATCGGCGGCGCCGGCGCGCAGCGCGCCAATCGCGGTATCGAGGTCGGCGTAGGCGGTCATCAGGATCACGTCGCCGGCGTAGCCGTCGGCGCGCAGTTCGTGCAGCCAGTCGATGCCGGAGCAGCCGGGGAGCGCGATGTCGAGCACGATCAGGTCGTAGCGGCGGCGTTCGAGCAAGGGCCGCGCCGCCTCGACGCTGCCGGCGCAATCGACGGCGGCGCAGCGCGGGGTCAGCGCCCGTTGCAGGAAGCTCTGCATGCCGGGTTCGTCGTCGACGATCAATACCGAATACTGCTGCCAGGACGCCTCGCGCCCGCCGCCGGTGTTATCTGCCATCTGTGTTCTGCGGTGTTTTGTGGTTTATCGGCAGATTGTCGCATGTTCGCTGCCGGCGGCAGCGGCAAGACGAGCCCCGGCGGTTTACGCTAAGGTCGCCGGTTCGGGCCGTCGGCCCGCCTTCAAGGAGATAGGCCATGCAGAACATCCTGATCATCATCCACGCCGGCCCCTACGGCAGCGAGCGCTGCCTCTCCGGCCTGCGCCTGGCGACCGCGCTGATCGGCCACGACGCGGCGCCCAAAGTGCGCCTCTTCCTGATGTCGGACGCCACCGTGCTCGCCCTGCCCAACCAGATCGACGGCGCCAGCAACGGCCTGCAGGGCATGGTCGAAACCCTGGTCGGCCACGGCGTCGATATCCGCGCCTGCCGCACCTGCGCGCTGGCGCGCGGCCTCGGCGAACTGCCGCTGATCCCCGGCGTGGTGATCGGCACCCTGGCCGAACTGGCGCAGGCGACGCTGGACGCCGACAAGGTGATCACTTTCTGAGGTTTTCACGGTCGACCAGCTAAAATCGCGGTTTTTCGCCGCGCTCTGCGGCGCTTGATGGGCTTTCTGATGACTTTTGCCGAACTCGGCCTCACCGCGCCGCTATTGCAGACCCTGGCCGAACGCGGCTATACCACGCCGACGCCGATCCAGGAGCAGGCGATCCCGGTCATCTTGCAGGGCCGCGACCTGATCGCCGCCGCCGAAACCGGCACCGGCAAGACCGCCGCTTTCGCGCTGCCGCTGCTGCAGATCCTCGCCCAGGGCGAGCCGGCGCCGGTGGCTGCGACGCAGCTGCGGGCGTTGGTGCTGGTGCCGACCCGCGAACTCGCCGAACAGGTGCTGGCCAGCCTGCAGACCTATGGCACCGGCCTGAACCTGAGTAGCTACGCCGCTTACGGCGGGGTCAGCCTCAACCCGCAGCAAAGCCGGCTGGCGCAGGGCGTCGATGTGCTGGTGGCGACGCCGGGGCGGCTGGTCGACCTGTTCACCAAGGGCGCGGTGCGGTTTCGCGAATTGCGCCTGCTGGTGCTCGACGAAGCCGACCGCATGCTCGACCTCGGTTTTGCCGAAGACTTGTCGATCCTGTTTTCGGCCTTTCCGCGCCAGCGCCAGACACTGCTCTTTTCGGCGACCTTTCCCGACGCCGTGCGCGGCCTCACCCGCAGCCGGCTGCGCGACCCGCGCAGCGTCGAGGCCGGCCCGCGCAACGCGGCGGCGCGCAGCATCGAACAAGTCCTGATCCCGGTGAACAAGGCGCGCAAGCGCGAACTGCTGCTGGAGCTCTACCAGCGGCGCGGCTGGCAGCAACTGCTGGTCTTCGCCAAGACCAAGAAGGGCTGCGACGAACTCGCCGCCGCGCTGGCCGCCGCCGGCATCGCCGCCGACTGCATCCACGGCGACCGGCCGCAAACCGCGCGCAGCAAGGCGCTGGCCGCGTTCAAGGCGGGCGAGGTCAAGGTCCTGGTCGCTACCGACATCGCCGCCCGTGGCCTCGACATCGGCGGCCTGCCGCAAGTGGTCAATTTCGACCTGCCCTTGCAGGCCGAGGACTATATCCACCGCGTCGGCCGCACCGGTCGCGCCGGCCAGCCGGGGCAGGCGATTTCGCTGGTCTGCGCGGAAGAAAGCGGCGAACTGCGCGCCATCGAAG
This sequence comes from Azonexus sp., assembly GCF_023150235.1. GTDB lineage: Bacteria > Pseudomonadota > Gammaproteobacteria > Burkholderiales > Rhodocyclaceae > Azonexus. Next base: position 6,441 of record NZ_JAKLLH010000035.1, read on the forward strand.
CCCTGCTCAGGACTTCCCTGACACGGATCGAGGAAGCGGGTTTCCAGCCAATACCGCCATTGCCCAGCCATATTTCAGGAGCACCGGCGAACAATGGAAGCGGTTATCCGGCTCGAAGCGGCCGCACCGGGAACGGTCAGCGCAAGCCTCCCGGTCACTGGGAGGGACTCGACGATTTTCCCGACGATACCTTGCGACACCCTGGCCGGCGGCGCCAGCGGAAAAAATGAAGTGCTACTGAAATTGCCGCAGCGCAACAACTGAAATTCAGGGCCAGACGCTAATACTCCGGGGGATTCCAGGTACAAAAAAACCCCGCCGAAGCGGGGTTTCAAGATTAGCGAGCATCGCTGCGATGCATCGCTGCCAGCGGCTTTATTCGCCAGCGGATTCCTCAACGTCGACCGCCTCGTTCGCCTCGGGGCGATCCAGCAATTCGACGAAGGCCATCGGTGCATTGTCACCGACGCGGAAGCCACACTTCAGGATGCGAAGATAGCCACCCGGGCGCTGGGCGTAACGCGGTCCAATCTCGGCGAAGAGCTTGACCACGACTTCACGGTCACGCAGACGATCAAAAGCCAGACGCTTGTTGGCCAGAGTCGGGTTCTTGCCGAGTGTGATCAGCCGCTCGACGACACGACGCAATTCCTTTGCCTTCGGCAAGGTTGTCTTGATCGCTTCGTGCTTGAGCAGCGAAACACTCATGTTACGCAGCATCGCCAGGCGATGGCTGCTGGTACGGTTCAGTTTACGAAGTCCATTGCGGTGACGCATGGTTAATCCTTTCTATATTCTGCAGGCGTCCCTTGAAGCAACCCAGCAAATTGCTGGTGCTCAGGCTTTTTCCAGGCCGGCGGGCGGCCAGTTTTCCAGCTTCATACCCAGAGTCAAGCCACGGGCAGCCAGCACTTCCTTGATTTCGTTGAGCGACTTGCGGCCAAGATTCGGAGTCTTCAACAACTCGTTCTCGGTACGCTGGATCAGATCGCCAATGTAGTAAATGTTCTCGGCCTTCAGGCAGTTTGCCGACCGTACGGTGAGTTCCAGATCATCCACCGGGCGCAGGAGCACGGGATCGACCTGAGCCGGACGGGAAGCCTCTGCCACCGGAGCGGTACCTTCGAGGTCGGCAAAGACGGCCAACTGCTCCATTAGCACCCGGGCCGCATAGCGAATGGCCTCTTCCGGATCGACGATGCCGTTGGTCTCGATATCGACAATCAACTTGTCCAGATCGGTCCGCTGCTCGACACGTGCGCTTTCAACGGCGTAGGCTACCCGACGAATCGGCGAGAACGAGGCATCGAGAACCAGCTTGCCGATGGTCTTGGAATCACCGAGATTACGCACGTTGCCAGGAACGTAACCACGGCCCTTCTCGACCTTGATTTCCATGTTAACCCGGCCCCCGGAGGAGAGATGGGCAATCACATGTTCCGGATTGATGATTTCGACATCGTGCGGAAGCTCGATGTCGGAAGCACGCACGATGCCCTCGCCTTCACGAGACAGCTTGAGCGTGACCACATCGCGGCCATGCAGCTTGAAAACCACACCCTTGAGGTTCAAAAGGATGTCTACGACATCCTCCTGAACGCCATCAATGGTGGAGTACTCATGCAGCACGCCGTCAATTGCGACTTCGGTCGGCGCGTAGCCCGGCATCGACGAAAGCAGAATGCGCCGGAGCGCGTTACCCAAGGTATGGCCATAACCGCGTTCAAACGGCTCCATGACCACCTTGGCTTGCACCGGCGAGACGCTTTGTACGTCAATGATACGGGGCTTGAGAAGTCCACTGCTTTGCATGGGCTATTATCCTCGGCGAAGTAGCAATTACTTCGAGTAAAGTTCGATGACCAGACCTTCGTTCAGGTTGGCGGGCAACTCGGAACGCTGCGGCATGGACTTGAACGTACCCTTGCCTTCCTTGACATCGACGGAAATCCACTCGGGGAAACCGCGGGACTCCGCAGCTTCGAGCGCAGCCTTGCAACGAAGGGAGGCGCGAGCGCGGTCGGTGAGTTGTACAACATCACCCGGCTTGACGATGTAGGACGGAATGTTAACGCGCTTGCCGTTAACCAGAACGCCATTGTGGCGAACCACCTGGCGGGACTCATTGCGGGAAGCGCCGAAGCCCATGCGATAGGCGACGGAATCCAGACGTGCTTCGAGCAATTGCAGAAGGTTCTCACCGGTCTGCCCCTTGCGACGATCGGCCTCACCGAAAGTCTTGCGGAACTGGCCTTCGAGGACGCCGTATACACGACGGATCTTCTGCTTGGCACGCAGGTGAACGCCGTAGTCGGACAAACGGGCACCGGACTTTTGACCATGCTGCCCCGGAGCATAGGAGCGACGCTCAATGGCGCACTTGTCGGTGTAACACTTTTCGCCCTTCAGGAAGAGCTTTTCGCCTTCACGGCGGCACTGACGGCACTTTGGATCGAGATTACGAGCCACTTGTCTTACTCCTTAAATGCGGCGCTTCTTGGGCGGGCGGCAACCATTGTGCGGCACCGGCGTGACATCGGAAATCGCGGTAATCTTCATACCCAGCGCGTTGAGTGCGCGGACAGAAGATTCACGGCCCGGGCCAGGACCCTTGATGCGAACTTCAAGGTTCTTGACGCCACATTCCTGAGCGACCTTGCCAGCAGCTTCGGCAGCCACCTGAGCGGCAAACGGGGTCGACTTACGGGAGCCACGGAAACCGGCGCCGCCGGAGGTTGCCCAGGAGAGGGCATTGCCTTGACGGTCAGTGATGGTAATGATGGTATTGTTGAACGATGCGTGAATGTGGGCAATGCCCTCGGCAACGTTCTTTTTAACCTTCTTGCGAACTTTGGTAGCAGTCTTTGCCATTTTTCGTTCCTATTACTTCTTACCGGCGATGGCCTTGCGCGGGCCCTTGCGGGTACGAGCATTGGTCTTGGTGCGCTGACCGCGGCAGGGCAAGCCCTTGCGATGACGCAGGCCACGGTAGCAGCCCAGGTCCATCAGACGCTTGATGTTCATGGTCACTTCGCGGCGAAGATCGCCCTCGACCGTGAACTTCGCCACCTCATCACGCAGACGATCCATTTCGGTGTCGGTGATGTCTTTCATCTTGGTAGTACGAGCCACGCCCGCTGCATCACAGATCAGCTGTGCACGCGTACGGCCGATACCGAAAATCGCGGTCAAGGCGATTTCGGCATGCTTGTGGTTCGGAATGTTTACCCCTGCAATACGGGCCATCGAATCACTCCAATATTTCTAAAATTAACAAATGCCGGACAAGCCGGGGATCAACCCTGGCGCTGCTTATGACGCGGGTCCTTGCAAATGATGCGCACGACGCCCTTGCGACGGATCACTTTGCAGTTGCGGCAAATGCGCTTCACTGAAGGTTGCACTTTCATGTTTAACTCCTCGTCTGCCGGGCTTGGAAGCAGCCGTGATTCCTTGCCCCGCGGTTATTGCGTAGAGAACCGTTATTTTGCGCGGAATACAATCCGCGCCTTACTAAGATCGTACGGCGTCAACTGCACCGTCACTTTGTCACCGGGAAGTATTCGGATGTAATGCATCCGCATCTTTCCGGAAATGAAGCCGTGTACCACATGGCCATTTTCCAGCTTGACCTTGAAGGTCGCATTCGGGAGGTTTTCAAGTACCTCCCCTTGCATCTCGATGTAATCTTCTTTCGCCATGACTGATTACTTGATGGTTGTCGGGGAACCCTTGAAATTGGCTTTCTTCAACAGGCTCTCGTATTGGTGCGACATGACGTAAGCTTGAACTTGAGCCATGAAATCCATGGTAACCACCACGATAATGAGCAGCGACGTACCACCAAAATAGAACGGCACATTCCATTTCAGGATCAGGAATTCCGGCAGAAGACAAACCAGCGTGATGTAAGCAGCCCCGATCAGGGTCAAGCGCATCAGAATCTTGTCAATGTAGCGTGCCGTCTGCTCTCCGGGGCGAATCCCGGGAACAAATGCGCCACTCTTCTTCAGGTTATCCGCAGTTTCCTTGGAGTTGAAAACCAGGGCGGTATAAAAGAAACAGAAGAAGACGATCGCGGCTGCATAAAGCATGACGTAGATCGGCTGACCGGGAGACAAGGTCGCTGCAATATCCTTAAGCCAGCTCATGGACTCGCCCGAACCAAACCAGCCGGCAGCGGTTGCCGGGAAAAGAATGATCGAAGAGGCGAAAATTGGCGGAATGACGCCGGCCATGTTCAGCTTGAGCGGCAGATGTGAACTCTGGCCACCGTAAATCTTGTTACCGACCTGACGCTTGGCATAGTTGACCAGTATCTTCCGCTGCCCCCGCTCCACGAAGACGACGAATGCCGTGACCAGAACCACCAGGATACAGATGATCAGTGCCGTCAGCGGATGCATCGCACCAGTACGCACCAGCTCAAGAAGTCCGCCGATCGCATTGGGAAGACCCGCGGCGATACCCGCGAAAATGATGATGGAAATACCGTTACCAAGGCCGCGTTCGGTAATCTGCTCACCCAGCCACATCAGGAACATGGTCCCCGTCAACAAAGTGGAGACGGTAGTCAGGCGAAAAAGAAAACCGGGATCATTGACCAAACCAGGCTGTGCCTCAAGAGCAATGGCGATACCCAGGCCCTGGAAGAGGGCAAGAAGTACGGTTCCGTAGCGTGTGTACTGCGTAATCTTGCGCCGACCCGCCTCACCCTCTTTCTTGAGAGCCTCAAGCTGAGGGCTGGCAACGGTCATGAGCTGCATGATGATCGATGCCGAAATGTACGGCATGATTCCCAGCGCGAAAATGGTGAAGCGCGAGAGAGCCCCCCCCGAGAACATGTTGAACATGCCCAGGATGCCCCCTTGCTGCGAATTAAACAGGTCGGACAGAACGTTGGGGTCGATACCGGGAACGGGGATGTGCGCCCCGATTCGATAGACCACCAGCGCGCCCAGCAAAAACCAGAGACGGCGCTTGAGATCGCCAAACTTACCACCTTTGGCGACAGTATTCGGATTGGCTGCCAACGTTCTGACCTCTCTGCAACTTACTCAGCGACCGAGCCGCCGGCAGCTTCAATTGCTGCCTTGGCACCCTTGGTCGCACCAACGCCCTTGAGGACTACCTTGCGGCTGATTTCACCGGCCAGGATGACCTTAGCGGAAAGTGCGTTCGCCGGAACGATACCGGCGGCCTGCAGTGCCAGCAGATCGATCTCGTCGATCGGCAGGTTCTCGAGATCCGTCAAGCGAACCTCGTGGTTGCGTGCACGCGTCAGCGAGTTGAAGCCACGCTTCGGCAAACGACGCTGCAGGGGCATCTGACCGCCCTCGAAACCGACCTTATGGAAACCGCCGGAGCGCGACTTCTGGCCCTTATGCCCACGACCGCAAGTCTTTCCCAAGCCGGAACCGATACCACGACCGACTCGCTTGGCAGCGTGCTTGGAGCCCTCGGCGGGCTGAATGGTATTCAAGCGCATGGTTAGCCCTCAACCTTAACGAGATACTGAACCTTCTGGATCATGCCGCGTACGGCCGGGGTATCCAGAAGTTCGGACGAACTGTTCAACTTGCGCAGGCCCAGACCGCGAACCGTTGCACGATGATCCTGCTTCGTACCGATAACACTCTTGACGAGTGTCACCTTGATTTTCTTGTCACTCATTGCTTACCCCTGGATCTGTTCGACCGTCAATCCACGCTTGGCGGCAATCTCGGCAGGCGTATTCACCTTGGACAGACCGTCAATGGTGGCACGCACGATGTTGTAGGGATTGGTGGAGCCGTGAGCCTTGGCGACGACGTTGGTAACGCCGACCACCTCGAAGACTGCACGCATCGCACCACCGGCGATGATGCCGGTACCCTCGGGCGCCGGCTGGATCATGACGGTAGTCGCGCCATGACGCCCCATCACGGTATGGTGAACCGTACCGTTCCGAAGGCTGACCTTGGCCATCTTGCGACGAGCTTCATCCATCGCCTTTTGAACTGCCACCGGCACTTCGCGGGACTTGCCCTTACCCATGCCGATTGCGCCGTCGCCGTCGCCAACCACGGTCAACGCGGCAAAGCCGAGAATACGACCGCCTTTGACGACTTTGGTGACACGATTAACCGCAACCATCTTCTCGCGCAAACCATCATCGCGCTCTTCCGCCTGTTGCGGCTTCTTGTTTCTTTCAGGTTTAGCCATTTCTTAACCTCGTTCTGTCAGCGTCGCTTAGAACTTCAACCCGGCTTCACGCGCAGCTTCCGCCAGCGCCTGAATACGTCCATGGTACTGATGACCGGAACGGTCGAAAGCGACCTGCTCGATACCAGCAGCCTTGGCGCGCTCGGCAATCAACTTACCGATCGCTGCTGCAGCCACCTTGTTGCCACCGTTGGCAACGGTATCCCGAACGTTCTTGTCGAGAGAGGAAGCCGAAGCCAGGACTTTTCCACCGCAAGCGGAAATGACCTGCGCATAAATGTGGCAGTTAGTGCGATTAACGCACAAGCGCACAGCATTGAGTTCGGCGATTTTGGCCCGGGTTTTGCGGGCACGGCGCAAACGCGCTTGCTTCTTGTTAAACATATGCCACCCTTACTTCTTCTTGGTTTCCTTGATAACCACCACTTCGTTCGCGTAGCGAACGCCTTTGCCCTTATAGGGCTCCGGCTTGCGATAAGCACGAATTTCGGCGGCAACCTGACCGACTTGCTGCTTGTCAGACCCCTTGATGATCACTTCGGTCTGAGTCGGACACTCTACCTTGATACCTGCAGGCATCTTGTGGGCAACCGGATGCGAAAAACCGAGAGACAGGTTGAGCACGTCACCCTGCGCCTGGGCACGATAGCCGACGCCAACCAGTTGAAGCTTGCGCTCGAAGCCCTTGGAGACACCGGCAACCATATTCGCAATGTTCGCACGCATCGTGCCCCACATCGCTGAAGCGCCAGCCACGCCTTCGACTTTGCTCACGGAAACAGCACCAGCTTCAACCTCAACGGTGACAGCGGGATGATTGGCTGCCTTCAAAGAACCCAAAGGCCCCTTGACGACGATCTGCTCACCAACCACGACTTCAACACCGGCGGGCAATACAACGGGATTCTTACCAATACGAGACATGATCAGTACCCCTTACGCGACGATACAGAGCACTTCACCACCCACTTTGGTGGCACGCGCCTTGCGGTCGGTCATCACTCCCTTGGGAGTAGACACAATTGCCACACCCAGGCCATTCATAACACGAGGAATATCTTCACAGCCCTTGTAGATACGCAGACCAGGCTTGGAAACACGCTCGATACGCTCGATAACCGGACGACCAGCGTAGTACTTCAGCCCAATCTCAAGATTCGCTTTTCCGTCAGCCTGACGAACTGCGAAATCCTCGATATAACCTTCGTCCTTCAAAACAGCTGCAATAGCGAGCTTGAGTTTGGAAGACGGAACGGAGACAGACGCCTTTTCAGCGAGCTGGGCGTTGCGGATGCGAGTCAGCATATCCGCGATCGGATCGCTCATTGCCATATTCTGTAACTCCTGAATTACCAGCTGGCTTTAACAACACCCGGAATCTCGCCATTGAAAGCAAGTTCGCGGATCTTGTTACGACACAGACCGAATTTACGGAAAACACCCCGGGGACGACCAGTCAGCTGGCAGCGATTGCGCAGACGAGTCGGACTGGAGTTACGGGGCAGAGCCTGCAGCTTCAGACGAGCCTCAAAGCGCTCCTCGTCAGACAGACTTACGTTATTGATAACAGCTTCCAGCGCAGCACGCTTGCCAGCGTACTGGGCCACCAGCTTACGGCGCTTTTCTTCGCGATTGATCAGAGCAAGTTTCGCCATGATTGCCTCAATTCTTGAACGGGAACTTAAAAGCCGTGAGAAGCGCCTTCGCCTCTGCATCGGTCTTTGCAGTCGTCGTGATACTGATATTCATGCCACGGAGCGCATCGATCTTGTCGTATTCGATTTCCGGGAAAATGATCTGTTCCTTGACGCCCATGTTGTAATTACCCTGACCGTCGAAACCCTTGCCGGAGATACCGCGAAAATCGCGCACACGCGGCAGAGCAATCGTCACCAGGCGATCCAGAAATTCGAACATCCTCGGCCCGCGCAGGGTAACCATGCAACCGATGGGATAGCCATCACGAATCTTGAATCCGGCAATAGACTTGCGCGCCTTGGTAGAGACGGGCTTCTGACCGGCGATCTTCTGCATGTCGCCAATCGCGTTCTCAAGAACTTTTTTGTCCGCCACTGCTTCACCCACACCCATATTGAGGGTAATTTTGGTGATGCGCGGCACTTCCATGACTGACTTGTAGCCAAACTGCTTTTGCAATTCGGCTGCAACTGTGTCTTTATAAAACTGCTGCAAACGTGCCATGAGCAACCCCTTAAGCGTTCACCGGCTCGCCGTTCGACTTGAACACGCGAACCTTGCGACCATCTTCCAAAACCTTGAAGCCAACGCGGTCTGCCTTGCCGGCCACCGCGTTATAAAGGGCCACATTGGAAATATGGATCGGCATATCCTTATCAACAATGCCACCAGCCACACCCTTCATCGGGTTCGGACGGACGTGCTTCTTTGCACGATTGACACCCTCGACAACCACATGCTCAGCATCAACTCGCTGCAGCACGGTGCCACGCTTGCCCTTATCCTTGCCAGCAAGGACAATAATCTCGTCGCCTTTGCGGATCTTTTCCACGACCGACCCCTTAGAGAACTTCCGGAGCCAGAGACACGATCTTCATGAAGCGCTCGGTGCGCAATTCGCGCGTAACGGGCCCAAAGATACGAGTGCCAATCGGCTCAAGCTTGTTATTGAGAAGAACGGCTGCATTGCCGTCAAAGCGTACCAGGGAGCCATCCGGGCGACGTACACCCTTGGCGGTTCGCACCACCACAGCGTTGTAGACATCACCTTTCTTGACGCGACCACGCGGTGCCGCATCCTTGATACTCACCTTGATGATGTCGCCAATACCTGCGTAACGGCGCTTGGAACCACCCAGAACCTTGATACACATCACCGAACGCGCACCGGTATTATCGGCGACGTCCAGAATCGTCTGCATCTGAATCATTTAATTAAACTCCAACTTAACCCGCCTCAGCGGTCAGTCTTGGAACCCGTGCGGGTTGAACGAATTCGCAACCCGAGACACGGGTCACAAAAAAGAAGCCGGATTATACCGGCTTCTTTAGAGACCTGACAAGAGGGGGATGCGATTAAATCACAACTGCTTTTTCGAGCACTGTGGTTACAGCCCACGCCTTGGTGCGGGAAACCGGTCGCGTCTCGATGATCTCTACCAGATCGCCAGACTTGGCCAGATTACCCTCGTTGTGAGCATGGTACTTCTTGGAACGGATCATTACCTTTCCGTACATCGGATGCTTGACCTTGCGCTCGACCAGGACGGTTACCGTCTTATCCATCTTGTCACTAACCACACGCCCGATCAGGGTACGCTTGATGCTGGTTTCGCTCATTGCTGCACCGCCTTTTCACGAAGAAGCGTGCGAACGCGTGCAATATCACGACGCACCTTGGAAATTTGGCTGGTATTGCCCAACTGCTGGGTAGCCAGCTGCATACGCAGACCAAACTGCGCCTTCAGCAAGTCCAGCAGTTCCTGCTTGAGCTCGTCCACGCTCTTGGTTCTCAGTTCACTAGCTTTCATGATTACCCCAGATGACGAGTCACGAAGGTGGTAGCAATGGGCAGCTTGGCTGCGGCAAGTGCAAACGCCTCGCGAGCCAATGCCTCACTGACACCATCCATCTCATACAAGACTTTACCCGGCTGAATCTCGGCCACCCAATACTCCGGATTGCCTTTACCGTTACCCATACGAACTTCGGCAGGCTTTTTCGAAATCGGCTTGTCCGGGAAAATACGGATCCAGATACGACCACCACGCTTGATATGCCGGGTCATCGCACGACGAGCAGCCTCGATTTGACGAGCAGTCAAACGGCCCCGCCCCGTCGCCTTGAGGCCCCACTCACCAAATGACACCTTGGCACCGCGCGTAGCCAGGCCCTCATTACGGCCCTTATGCTCCTTGCGGAATTTACGACGATTTGGTTGCAGCATGTTAAGCACCTGCCTTTCTTACACGCTTGCCCGGAGCAGCCTCGTTACCATCTGCCTTCTTTGCAACCCTGGTACGCGGACGATCACCTTCCGGCCGACCAGGAGCACGACGCCCACGGCGTTCGTCGGCAGCAGGCTCAGCTACTTCTGGCTGTTCATTACGATCAAGCAAATCCCCCTTGTACACCCATACCTTGATGCCGATGACACCATAGGTAGTACGAGCTTCGGAGGTTGCGTAATCAATGTCGGCCCGCAGGGTATGGAGAGGCACGCGCCCCTCGCGATACCACTCGCTACGAGCGATCTCGGCGCCATTCAAACGACCAGCGCTCATGACCTTGATCCCTTGAGCACCCAAACGCATCGCGTTCTGCATCGCACGCTTCATGGCACGACGGAACATGATCCGCTTTTCAAGCTGCTGAGCAATCGAGTCAGCAATCAACTGAGCATCAAGCTCCGGCTTGCGAATCTCCTCAATGGAGACATGAACCGGCACGCCCATGATGCGCTGAAGATCAGCACGCAGAGTCTCGATATCCTCGCCTTTTTTCCCGATAACCACACCCGGACGGGCGGAGTAAACGGTAACGCGGGCATTCTTGGCAGGACGCTCGATCAAGACACGACCAACCGAGGCATGTGCCAACTTACGCTTCAGATACTCGCGGACCTTGACATCTTCCTGGAGCATGCCCGGAAAATCCTTGCTGCTAGCATACCAGCGGGAGTTCCAGTTTTTGGTGACGGCCAGACGGAAGCCTGTCGGATGAATTTTCTGTCCCATGGCTTCTCCTTAGTTACCAACGGCCAGATAGATATGGCATGTCGGCTTGATGATCCGATTGCCACGCCCCTTGGCACGAGCTGTGAAACGCTTCAGAACCATCCCTTTTTCCACGTAGATGGTTTTGACCTTCAGCTCGTCAATATCCGCACCGTCGTTGTGTTCAGCATTGGCAATCGCTGATTCCAGCACCTTCTTGACAATGCCAGCACCCTTCTTAGGGCAAAAAGCCAGGATGTTCAGAGCCTGAGCAACCGGCTTGCCGCGCACCAGGTCGGCAACCAGACGACCTTTTTGCGCGGAGAGGCGTACGCCTCGCAAACTTGCACGAGTTTCCATTTCAGCTCCTTACTTCTTGGCCTTTTTGCCGGCGGTGTGACCCTTGAACGTACGGGTCAGCGAAAATTCGCCAAGCTTGTGACCGACCATGTTTTCGGTAACGAAAACCGGAATATGCTGCTTGCCATTGTGGACCGCAATCGTCAGACCGATGAACTCGGGGAGGATCGTCGAGCGACGCGACCAGGTCTTGATCGGGCGCTTGTCGTTGGAAGCACGCACCGCCTCGACTTTGTCGATCAGGTGCGCATCAACAAACGGGCCCTTTTTAAGAGAACGTCCCATTTCCTACCCCTTAACGCTTATGACGACGCTGAACGATCATGCTGTTCGTGCGCTTGTTCTTGCGAGTACGATAACCCTTGGTGGGCTGACCCCACGGGTTAACCGGAACGCGGCCTTCACCGGTACGACCTTCACCACCACCGTGCGGGTGATCGATCGGGTTCATTGCAGTACCACGAACCGTCGGGCGAATGCCACGCCAACGCTGAGCACCGGCCTTACCGATCTTGCGCAGGTTATTTTCTTCATTACCAACCTCACCGATGGTGGCGCGGCACTCGACGTGAACGCGGCGCACCTCACCGGAGCGGAGGCGAATCTGGGCGTAGACACCTTCGCGGGCCAGCAACTGGACCGAGGTACCGGCCGAGCGGGCAATTTGTGCCCCCTTGCCAGGAAGCATCTCAACACAGCAAATGGTGGTACCGACCGGAATATTTCGGATCGGCAGAGCATTGCCAGATTTGATCGGAGCCTCGGAACCGCTCATCACCAGCTGACCAGCTGCCATTCCCTTGTTGGCAATGATGTAGCGGCGTTCGCCATCAGCATACAAAACCAGCGCAATGTTGGCCGTGCGATTGGGATCATATTCCAGGCGCTCAACCTTGCCGGGGATACCATCTTTGTTGCGCTTGAAGTCAACCACGCGATAGGCCTGCTTGTGCCCACCGCCTTGATGGCGGACAGTTATACGGCCATTATTGTTGCGACCGGAGTGCTTGGACTGAGATTCCAGCAGCGCGGCAAACGGCTTTCCCTTGTGGAGAGCAGAATTGACAACTTGAACAACAGCACGACGACCAGGAGAAGTCGGCTTAACTTTTACCAGAGCCATTAGGAATTACCCCCTTCTACGAAGTTGATCTCCTGACCAGGCTTAAGGCAAACAAAAGCCTTTTTCCAGCCTTTACGACGACCAACAGCACCGCGGAAGCGCTTAACCTTACCCTTTACATTGCTTACTTGAACCGACTCAACTTCAACCTTGAAGAGTAGCTCAACGGCTGCCTTAACCTCGGGCTTGGTGGCATCAGACGCAACGCGGAAAACGACTTGCTCGTTCTTTTCAGCAACGAACGTGGCTTTTTCGGAGATCTGCGGCGCCAGCAGCACCTGCATCAGACGTTCTTGATTCATCCCCACATCTCCTCGAATTTGGCGACAGCGCTCTTGGTGACTACCACTTTGCCAAAACGCACCAGCGAAACCGGATCCGCTTCCTGAGCCTCGAGTACAAGCACGTTAGGCAGATTGCGGGAAGAGAGATAGAGGTTCTCATTGAGAACATCGGTAACCACCAGCAGATTACCCTCCAGACCCATATTCTTCAGCTTCTGGCTAAACAACTTGGTCTTGGGAGCATCCACAGCGATGTCTTCCACCACAACCAAGCGATCCTGACGCGCCAATTCCGAAAGAATAGAAGCCATCCCTGCGCGGAACATCTTCTTATTAACTTTCTGAGTAAAATTCTCTTCCGGAGAGTTCGGGAAGATTCGACCACCCCCGCGCCACAGCGGGGAGCCGTTGCTACCGGCACGCGCACGGCCGGTGCCCTTTTGACGCCACGGCTTGGTCGTGGTGTGCTTAACTTCGGAGCGATCTTTCTGCTTGCGATTACCGGCACGACCATTCGCCTGATAGGCGACAACGATCTGATGGACAAGCGCCTCGTTAAACTCACGAGCAAACAGGATGTCGGAAGCCTCAAGCTTTGCAGCTTCCTGACCTTGTTCGTTAATTACCTTGAGTTCCATGACGCCCCCTTTATGCCTTAACCGCCGGACGCACGACCACGTCAGAGCCTTTCGCCCCAGGAACAGCGCCCTTAATCAAAAGGAGCTGACGCTCGGCGTCAACACGAACAACAGTCAAGCTCTGGGTAGTAACCTGTACATCACCCAAGTGACCCGCCATGCGCTTACCGGGGAAAACACGCCCCGGATCCTGTGCCATACCGATCGACCCCGGCGCGTTGTGCGACACGGAGTTGCCATGGGATGCGCGATTGGATGAAAAATTATGGCGCTTGATGCCCCCTTGGAAACCCTTACCAATGCTTTGGCCAGTCACATCAACTTTCTGCCCCTCACTGAAGAGAGTGACAGAAATCTGATCCCCTGCCCTCAGACCAGCCAGCTGGTCGGCATCGATACGAAATTCCTTGAGAACGTGCCCAGCCTCAACCCCAGCCTTGGCGAGATGTCCCGCCAAAGGCTTGGTAACACGCGAGGCACGGCGCATGCCGAAAGCGACCTGAACAGCTGCATAGCCGTCGATCTCCGGCGTTTTGACTTGGGTCACACGATTATTGGACACATCAAGCACAGTCACCGGAATGGACACGCCATCTTCGGCAAAAATGCGAGTCATGCCCACCTTGCGACCAACAAGGCCTAGACTCATGGTTATTCTCCTCATCGCCGGCTGCGATTGGCCGGTCGATGTAAAACAACAAATGGGTAGCCGCAAACGGCCACCCCCGAAAAAAGCGGATTATATCCGCCTTTTATGACTTACTGCAACTTGATTTCAACGTCAACGCCAGCGGGAAGATCCAGCTTCATCAATGCGTCAACTGTCTTATCGGTAGGATCAACAATATCCATCAAGCGCTGATGAGTACGGATCTCAAGCTGATCGCGAGAAGCCTTATTCACGTGCGGGGAACGCAGAATGTCAAAACGCTGCTTACGCGTAGGCAACGGCACAGGACCACGAACCACAGCGCCAGTGCGCTTGGCGGTTTCCACAATTTCCTGAGCAGACTGGTCAATCAGACGATAGTCAAAAGCCTTCAGGCGAATGCGAATTTTCTGGTTTTGCATAATAACTTCCAAAGAGCGGAGACAAAGAACAAATCTGCCGAGAGCCCCGAAATCGCGACTCTCGGCACACAAGAAAAATTACTCGATGATCTTGGCGACGACGCCAGCACCAACGGTACGACCACCTTCGCGGATCGCGAAGCGCAGACCTTCTTCCATGGCGATCGGAGCGATCAGCTTGACGGTCATCTGGATGTTGTCACCCGGCATTACCA
>NZ_JAKLLH010000036.1 GCF_023150235.1 Azonexus sp.
GATCTCAAGGTCTCGGCGACCAAGGCGGTCGTTGAACTGAGCAACCTGTACCAGAACGACAACGGTGGAACGGGCGGAGACAACGAGCAAGGGCGATGGGAAGCCTTCGACGCGGCCGGCCGGCTGGTCGGTTCCGGGACGCTGAACGCGTCGACCGTGACTTACGTCAATGAACACCAAGGATCGGCGACGATACAACTGAGCGACGGCGGCAGCTTCCAGTACCTGGTCTTCAGCAGCAAGCCCTATGGGAATCCGTCGATCAATGCGGCGGACAGCAGCGACTATTTCGTCAAGGGCATCCGCTACGACGTGGCGGGTGAGGCCGAGGACGAATTCCAGTACGTGATCCGGGATACGGACGGTGATCGCGCCGGTGCGACCTTGACCATCAATATGGATACTGTTCCGGCACCCCAGCCCACCAGCGCCAGTCTGCGGCTGTTCGCGGTGGTTGATGGCAATTACGTGGCGGCGAACGAGATTGCGGAGCCGGGGACGGCGGGTGGTTTGCCGACGGCGGGGACCTATGTGGTGCTGGCGGTGGATGCCGCGGGAATGCCGCTGGATACGCAGCCGGGCGGAACGGTGACGGTGGGTGTTGGCGGAGCCGGGGATACGGCGACGCGGGGAAGCGACTACCAGGCCAGCCCGACGATCACGGCGACAGTGGGCACGAGCTTCAGCATCGCCGCCCTGGCGGACACGCTACCGGAGCCGACGGAGAAATTCACGCTCTCGCTGGACAATAACTGGAGCCTGGCGGGGCAATACGACACGGTGAATTACAGCGGCCAGGTGACGACGACGATTGTCAATACGGGAACGAACCTCGCACCGGAGGTCGGTTCCGCGACGGTACATGTTTCGGATGAAGGGCTGAGCGGTGGCCTGAAGGATACGACGGGCAACCCGGACACCACGGATGCGACCACGGTCAGTGGGACGGTAAGTTTCTCGGATGCGAATGGCGATCCGGTAACACTGAAGCTGGAAGTGCCGACGGAAAACCTGTCGTCGGGTGGTGTGGCGGTGGTCTGGGAAGGCCAGGGAACGCAGCTGCTGGTAGGCAAGGCTGCGGGAACGGAAGTGCTGCGCATCACGATCGACGCGGACGGGAATTACCAGGTCAAGCAATCCGCACCGGTAGATCATCCGGATACCGGTAGTGAAGACAGCGTGACGTTCAAGGTGGGCATTCTGGCCAGCGATGGCAAGGCCACGGGAAGCGGCAGCCTGACGGTGACGGTGGAAGATGACCGTCCGGTAGCCTGCGAGCTGGAGCGGACGCTGACACTGGGGCAGGAGCAGATTGTGGTGAAGAACCTCAAGGGCGGCTTCACGAATCCGGTCTTCGAGGGAGGAACGCAGCAGGTGACGCAGCAGAATACCGATGGAGACAGCTACACTGATCGGCTGAGCTGGGGGACCAAGGCCTCGGGAAGCCCGCAGCAATCGGGATATACGCTGGTGGACAACCCGCAGCTGGCCACGGCACAGGGGATGGAAGTCAGCAGTGGCACGGTATTCAAGCTGGCGGACTTCACGCACAACAACTGGGCGATCACCTCGAACAGTTCGGAACTGGACACGGTCCACCTGCGTCTGGACCTGGAATTGGAATTCAACGGTTCGACGGTAGCCGTACCGGTCAATCTGGACCTGCTGCTTGACCACAACGAGACGCCGAACAGCAGCAATGTGCAGAGTTCGCGAGACATCATCAAGCTGCCGCAGAACGACATCGTGGTGAATATCGCAGGCCAGGACTACACCCTGCGGCTGGAAGGATTCAAGGATGCGTCGGGCCAGCTGGTGAAGACGATCTACACCAATGAAGGCGCGAACAACAGCTTTGGAATTTACGCCAGCATCGAGTCGACCGTGGAAAACGACAGCCTGAGCGGAACGGTCTGCGCAAAACCGGGTGCGGACGGGCTGGGAAGGATAGCCTGGGGCGATCTGAGCAACCCCTACGGCACGCTGCAAGTGGATGCGGAAGGCGGCTACACGTTTGTGCTGAACGCGGCGACCAAGGCGCAACTGGCGAACGGCGGGCAGCTGACGCACACCTTTACCTATCAGGTGATCGACAAGGACGGCGACAGCGTGGATAACACGCTGACAATCAACCTTGAAGGCAAGGATATCCCCGATGTCGTCGAGAGCGCCAGTTTGCGGCTATTCGCGGTGGTTGATGGCAATTACGTGGCGGCGAACGAGATTGCGGAGCCGGGGACGGCGGGTGGTTTTCCGACGGCGGGAACCTATGTGGTGCTGGCGGTGGATGCTGCGGGAATGCCGCTGGATACGCAGCCGGGCGGGACGGTGACGGTGGGTGTTGGCGGTGCCGGGGATACGGCGACGCGGGGAAGCGACTACCAGGCCAGCCCGACGATCACGGCGACGGTGGGTACGAGCTTCAGCATCGCCGCCCTGGCGGACACGCTGCCGGAGCCGACGGAGAAATTCACGCTCTCGCTGGACAATAACTGGAGCCTGGCGGGGCAATACGACACGGTGAATTACAGCGGCCAGGTGACGACGACGATTGTCGATGACGACAAGGAACCGGAACCCGTTGCCAATATTCCGTACGGTATTTCCAATGTGCTGATGCTGGTCGAGAAAGCCAGCGGTGCGCTGGTCGCCGTGAAGATTGACGACTACAGCGGTGATGTCAAGGATCCTTCGCACCCCGCCGGCTACATCGGCGACATCGAGCGCCTGTACGGCGGTGAGGTTCAGGCTTACTTCATCAAGGCGGGTCAGTATTTCTACGATTCGGACGGGCAGCAGATCAATCCGTCCAGCGAGGGACTCTCTCCTTACCTGACGGGTGGCGGGACGACTTTTGGCGGCAGCAAGGTCACCTCGATCGATGCCGACCAACTGCACTGGTCCGATCCTGACGTGGATGGCGGCGTGGTCAGGGTAGCCGCGGCCGGCACCGAGCCGCAAGCGCTTGATATCGACGGCAGCTTCAAGGATGTCGAACTTTACGGAGGCGACGGCGACGACCGCTTTGCCGGCGA
Organism: Azonexus sp.; assembly: GCF_023150235.1. Lineage (GTDB taxonomy): Bacteria > Pseudomonadota > Gammaproteobacteria > Burkholderiales > Rhodocyclaceae > Azonexus. The sequence continues at coordinate 3,036 of NZ_JAKLLH010000036.1, forward strand.
GTTCGACAATGTTTCCCTCCATGGCGGCGATGGCGACGATACCTTCATCTTCCGCGATTTCGAGGGCGGAGTGACGGTCGATGGCGGCAAGGGATCATGGACGGACGTGATCGAAGTCGACATGGACGGTGGGCCGGCGGCGTCGCTGGCGTCCGGTAGCTGGACCCTGGAGGTCGAGGGAGAAAAGATCGTCAATGCCAGCGCGCATGGTTTCTTCGACACCGAAGGCAAGTCCGGGGTGATCCATACCGAAGATGGCGATCTTTCGTTCGACAACATCGACAAGATCGAGTGGTAGTGCCGGGAGGGAGCGGGTAGTATCCTCACGACATCGAGACGCCTCCGCAAGGGGGCGTCTTGCAACATGTCGCGCACTCAGCGTTTTGCCGTCACGAACGCCTTCGTCAGGCGGGTTTTTCGGTTTTGTCCGGATTTTTTCTCATGGAAGCACAGCGGCCGACCATTTTTGTCTCCATCGCCAGTTATCGGGATCCGGATCTGGGCAACACCGTTCGCAGCCTGCTGGAGCGGGCCAGCGATCCTGGGCGCATCTTCATCGGCATCTGCCTGCAACGCGCGCCTGACGACGATCGTGACTGCGGCGTTCCAGCCGAGACGACGGCGGCCTTTCCGGGGCAGATACGGATACTCGAGGTTCACGCGGCCGAGAGCCGGGGCGCTTGCTGGGCCAGGGCCAAGGTGCAGACCCTGTATGCCGGCGAGGATTATTATTTCCAGATCGACAGCCACATGCGCTTTGTCGATGCCTGGGACGAGTGCCTGCTGCAGATGCTGGCCCGTTGCCCGGGAGAGCGGAATGTACTGTCGACTTATCCGCTGGCATTCACGCCGCCGGATCAGTTCTCTCCCCGGCAACTGGTGACGATGCGTCCCAAGGGTTTTGACGTCCATGGCGTGTTGACCCTGAGTTCCACGCTTTCACCGCTGGACCCGGCCGGCGCAATCCCGGCCTTGTCGCCCTTCGTCAGCGCCGGCATGTTCTTCGCTCCGGCCGCCTGTCTGCGGGAACTGGCCTACGATCCCTATCTGTACTTCGAGGGCGAGGAAATCATGCTTGCGTTGCGCTTGTGGACGCATGGCTGGGATATCCGCCAGCCCAATCAGGCGCTGGCCTACCACAACTACGGGCCGCAGCCGGAACGCCCGCGTCATTGGAAGGATCGGGGCAACTGGGGTGATATCAACCGGCTGGCCAGGGAGCGGATCGCGTATCTGCTCAAGCAGGAGGGGCGTCCCGGCGACGAGGCACTGCGCGACATCGAAGCCTACTCCCTCGGTAGCCGGCGCTCGCTGGCCGAGTACGAGCAGTTTTCCGCCATCGATTTCAGTGCCCGGCTCTACAAGGGAATGCCCTTGATGACGCCGGCGGCGGCGGCGGATGTCGAGCCCCAGATCGGTGCGCGCCAGCGCGTCTTTACCGATATCTGGCGGCGCAATCTCTGGGGCTGCGAGGAAACGCGCTCGGGACAGGGCTCGACCCTGGCGGCTACCGCCGGCTTGCGCCTCTGGTTGGAACAGACTTGGCGTTTTCTCGGGGTACGGATCGTCGCCGATGCCGGTTGCGGCGATCTCAACTGGATGCAGCAGCTGGCACCATCCCTGCGCTTCTATCTGGGATTCGACATCGTCCCGGAGCTGGTTGCGGAGTTGCGCCAGAAGCATCAAGGCCGGAAGAACCTGTTTTTTTCTCCGGCCGACATCGTTACCGACGTTTTGCCCGAATGCGATGCCATTGTTTGTCGCGACTGCCTGACCCACTTGTCGCTCGATGCCGCGCTGATGGCCTTGCAGAAATTCCGTCGCAGCGGCGCCCGTTATCTGTTGGCAACGACGAGTGTCGACAGTGGCGTGCAAAATCGCTGGCGTCCCAGCGGTTACTGGCATCCCGTCGATTTGCAGGCCCCTCCCTTCAACCTGCCGGCACCGATCCTGCAATTTAATGAAGGAGGCAACAAGCGCCTGGGGGTCTGGTCAGTCGAGCAGTTGCCTGCAAACTGAGGCGTCAGCGGCGGGAAAAGGCAGTTTTGACGCAAATGACGCGGAAGCAAGGTGGGCGAGGCGGATTTTCCGGTGCTTGGGGCATGCGCGGGGATTCCACATCCGGCAGTTGCTTCGGAAATGCCTGGATGGAAATGCCAGGATAAGTCATTGGAAAATCGGCTGTTATCAGCGAAGTCTGCGTCTGAACCGAGCTTTTTCGAGTTCAACGTGAAACGAAAGGTGAGGATTCGCGATTGATGGAAAATATTTTTGTTGCCATTGCCAGTTACCGGGATCGGGAGTGCCAATGGACCTTGAAAAATCTCTTCGAGGCGGCGCGTTTTCCCGAGCGGATCGCGGTGGGTATCTGCTGGCAGTTCGATCCCGAACTGGACCGGGAGTGCTTCAGCGAGCCTTGCCCGCGCCCCGGACAAGTCCAGGTCATCGACGTGCCGCTGGCCGATGCGCGGGGAGCCTGCTGGGCCAAGGCCAAGGCCCTGTCGCTGCTGGGTGAGCAGGAATATGTGCTGCTGATCGACTCGCACATGCGTTTTGCCGAGGGCTGGGATGTCGAAATGATCGAGATGTTGCGCCAGACGGGTAATCCGCGGGCCTTCCTGTCGACCTATCCTGCCGGTTACGTACCGCCCGACGAGCGCCGCTTCAACACGCCGCGCCTGGTACCGGTGAAATTCTTCGAGCGTGTGATGTCGATGAACTCGGTTCTGCTCGACATGCCCCGGCCGCTACCGTCCTACCTGATGGCCGGCGGCTATCTCTTCGGTCACCGGGAGATGTTCGTCGAAGTTCCCTACGATCCCCACATCTACTTCATCGGCGAGGAAGTGACCCACGCCGCCCGTTATTACACTCACGGCTGGGATGGCCATACCCCGCACAAGTGCCTGATTCATCATTACTACGAGCGCAAGGAGGCGCCCCACCACTGGGACGACGACAAGGAGCGCTGGCCGGAGATCAACCGCAGGTCTTACAAGCGCATTCGCCATGTGCTCGGCATCGAGCGTACCGCCGATGCCGAGGCCCTGCTCGAAATCGAACGTTATGGCATTGGCCGGCGGCGCACGCTGGAGCAGTTCCAGGCCGCCATTGGCGTCAATTTCAAGGCACTGTTGATCGACCGCAAGCGGCAGGAGTCAATTGCCGCCATCGAGCAGCACCTGGCCCAGCCCCAACTGCCGCGTGCCGACCACGAAATCGATGCCCTGGGCGTGCATGCCTGTCGCCACGGCCAGTTCCTGCTGCCAGGAAACGATGCCTACATCGGCAAGGCAATGACCGAGTACGGCGAGTGGACCGAGGGCCTGCTCAAATTGCTGGCGGCGCTCTTCGCACCGGGGGCGCACGTGGTCGAAGTCGGCGCCGGCTTTGGCGCACACGCCATTCCTCTGGCTCGCCTGGCCGGTGCCGAGGGCCGATTGACCGCCATTGAGCAATCGCAGCGCATGGTTGATCTGCTGCACGCCAACCGGGTGCTCAATCAAGTCGATAACCTGCATATCGTGCATGCCCACGCCGGTCCGCAAACGGGAGCGGTCGAGATCGATGAGCCGGTGTTCCGTACCGAGGGCGGCAATTTCGGCATGATCAAGCATCGTCCCATGGCCGATTGGCAGAAAATGGTACCCGGTCTGATGCTCGATGGTGAAAACTGGGGGCCGGTCGACTGCCTGGTGATCGATACGCCGGGTGCGGTTGCCGAGGTCCTGGCCGGCGCACGCCGCCTGCTTGCCTCACAACGCCCGGTGCTGCTCGTCAACGCCGATAATGCGGGCGATGCGGAACGGAGTGGCGAGATACTGCGCCAGGCGGGCTATCACCTCTGGCGGCACGTCTGCCCCTTTTTCGTGGCGGATAATTTCTTTCAATGCCAGGAAAACCTGTTCGGCGGACTGGCCAGCCAGAGCCTGATTGCCTTGCCGGACGGGCGCGATATTTCCGCCCTGGGCGCCCTGCCGCAAGCCTGAGTTTTCCAGGCGGCGGCATGATCCAGCAGCATCGGCTGTTAAACTAGCCGCCGATCCCGAAAACCTCACCTCCGATGCAGATGAACGCAGATTTCCCGCGGGCTTGTCCGGTCCCGGCCGAAACACCCGCCGGGCGCGCCGCTGAAGCGCCAGAAAATCCATGCGATCAGCGGCTTGCCGGCATCATTCAAATTGCGCCTGCTTTTTCCCGCTTGATGAAGGCGCGCGGGCTCGCGCGGTGCTTGCTGGCGGTGCTCGTGTTTTTCCCGCTGGCCGCCACGGCCGTTGCCGAGCCGGCCGATGATTATTGGCCTCGATCCTTCGCCGGGACTGATGCGGGATTCTTTCCCGGTTGCGGGAAAAAGACCCCGGAAACGCCGTTGACCGTGGTAGAGGCGGTCGACCTGGCCTTGTGCCGGCATCCGCAGACGCGCGAGCTCTGGGCGCAGGCGAGAGTGCAGGCAGCGCAACTGGGGATGGCCGAAGCCGCCTGGCGACCCCGCGTCGACGCCCGGGTGAGTTGGCTGGAAAAGCGTAGCGGCGAGGTCGATAGCCGGCAGCAGACGGCCGAGCTCAGTCTGAGCTGGCTACTCTACGATTCCGGGCTGCGCGCGGCCAACGCGGAAAACGCCCGGCAATTGCTGGCTGCGGCCTTGGCAAGCCGCGATGCCAGCTTGCAAGCGGTGTTTTTTGCCAGCCTGCAGGCCTACTACAACACGCATGCGCTCAATGCCGTCCTGCTTGCCGCCAAGCAGGCGGAAGCGGCGGCGGCTCGCAGCCTCGAAACGGCCGAGGCGCGCTACCGGGCCGGCACGGCGACGCCAGCCGATCGCCTGCTTGCCCGTACCGCCGGATCGCAGGCGAGGTTGGCGCGGATACGCAGCGAGGGAGAGTTGAGAAATGCCTACGGCACCCTGGCCAATGCGCTGGGTTTTTCCGCCGCGCAGCCCTTGGTCCTGGCGCCGCTGCCGACGCTCTCTTCCTTGCCGCAATTCACGGATAAAGTCGAACGACTGATCGCCGACGCCCAGCGCCGGCGCCCCGACCTGCTCGCTGCCGAGGCCCAGGTCCGGGCCGCCGAGGCTGCCCTGGCGGCGGCGCGGGCGCAGGGCCAGCCCAGCCTGAGCCTGGTGGCCGGGCCGCAGTGGCAGACCTTGGCGGGGCGCGACACGCAGGCCGGCAGCATCGGGCTGACCCTGAATGTGCCACTTTACACCGGCCACGAAAATACCTGGCGCATCCGCCAGGCCGAGGCCCAGCGCGAATTGCGCCAGGCGCAGCAGGAGCGGCAGGGCAACCAGGTGGCGCTCGACGTCTGGAAGGCTTGGCACGGGCTGCGGACGGCGGCCGAGGCCTGGCAGGCCAGCGGCGACTTGCTGGCCAGCGCCGAGCAGTCGGCCAAGGTCGCGTTCGGCCGCTACCAGGCCGGGGTCGGCACCGTGCTCGACCTGCTGACGGCGCAGGCGGCGGAAGCCAGCGCACGGCAGCAGCAGATTCAGAGCGAATTGGACTGGAATGTGCAGCGGGCCGGCTTGGCGCAGTCACTGGGGCGGCTTGAGCCGGGATGGTTTGCAGCCGATACGGCGGGGAACGAAGGATGGTGATGAAGGCCAAAGGGAAAATCGTCGTTTTTGTCTTGTTGACCGTGGTACTGCTTGCCGGCGGCTTGTGGTACCAGAAGCAGCGCGAGGCCGCTCGCCCGGAGCAGCGTTTCCGCAGCCAGCCGGTCGAACGCGGCGAGGTGCAGCAGAGCGTTTCGGCCAATGGCACCCTGAATCCGGTGGTTCTGGTCAATGTCGGTACACAGGTGTCGGGTACGGTGCGCAAGCTCTACGTTGATTTCAACGACAAGGTCGGTGCCGGCCAGGCCTTGCTTGAACTCGACGATGCGCTGCTCGCGGCGCAGGTCAAGCAAAGCGAGGCCAATGTCGCCAATGCCGAATCGGCGCTGGAACTGGCGCAGGCCAACGCCACCCGGATGCAGTCGTTGTATGCCCAGGAATACGTCTCCCGCCAGGAATTCGAGCAGTCGCAGCAGGCGCTCAAGTCGGCACGGGCGCAGCTGGCGCTGGCGCGGGCGCAGTGGCAGAAAGACAAGGTCAACCACGGCAACACGGTGATTCGCTCGCCGGTTTCCGGCGTCGTCGTCGACCGCGTCGTCGATCTCGGGCAGACCGTCGCGGCCAGCTTCCAGACGCCGGTGCTGATCAAGATCGCGCAGGATCTGTCGGAAATGCGGATCGACACCAGCTTTGCCGAAGCCGATATCGGCAACATCCGCGAGGGGCAAAAGGCCAAGTTCACGGTCGACGCCTTCCCGAACCGGAATTTCACCGGCGAGGTGCAGCAGATCCGCCTCAACCCGACCAACCAGCAGAACGTCGTCACCTACAACGTCCGCATTACCGTCGCCAACCCCGAGCAGGTCTTGCTGCCGGGGATGACCGCTTACGTCAATATCGGTGTTGCCAGGCGCGACAACGTCCTGCTCGTGCCGAATGCCGCCTTGCGCTTCAAGCTGCCCGAGGATGCCCGGCCGGAAGGCGCCAAGGCGGCCGGCGATAAACCCGGCAATGCCGCCGCGCCCGGCAAGCCGGGCGAGGGCGGCGGGCTGCGCAAGGGCAAGCGCGGCGACGGCCAGCAGGGAACGGTCCAGGTCCTGGTCGGCGACGAGATTCGGCCGGTGGCGGTGCAGCTCGGGATTACCGACAACCGCAATACCGAGGTCGTCGGCGGCGAACTCAAGCCGGGCGACCGGGTCATCGTCGGCGAGAACGGCAACGGCAAGAAGCCGTCGTCGGTCGGGATGAGAATGTTCTGATGACCGCCGCACCGGTTATCCGCGTCGCCGGGCTGGCCAAGTCCTACCGCACCGCGGCCGGCGATTTCACCGCGCTGCACGGGGTTGACCTGGCGGTTGAGCATGGTGACTACATCGCGATCATGGGCCCGTCCGGTTCGGGCAAATCGACCTTCATGAACCTGCTCGGCTGTCTCGATACGCCGAGCGGCGGCGACTACTACCTGGCCGGCCAGAACGTCGCCCTGCTCGACCGCGAGCATCTCGCCGGCTTGCGCAATCGGCTGCTCGGCTTCGTCTTCCAGGGCTTCAACCTGCTGCCGCGGATGAGCCTGCTCGACAACGTCGCGCTGCCGCTGGTCTATGCCGGGCTCGACAAGCCGGCGCGGCGGGCACGCGCGGCCGAGCTGCTGGCCCGGGTCGGCCTCGGGCGCTACGCCGATTCGCTGCCGAGCCGGATTTCCGGCGGCCAGCAGCAGCGGGTGGCGATTGCCCGGGCCCTGGTCAACCGGCCGCAGCTGCTGCTTGCCGACGAGCCGACCGGCAACCTCGACAGCCAGACCAGCGAGGAGATCATGCGCCTGTTCGGCGAACTCAACGCCGAGGGCATCACCATCGTGCTGGTGACGCACGAGCCCGACATCGCGGCGCACGCACAGCGCCAGGTACGCTTCCGTGATGGTCGGATCATCAGCGACGAGCGCATTTCCGGCGCTTTCGCCCGTACGGACTGAGCCTGAAAACCAGGTTCGGACGCGGATGACGCGATTGAACCCGGCAAAAACAGTTTTGACGCAGATGACGCAGACAGGTCGCCAATGGTGCAGACAGCTTGCCGATGGCGCGGATCTCCTGGCGTTCTCCGCGTGTGCGGGTGTTCACCCGGCCGGTGCTTTGGAAAACACGCGGATAGCCCGATGGAAAGCCTGTGTCTATCGGCGAAATTAGCGTCAAATCAGCGTCCGAGCCGAGGTTCTCGGGCTGGTTTTTCAGCTCGAAGACCGTGGCCGGTGGCGGGGTCAGGATCTGGCGGGTCGCTTGGAGAGCTTGCGTTGCAGAGTGCGGCGGTGCATTTTCAGGGCGCGTGCCGTGGCCGAGATGTTGCCGTCGTTTTCCGCCAGCACGCGCTGGATATGCTCCCATTCGAGGCGGTCGACCGAGAGGGGGCCGTCGGCTGCGGGGAGGTCGAATTCGGGTAGATCGTCCTCAAAGGCGGCGAGGATGGCTTCGACTTCAACCGGCTTGGCGAGGTACTGGATCGCACCGAGTTTGACCGCGTCGACCGCGGTGGCGATGCTGGCGTAGCCGGTGAGGACGACGATGCGAGCTTGCGGGTCGATCTGGAGTAATTCGGGGATCAGTGTCAGACCCGATTGTCCGTTCAGGTTGAGATCGAGAATCACGCGGGCGCAGCCGTGGGTGCGTGCCAGGGCCAGCGCGCTCTCGATGTCCTGAGCGCCGCGCGCGGCGTGGCCGCGACGCGTCAGGGTACGGACCAGGACGGCATTGAAGCTGGGATTGTCTTCGATGATCAGGATGCTCTCGTTCATGCGGATTCAGGCGGCGGAAGTAGTAAGCGGCAACAGGATGGCGGCGCGGGCGCCGCCTCCCGGAAGATTGCCCAGCTGCAGGCGGCCTCCGAGCTGGGCGATGGCGCTGTCGGTCAACAGCAGGCCGATACCGCTGCCGCCAGCGTGGGCGGGAAAGGCCTGGCGACCGGCTTGGGCCAGGATCGCCGGTGGAAAGCCTGGCCCGTGGTCAATAATGGCCAGGGTCAGGGTTTGCCCATTCCAGTCGATTTCGATGTCGACCGTGTCACGGCTTGCATTGGCGGCGTTGTTCAGGAGGTTGAGCAGGGCCTGTTCCAGTCGCGGGTCGGCAAGGAGGGCCGGTGCTTCGCCCTCGCCCAGGCGATGGAGGCGGCTGGCGGTTTGCGGCCGGGCGGCGTGCCAATGCTGGCGGATCTGCTCCAGCCACTGGTCGGCGGGCAGGTGGGCGACGTTTTCCAGACGTTCGGCCCCGGCGCGGCGCGAGAGGCCGGTGATGATTTCCTTGCAGACGCCGATCTGCTGCCGCAGCAGGGCCAGGTCTTCGCTCACCTCTTCCGGCAGGTCCGGGGTGGTGGCAATTTCTCCGGCGAGCAGGGCCATGGTGGCGAGCGGCGTTCCCAGCTCGTGCGCCGCGCCGGCGGCGAGCGTTCCCATCGCCATGACCCGCTCGTCGCGCAGGCCTTGTTCGCGCGCCGCCGCCAACTCGGCATCGCGGGCACGGATCAGCTGGGTCATGCGCACCACGAACCAGGCAATCATTGCGCTCGACGCAGCGAAGGTCAGCCACATGCCGGTCAGGTGCAGACTGGCGGCACGGTGGGCATCGGGCAGGGGAAGCGGCAGGTAGTAGGCCATGAGCAAGGTATAGGCCGCGATGGCGATGGCGGTGACGGCGGCCACGCAGCGCGGCGGCAGTGTCAGTGCCGCGATCGCCACCGGAGGCAGAAGGAGCGAGACGAGCGGGTTGGTCGCTCCCCCGGTGAGAAAAACCAGGGCCGAGAGAATGCCGGTGTCGAAGAGCAGCTGGCTGAGTAATTCCCACTGGCTGGCGCCTTCGGCATGGCGCAGGCGGAAATGCAGCAGGGCATTGAAGACGGAGGCCACGCCCAGTACGGCGAGCAGCGGCCAGATGGGGAGGGGAATGGCGAGCAGGTATTGTGTGGCGATGGTCAGCAGCACCATGCCGATGAGTACTCCCCAGCGGGCAGTGATCAGGCGGCGCAGGTGACCGAGAGTGTCGACGTCCGAAAGGGTGCAGTCGCTGCTGCCCGGCGGAGGGGAACGAAGGCTGAGGAACGGCATGCGGCGAATTACCCTGAAAAACTCATTTCGACGCGGATGGGTCCGGGCGGTATCGAATGGCGGTCGGGCGCGCTGCGTGGTCGTCCGGCATTGCTGTGCCGGGAAAGTGCGGGAGCGGTTTCCCCCTTGGTGCGACCCGCGAGCGCGCGGAATTTTCGCGATTATCCGCGATTTGCCGCCGACTCGCGGCTGCTGCGGCAATTTGCCGCAGCAGCCGCGGCGTCCGGGGAAACAAGGCGGGGCGGGATTTTCGCCCCGTTTTTCAGTTGACCGTGGTCGCCACCGGCGGCGGGCCGGGGAGGGCGGGAGGAGGAGGACTGGCGGTGTGCGGCTCGTCCGGGTGCCAGCCGAGGGTGGCGGCGAGGACGGCGAAGCCGACCGTGTAGGCCAGCGCGACGTGCCAGCCGTGGCGTAGCCACTGGCCGACCGACTTGGCTTCCGGGTACATGTTGGAGAGGGCAACGCCGGCCGATGAGCCGAACCAGATCATCGAACCGCCAAAGCCGACGGCGTAGGCGAGGAAACCCCAGTCGTAGCCCCCCTGCTTGATCGCCAGCGCGGTCAGCGGGATGTTGTCGAACACCGCCGAGACAAAGCCGAGGCCGAGCGCCACAAGCATCGAGGCCGGCGGCAGTTGCTCGACCGGCATCATCGAGGCGCACAGCACCAGCGAAAGCAGGAAGACCGTACCCTTGGCGGTTTCCGGCAGGACTTCCCAGTCCGGGCGGCGGACGCCGATGGTCAGCAGGATGGCCAGCCAGACGGCAAGGCCGAGGAAGGGGAAGTGGTCGGCCAGGTGGTTGAGGCGCAGATTGACGACGACGTTGGTGACGATTGCAAAGACCAGGATCAGGCCGACGATGCCCACCCGTGCCCAGTCGATGCGGGTGTGTTGGTGGCCCCCCTTGATGATCGGCGAATAGGCATGCTGTTGCTTGGCGGCTACATAGCCGCTGATCAGCAAGGCGACGAAGGCGGCGATGTAGGCATCGATCACCTGCAGCGGCGAGACGCCGGCCAGCCACAGCATGGTGGTGGTGGTGTCGCCGACCACCGAACCCGCGCCACCGGCATTCGAGGCGGCAACGATGGCCGCCAGATAGCCGATGTGCACCCGCGCCTTGAACAGCTGATGCGCCATGGCGCCGCCGATCAGCGCGGCGGCGATATTGTCGAGAAAGGCCGAGAGGAAGAAGACCATGACCAGCAGCACGAAGCCGCCTTTCCAGTCGTTGGGCAGGTACTTGGGCAACACCACCGGCACGTGGCTTTTCTCGAAATGGCGCGAGAGCAGGGCAAAGCCGGTGAGCAGACAGAAGAGGTTGGCCAGGGTCACCCACTCATGGCCGAGGTGGCCGATGAAGCCGGAGATACCGAGGCCGGCCTTGAAGCCGGCAAACAGGATTTTGTAGCTCGCAATCGCGATCATCCCGGTCAGGGCGACATACAGTGTGGCATTATGGAAAAGGGCGACCCCGAGCAGGGTCAGCGCGAACAGGATGAAATCGACCGGAATTCCGGCGATGGCGACGCTGGCGACCGGGTCCGGATGCAAACCGGCAGCGGCTGTGGCCGGTACCGACAGCACGGCCAGAGCGGCCGGTGCAAGGGCCAGTGCGACATTCCTCGAAAACGACATGCTGAATTCTCCGCGAGAGGCTTGATGGGTACTTGCGATGAGGGGGATCGTCCATTTTATCACCTGCCCCTAGGGGCATCCCTTATGGAAACTACTTAGAACAATGCAGTGTGTTGCACCCCCGACGCCGTTTGCGAGCGAAGAGATCGCTACGCCGTTCGACCAGCTGGCCCCGTTGCCGGTGTGGCGCCATTTTTCCCGCCTCTGCGCGATTCCCCGACCCTCCAAACACGAAGACGAGCTGCGTCGTCAGATTCTCGACTGGGCCGTCCTGCGCGGCCTCGGTGCGAGCATCGATGCCGCCGGCAATCTGATCCTGCGCAAGCCGGCGACGCCCGGTTGCGAACGGCAGCCCGGCATCGTGCTGCAGGCGCATCTCGACATGGTCTGCCAGAAAAATTCCGATGTCGTGCATGACTTTCATCTCGATCCGATCCGGCCGCACTTGTCCGATGGCTGGCTGCTTTCTCCGGGAACGACCCTGGGGGCCGACAACGGTATCGGCGTGGCGCTGATCCTCGCCGTTCTGGAGGACCGCAGCCTGCGCCACGGGCCGCTGGAAGCCCTGCTCACGGTCGACGAGGAGGCCGGCATGGGCGGTGCCCGTGGCTTGCAGCCGGGACAGTTGCAAGGCCGGCTGCTGCTCAACCTGGATACCGAGGACTGGGGTGAGTTTTATCTGGGCTGCGCCGGCGGACTGGATGTCGAGGTCGAACGCAGCGGTAGCGCCGAGGCGCCGGCTGCCGGCATGGCGACTTGGGCAATCGAGGTTGGTGGCCTGCGCGGTGGCCATTCCGGCGTCGATATCCACGAAGGCCGCGGCAACGCGGTCAAACTGCTGGTGCGGGTGCTCAAGGCGCTCGAACACGATGTTGCCTTCCGGCTATCCACGTTGCGCGGCGGCAACGCCCGCAATGCCCTGCCACGCGAGGCCGAAGCCCGGATTGCGGTGCCCGCCGACGCGGTGGCGCGCCTGCCCGAGCGGCTCGCGGCGATCGAAGGGCGGCTGCGCGAGGAGTTGCTCGGGATCGACGACGGCCTGCGCATCTACGCCCACCCGGCGGCGCCGGTGGTGCTGCCCTTGCTGATGACCCCGGTCGAACAGCGCCTGTGGCTCGACGCCTTGCACGCGGCGCCGCATGGCGTGCGGCGGATGAGCCGGCAGTTGCCCGGCGTCGTCGAGACCTCGAACAACCTTGGCATCGTCGATCTGCGGCCGGCCGGCGGGCGCTGCAATTTCATGGTCCGTTCGCTGGTCGACGCAGCGGCGCACGAACTCGCCGACGAAATCGTCAGCCTCTTCGCGCTGGCCGGGACGCCGGCGGTCAAGTCCGGTTTCTATCCCGGCTGGAAGCCCAACCCGGATTCGCCGCTGCTCGCCGTCTGCCAGCGCGTCTATCGGCGCGGTACCGGCGCCGACGGCGCGGTCAAGGTGATCCACGCCGGGCTCGAATGCGGCCTGATCGGTGACAAGTATCCGGGGATGGACATGGTTTCCTTCGGTCCGACCATCCGCGGCGCACATGCGCCCGGTGAGCGGGTCGAGGTCGCCTCGGTCGAGCATTGCTGGGGTCTGCTGCTGGCGATTCTTGCCGAGTTGGCCGGTCCGGCGGCATGAAATTGCCTGAAACCACGGTCGACCGTGGTTTCAGGCAAATATTCCCGTGCTGTACCCGGCCTTAGAGACTGAGCGCGAAACTGAACCAGTGCGTCGGCGTCACGATGCGGTCGCTGTCGCGGCCGTAGGCGCTGTATTCGCCGTGGCGACCATTGAGATTCTGGCCGAGATAGGCGATCTCGGCACGGCTGCCGCCGAGGCGGAAGGGATAGCCGATGCGCAGGTCGAGGCGATGATAGGGCGCGACACTGCTGTTGGTCGTCCATTTCATCCGCCCGACCCATTGCGCGAAGGCCGATAATTCGATGCCGTTGTCCAGTCTGTGCATCAGTAGCGCCGAACTGGCGATATGCGGCGCCGAGCGCTCCGACAACTGCTCGGTGTTGCTCAACGCCTCGCCACTGAGGTAAGCGGCGTTGGCTGGGTCGTTCAGCGTTTGTGGCAGGTAATTGGCGCTGATTCGCACCAGGGCCTGGCCGAAGATCAGGCGGGTTTGCGGGCCGGGCGTCCATGTGCTCTGGTATTCAATCCCCCGGATGTCGATTTCCTGCACTTCCTGCGAGGTGTGCAAGGCGCGCAGATTTTGGTGGTAGCAGAGCAGCGTGCCGCCGTTGCCCAGGCATTCCGGGTAGCGGCGTTCGATGGTGAACCAGCGGTTGGGAATGCGTTCGGAGAAGGCGCGGACATCCAGTTGCAGGCCCAGTGCCGGCCAGTTTCCCAGGTAGCCGATTTCGCCGCTGGCAAAGCGCTCGTTACCCAGCCCGGCGTTGCCTTGCGTCCGGATGAAGCTGCCCAGGCCGTCGAGAAAGACGTTCTGCTGGCCCCGGTAATCGCTCAGGCTGCCCGCCCGCTCGCTGCGGGCGAGGCCAATGCGCAAGGTGTGCCGGGGGCCGAGGTGGTAGTTGATGCCGAGCCGGGCCGAGGGCATCCAGCCGCCGTAGCTGTCGTGCTCGGCGGCAAGCCCGAGGTTGCCGGTCAGCGTCGCCAGCGGTTTCCATTCCAGGTTGGTGAAAACGCGGCTGGTGTCGCGACCGAGCGTGCCTTGATCGGCGAAATTGAAGGCGCTGTCGATGCTTTCCCGGCGATGGCTGGCGCCCCAGACGCTACGTAGCCTGCCAGCGAAGTTGCGGTGGTAGAGGGCTTCGATTTCCTGTCGCTGCGCCCGGCTACCCTGTGGGTCGTGAGTAAAGCTGTAATTGCCGAAATAGCCGTCGTAGCGCTGGTCGAGGCGGTCTTCGATCAGCGAGTAGCGCAGCTGAAATTCCGCGTCACCATCAACCTGGCGGCGCCAGAGGCCTTGCAGGTAGCTGGTCGTCCACTTCAGATCGTGCGGCGGGTTGTCCGCCGAGGCCAGGCGTCCCTGGCGCAGTTGAGAATTCATCCAGCCGGCATCGATCTGCAGGCTGTTGTAGGTATCCACGGCCAGATCCGAGCGCCAGGCGAGCATTTCCGAGCCGTAACCGTCGAGCCAGTCGGTGCGGTTGACCAGGCCCGAGTCGCTGCGCCGGTTGTAGGTCAGCCGGTAGCTGCCGGCTTCGCCGAGGCGGCCGCCCTGGCGCAGCGTCTGGCTGCTTTCGCCGCGATTGCCGACGCGGGCGGCGAGCGTGGTGCCCTGGCTCAGGGAAGTGTCTTCGGTGATCACATTGACCATCGCCTGGAAGGCGTTGCCGCCGAACGAGGCCGCGTTGCTGCCGCGGGTTACCTCGATCCGCTCGATATCCTCGAGCGCGACCGGCAGCAGCGACCAATTGACGCCGCCGCCGAACAGCGGCGAGAACTGCGAGCGGCCGTCGATCAAGACCTGGATACGCGACGATTGCTCGGAGTCGGGAATGCCGTGATAGGTCACGCGCGGCGACTCGGTATTGCGCACGAAGGTCTGGAAACCGGGGACCAGGCGCAGGACTTCGCTGAGATCCTGCGCACCGCTGGCCTTGATCATCGCCCGGTCGATCACCGTGACCGAGGCCGGCAGATCTTTTTGCTGCTGCGGCAGGCGGCTGACCGAGGCGACGATGGGCAGCTCGGCGAAGAAGAGGTTTTCCCCGCTGTGCCCGCTTTGCGGCTGGAGCAAGCAGACAACAATGGCATGGAGCAGGGCGGAGGGACGGAGCGTGGAGGGAAGTGTGGCGTGCGTCATGGTCAGAAGTGGCCCCGACAGGCCGGGGGAAAAGAATCGGGTAGCAGCGCAGGAGGGGCCACCGGGAGGCGAAGCGGGCAATACTATCAAACGAGGCTGGCGCCAGGCGGTTTTGCCAGGTCGGAGTGCCGGGAGGGGCGCATTTTCCTCTTTTTCAGCGGTCGACCGTGGTGCTGCGGGGTAAGATGCGAACCCGCGTTTTCGATCCGCTACGGAGCGCTTGCCGTCTCGATTTTCTTCCCGTTCCGTTCTGCCCCGTTCCACCATTGACCTGAATTTCTCCGCATGAGCGATCCGACCCTAGACCTCGCCCGCCAGATCATGTCCTGCCCGTCCGTCACCCCGGACGACGCTGGCTGCATGGAAATCTTTGCCCAGCGCCTGGCGCCGCTCGGCTTCCAGCTTGAGCGCATCGACCGCAACGGCACCAGCAACCTGTGGGCGCGGCGCGGCACGGCCAAGCCGCTGTTCGTCTTCGCCGGCCATACCGACGTAGTCCCGACCGGGCCGCTGGAAAAATGGAGCAGCCCGCCCTTCGCGCCGGAAGTGCGCGACGGCATGCTCTACGGGCGCGGCGCCGCCGACATGAAATCCTCGCTGGCGGCGATGGTCACCGCCGTCGAAGCCTTTGTCGCCGCCCACCCCGAGCATCCCGGTTCGCTCGCCTTCCTGCTCACCTCGGACGAGGAAGGCGACGCCACCGACGGCACCGTCGCCGTGGTCGAGGCGCTCAAGGCACGCGGCGAGCACCTCGACTACTGCATCATCGGCGAGCCGACCTCGGTCAACACCCTCGGCGACATGATCAAGAACGGCCGTCGCGGTTCGCTCTCCGGCGTGCTGACGGTCAAGGGCATCCAGTGCCACATCGCCTACCCGGAAAAGGGCCGCAACCCGATCCACCAGTTCGCGCCGGCGCTGGCCGAGCTGGCGGCGACCGAGTGGGACGCCGGCAACGAGTATTACCAGCCGACCACCTGGCAGGTCTCGAACATCCACGGCGGCACCGGCGCGACCAACGTCGTGCCCGGGCATGTCGAGGTCAAGTTCAATTTCCGCTTCTCCACCGCCAGCACGCCGGAAGGCCTGCAGCAACGGCTGGGCGCGATTCTGGATCGCCATGGTCTCG
This sequence comes from Azonexus sp., assembly GCF_023150235.1. Lineage (GTDB taxonomy): Bacteria > Pseudomonadota > Gammaproteobacteria > Burkholderiales > Rhodocyclaceae > Azonexus. Next base: position 19,203 of record NZ_JAKLLH010000036.1, read on the forward strand.
ACTACGAGATCAAATGGACGCTCGGCGCCCGCCCCTTCCTGACCGGCCGTGGCCCGCTCGCCGACGCCGCCAGCGCCGCGATCCGCGCCGTCTGCGGCATCGAAACCGAACTCTCGACCACCGGCGGCACCTCGGACGGCCGCTTCATCGCCGAAATCTGCTCGCAGATGCTCGAAATCGGCCCGGTCAACGAAACCAGCCACAAGATCGACGAATGCATCGCAGTCGCCGGCCTGCCGCTGCTGTCCACGGTCTACCGTCAAATTCTCGAAAAAATCCTGCTCTCCGCATGAACACCACTCTCCACACCGAACTCCTCACCGTCCGCGACTGCCTGCGTTACGCGGTCAGCCGTTTCAACGCCGCCGAGCTGTTCTTCGGCCACGGCAGCGACAACGCCTGGGACGAAGCCGTGTACCTGACGCTGCACGCGCTGCACCTGCCGCTCGACCGGCTCGAACCCTTCCTCGACGCGCGCTTGCTGGCGCACGAGCGCGAGGCGCTGGTCCAGCTCTACCACCGCCGCTGCGACGAACGCCTGCCGGCCGCCTACCTGACCCACGAAGCCTGGCTCGGCGACTACCGTTTTTACGTCGACGAGCGGGTGATCGTGCCCCGCTCCTTCATCGCCGAACTGCTCGAAGAACAGCTCTCGCCGTGGATCGAAGATCCGTGGGCGGTCGAATCGGCGCTCGACCTGTGCACCGGCTCCGGCTGCCTGGCGATCCTCACCGCGCTCGCCTTCCCCAATGCCCAGGTCGATGCCGTCGACCTGTCGGAAGATGCGCTCGCCGTCGCCGCCAAAAACATCGCCGACTACGGCCTGGAAGAGCGGGTCGAGCTCGTCCATTCCGACGCCTTCAGCCAGCTGGCCGGCCGCCGTTACGACCTGATCATTTCCAACCCACCCTACGTCAATGCCGAGTCGGTCGCCGCGCTGCCACCGGAATACCTGCACGAGCCGGAAATGGCACTCGGCTCGGGCGAGGACGGCCTCGACTTCACCCGCATCATCCTCGCCAATGCCAAGCGCCACCTCAATCCGGGCGGCATCGTCGTGGTCGAGATCGGGCACAACCGCGACGAACTCGAAGCCGCCTACCCGCAGCTGCCGTTCACCTGGCTCGACACCCAGGCCGGCGACCAGTACGTGTTCATGCTGCGTTACGAAGAACTGCCGGATTGAAAATGCTCGCTGCGGGCGGTCGACCGTGAACACCGTATCAGGACGGCGGCCGACAGCCCCGTCCTGATTTTTTTGGTGCGCCCAGCATGGGCGCACTCCTGCGGGTGTAAGTCCTGCCGTAAGTTGATCACAGCGAACGAAGTGAAGCGCAACTGCATGAGGGCGACCGAGTGTGGGGAGGAAGCGTGGATCGTAATCTGCGAGCCG
>NZ_JAKLLH010000037.1 GCF_023150235.1 Azonexus sp.
GCCTCGATACCACGCAACCCGCCTTTGCCAAGACAAAACTCAGCAAGCGCCAGAAACGTAAATTCGCCAATCTGGAGGAGTCCATCATGCGAAGCATCCTCGGAATTCAGCCATTATGATATTCGAGTGCAAAGACCCTGTGCAAAGCCCTTGCTGCCTCTGCAAAGCGATTGGTTCAAGGGCTGGACGGTTGAAGCGCGCTATTCGGAGGGCAGCGAAATATCCGCTCACTTAGCAACACACAAGCAAGATGCTGAAATTTTTCGTAAATTGTTGTCTGCAGCGAACCCTGTGAATGTTATCTAGCCAGAGACTTAGCCATGAACAACGCAGTGAGGTTTGATGCCGCTTTCAGTAATGCGCTGGAACTGCTCCAGAAGAATTTGCTTCTGCTTGCACCAGCAATGGAGCGCGTGCTGCTGGTGCGTGACGTTCTAGGCTGCTTCAGGATTCTAGTTAATGACAGCTCCACCGAAGCAAGACCGGACAATCAGGCAGACTCTTTCGTCGCTCAAGCGAATATTGAGAACTTTGCCCAGGATTTTTTAGTAGGCGTGGGGCAATATGCCCCCCCGGCTAACAATCTCATCCAATGGTTGGAAGCGGATAACCCGCTAGGCGACTTGTTCGACCTGCCGGAAGCCTGGACTCCACCCGACTCTCCTTCATATCTGAAAGTACTGGACCGCCTGGTAACGGGGCGTGAATGGCTGTTGCCGCAATTGCCCAATAAATTGCCTCGGCCGCCGCGCGCGGTTTTTTTTGGCTTAAAAGGTGGGGTTGGGCGCAGTACTGCTTTGGCGGTCTTGGCTTGGCATCTTTCGGCGCAAGGCAAGAAGGTGTTGGTGATTGACCTCGACCTGGAATCACCGGGCTTGGGGCCAATCCTTCTGCCCACCTCCCTGCCGCAGGAAGGCGATACTTGCGTACCGGGGTGGCCCACCTTCGGCGTCGTCGACTGGTTTGTCGAGGATACGGTTGGACAGGCGGACGAGAGCTTGATCCGCGATATGTATGTCCGATCCCCGCTGGCCAGTCATGGCGACATTCTGGTGGTCCCGGCATGTGGCGGCTTGCTGGATCAGCAGTATCTCTCCAAACTTTCTCGTGCTTATCTGGACTTGCCCACTCGCGCCGGCGAAACAGAACTGTTCGGTGACCGACTTGCCTGCATGCTGGATCAACTAGAATCCGTTGTCTCCCCTGATGTGGTGCTGATTGATAGTCGAGCCGGGTTGCACGATATTTCATCGGTAACTTTGACCCGACTGGGCGCACATAACTTCTTATTTGCCGTGAATACTCGCCAGACTTGGGAAGGCTATCGCCACCTTTTTCGCCACTGGCAGCGTACTCCAGAACATTTGCGCGACTTGCGCAAGCATTTGTCCGTGGTAGGCGCACTCTGTCCGGCGGCAGACGAAAGCTACTTACAGGAACTTTCCGAATCAGCCGCTGACGTTTTTGCTGAGATTTATGATGCTGATGCCGGTGCCGATGACTTCAATTACGCGCCTGGCGCTGAAGATGCTCCGCATTACCCCATTGCGATACATGCGCATGCCGAGTACGCCATCTTCGCTCCACAGGAAAAAGCAGCTCAACTGAACAAAAATTTGATCCAGTTTGTTTTTGGCGATTTTCTCGAAAACGCTACCGCCATCCTGTTTCCGGAGGTTGACGAAACATGAGCAGCGTAACGGAATTGCGCCAATGCTTCCTGGGCGGTTTGCCCGACGAATCGCAGGCAGAGCACGATATGCCTAAGCCGGCCCAAATTTACATGCCGCCCGCCCACCGCCGTGCTTTATCACTGGATGCACCACTCGTGGTCGGCGGACGCGGGGCAGGAAAGACATTGTGGCTGCGAGCCCTAAAGGACAAGTCCTACCGGGAACTGCTGGCGAAGGCATTCGAGTTTCCTGATTTTGCCTCTATCGAAGTCAAGATTGGCTTTTCGACGGAGTCTTCGGAAAACGTCCCCGACTCCCGTACCCTGAACGATTTGCTGCGCAATCAGTGTGATGCTTACAACATTTGGAGTGCGGTGATTTTGCATGCCTTCGTGCCCGGTCATTTTGCTCTCCAGTCGACCTGGGGTGCACGCACTCGCTGGGTGGCCGACAATGGTGAGGCTGTCAGTAATTTGCTGCGCAGCGTAGATAGTGAGGCCGCGCAATCGGCTGAAAATAAGTTGCTGCTCTTTGATGGTTTGGATACAACCGCGCCTCGTAGCTGGGAAGATACCCAAGTGCTGCTGAAGGGGTTGCTGATGCTGACCCATCAATTCCGGCAATATCGTGCTTTACGCCTGAAATTATTCATACGGCCGGACATGCTGGAGCGGCGGAGTATCGCCTTCCCCGATTCTTCAAAACTCATAAACAATGCGCTCAAGCTGGAATGGAAAGACATTGACCTTTATGGCCTTCTTTTCCAATACCTCGGCAATGCAGATCAGGGTGGCCAGGTATTCCGGGATTTCACTGTTGCAACTATCCGAACACAATGGTCCGGCACGCAGAACAGCTTTCCATTGCCGAAACCTTTGCGCGAAGACGGTGAGATGCAACAACGTCTATTTCATGCACTGGCAGGTAAGAGCATGGGCGGAGGAAGTCAGCGGGGCGATACTTGGAAGTGGGTCCCCAATCACCTCTCGGATGCCAGCGGCTATGTCAGCCCGCGCAGCTTCATTTCGGCCCTCCGCAATGCCGCCAAAAACTCAGGGGAGCGTGACCCTAGCGGAAAAGCTAAAACAGCTTTGATCTGGCAAGCCATACAAACAGGGGTAGCGAAGGCTTCTGCAATACGAGTCCGTGAATTGCAGGAAGACTATCCTTGGATTGATGATGCCATCGCGCCCCTGAAGGGTTTGCTTGTGCCATGCGAGATCAAGGAAATTCTCAGGAAATGGACGGACCATGAAACCTTGTCCAAGGTGCTTAATGGCCGGGGCAACCATCGAAACACCGAAAGACTCCCTCCCGTAGACGTTAGTCAGAATGATCCGAAAAGTCTGATTGAGGCCATGAGGAGTCTGAATGTCTTCAGTTACCGAAAGGATGGGCGTGTCGATGTTCCTGACATTATTCGGGTCGAGGCTGGCATGACCCGGCGGGGTGGGGTGCCCGTTCGTCGTTAGTCAGATTTTCCCCCTAGCCCGTATGGGCCTGCCACCTGTTTGGCAATTGGCGACATACTCCCCTGAAAAAGTTGTGTGCTTGTTTGTGCTGGCACACGTCGGACTTACCTTGATGCCAAGCTAAGCAACATCACAAACAGTGAAGCGTTTTTTTCCCTTTCTCTTCGTCTTCCTCTGGAGTACCGGCTTCATCGGTGCCAAGTTCGGCCTGCCGCATGCCGAGCCGCTCTCCTTCCTGCTCGTCCGTTACCTGCTGGTGATCAGCCTGCTCGGTGCCGTGGTGCTGGCCACCCGGGCGCCGTGGCCGGCGCGGCGCGACTGGCTGCATATCGGCGTTTCCGGCCTGCTGGTGCATGCGCTCTATCTCGGCGGCGTCTTCATCGCGATTGGGCACGGCCTGCCGGCCGGGGTCACCGCACTGGTGGTCGGGATGCAGCCCTTGCTCACCGCCGCGACCGCCGGCTGGCTGCTCGGCGAACGGGTGGTCGCTCGCCAGTGGCTGGGGCTGGCGCTCGGTTTTGTCGGGGTCGCGCTGGTTCTGGCCAGCCGCTTCAGCCTCAACGCCGAACTCGGGCCGCAGCTGCTGCCGGCCTTGCTGGCGCTGCTCGGGATTACCGGCGGCACGCTCTATCAAAAGCGTTTCTGCCCCAAGTTCGACCTGCGCAGCGGTGCGCTGATCCAGTTCGTCCCGAGCGCGCTGCTGACCGCGCTGGCGGTGCTGCTGTTCGAGGATTTCCGCATCGACTGGAGCGGCGAGTTCGTATTCGCGCTCGGCTGGCTGGTGCTGGTCCTGTCGCTTGGCGCGATCAGCCTGCTCAACCTGCTGATCCGCAGCGGCAGCGCGGTCAATGTCGCCAGCCTGTTCTACCTGACGCCGCCGACCACGGCGCTGATCGCCTGGCTGCTTTTTGGCGAAAACCTGACCTTGACCGCAGGCTTGGGCATGGCGCTGGCCGCTGGCGGCGTATACCTCGTCGCCCGGCCGGGCAAGTGAGCCGGGGGCGATGACGGTCCGCATCCTCGGTATCGATCCCGGTCTGCGCGTCACCGGTTTCGGGGTGATCGAGCAGCACGGCAATCGGCTGGTTTATATCGCCAGCGGCTGCATCAAATCGAACGACAAGCAATTGCTGCCCGAGCGTCTGGGCACGCTGTTCGCCGGGATCGGTGAGGTGATTGCGGCCTACCGGCCGACCCAGGCGGCGATTGAAAAGGTCTTTGTGAACGTCAATCCGCAATCGACCTTGCTGCTCGGCCAGGCGCGTGGGGCGGCAATCGGCGCGCTGGTGCATGGCGGCCTGCCGGTCGCCGAATACACCGCGCTGCAGGTCAAGCAGGCGGTGGTCGGGCACGGCAAGGCGGCCAAGGAGCAGGTCCAGCACATGGTGGTGCGCCTGCTCGAACTCTCCGGCGCGCCGACTGCCGACGCCGCCGATGCGCTCGCCTGCGCGATTTGTCACGCCCACGGCGGCCAGGGTTTGGGGGCGCTGGCGACGGCGGGGTATCGCGTTCGCGGCGGCCGGCTGTTACGATGAGAACCTGTTTGAACATACAGTATTGCGAATCATCATGATCGGACGCCTGACCGGCAGCATCATTGAAAAAAATCCACCGCAGATCGTGCTCGACGTCGGCGGGGTCGGCTACGAAGTCGATGTGCCGATGAGCACCTTCTACAACCTGCCGGCGGGCAAGGACAAGGTCACCCTGCTCACCCACTTCGCAGTGCGTGAGGACGGGCATTTCCTCTACGGATTCCTGAGCGAGGCCGAGCGTTTCGCCTTCCGCCAGTTGCTGAAGATTTCCGGGATCGGCGCCCGTACTGCGCTGTCGGTGCTGTCCGGCCTCTCGGTCGGCGATCTCGCCGCCGCCGTCGCGCAACAGGAGATCGGGCGCCTGATCAAGGTGCCGGGGATTGGCAAGAAGACTGCCGAGCGTCTGTTGCTCGAATTGAAGGGCAAGCTCGCCGACGCTGGCGGCCTCAGCCTGCCGACCACGGTCGACGACCACAAGAGCGATATTTTGAATGCGCTGCTGGCGCTGGGTTACAACGACAAGGAGGCAACTTCGGCGCTCAAGCAGTTGCCGGCCGAGATCGGCACCTCCGACGGTATCCGCCAGGCCTTGAAGCTCTTGTCCAAACTTTGATTCGTCGGAGTTCATCCATGTTCAGCGAAGAAAATCCCAAGCGTCTGGCCCAGGTGGCATTGGTGGCTCTGCTCATCGTTGGCTGTGTTGCCGTACTCTTGCCCTTCGTCGGTGCCATCCTGTTTGCCTTCGTCCTGTGGATATGCACTTGGTCATGGTATTCCGGAAAGGTTCTGCCCCGGCTCGGCGGGCGGGCGACGCTGGGTGCTTCGCTGATGACCTTGCTGCTAATCCTGGTCATGCTGTTGCCGACGGTGTTTCTCGCAGTTTCGCTGGCGAGCGGTGCCGACGGGCTGGTCGATCTGGCGCGCCCCTACCTGGAGCGCGGCCTGCCGGCTGATCCACCCTTCGGCCTGGCGCAACTACCCTTGATCGGCGGCGATATCGACGCTTTCTGGCATCAGGTCGCCGGTAGCCGCGAGGAATTCAACCGCGTCGTCAAGCAGCTCGCCGGGCCGGCCCGCAAGCTGGCGCTGGCGGCCGGGGCGATTGCCGGCAACGGCCTGCTGCAGCTGGCCTTGGTGCTGTTCGTCGTCTTCTTCCTCTATCGCGACGGTTTTGCCGTCGATAAGGCGCTGACCACGGCGGCGCGCAAGCTCGGTGGCGAACTCGGTGAGCACATGCTGAATAAAACCAGCGACACGGTGATCGGCGTCATGCTCGGGATCGTCGGTACGGCTGCCGCACAGGGGGCGGTGGCGATGTTCGGCTTTCTCCTAGCCGGCATCCCGACCGCCGTATTGCTCGGTTTCGCCACCTTCTTCCTGTCGATGATCCCGGTCGGTCCGCCCTTGATCTGGGGCGGTGCCGCCGCCTGGCTCTACGCCGAAGGCCAGACCGGCTGGGCGATTTTCATGGCGCTCTATGGCCTGCTGGTGATCAGCAGTATCGACAATTTCGTCAAGCCGCTGCTGATGGCGCGCGGCGCCGGTCTGTCCATCGCCTTGATCGCCCTCGGCGTGCTCGGCGGCGTGCTGGTCTTCGGTTTCATCGGCATCTTTCTCGGCCCGGTCTTGCTGGCGCTTGGCCACATGCTGTTTACCCGCTGGACCCGCGAGGAACTTCCCGCATGATCGAAACCGACAAACTGTCCACGGTCGACCGGCTGATTACGCCAATTTCAAAATCGGCGCAGGAAGATGCGCAGGAACGTGCCTTGCGTCCCAAGCGGCTGGCCGACTACACCGGCCAGCAGAAAATCCGCGAACAGCTGGAAATCTTCATCCAGGCAGCCCGTAATCGCGGCGATGCGCTCGATCACGTGCTGCTGTTCGGGCCGCCCGGTCTGGGCAAGACGACGCTGGCGCACATCGTTGCCGCCGAAATGGGCGTCAACCTGCGCCAGACTTCGGGGCCGGTACTCGAACGCGCCGGCGACCTGGCGGCGATCCTGACCAATCTCGAAGCGCACGACGTGCTGTTCATCGACGAAATCCACCGCTTGAGCCCGGTGGTCGAGGAAATCCTCTACCCGGCGCTGGAGGACTTCCAGATCGACATCATGATCGGCGAAGGTCCGGCGGCGCGCTCGGTGAAACTCGACTTGCCGCCGTTTACGCTGGTCGGCGCAACGACCCGCGCCGGGATGCTGACCAATCCGCTGCGCGACCGCTTCGGCATCGTCGCCCGGTTGGAGTTTTACAACGCCGATGAACTGCAAAGCATCGTCGGCCGCTCGGCGACCTTGCTCGGAGCGCCGATCGATCCGGCCGGGGCGCTCGAAATCGCCCGCCGTTCGCGCGGTACGCCGCGCATCGCCAACCGTTTGTTGCGCCGAGTGCGCGATTACGCCGAGGTCAAGAGCGACGGCAACATCACCCGCGAAACCGCCGACAAGGCTTTGCACATGCTCGACGTCGATCCGGCGGGGCTGGACCTGATGGACCGCAAGCTGCTGTCGGCGGTGATCGACAAGTTCGGCGGTGGCCCGGTCGGTGTCGACAACTTGGCGGCAGCCATTGGCGAGGCGCGCGACACCATCGAGGACGTGCTGGAGCCTTACCTGATCCAGCAAGGCTACCTGCAGCGCACCTTGCGCGGCCGGATTGCGACGCCGGCAATCTATCGTCATCTGGGCCTGCCCGTGCCGACGGCTGGAGGAGGCGCCAGCGGCGATTAGGCGCATCGGTAGTCCGACCGACTCCCAAGAAGAAACGGATCGTTACACATTGTTGTTGCGGCGCAATGTAAAATCCCGTGGATGAAATACGAGCCGAATGTGACTGCCTTTACCATCCCGGTGCGGGTCTACTATGAAGACACCGACGCCGGCGGCATCGTCTACTACGCCAATTACCTCAAATTTTTCGAGCGCTGCCGCACCGAATGGATGCGCCAGGCCGGCCACGACCAATCGCGGCTGGCCGACGAGCAGCGGGTGCTCTTCGTCGTGCGCAAGGCCGCCTGCGAGTATCTGCGCCCGGCCCGGCTCGACGATCTGCTGACGGTCGGCCTGGAGGTCGAAAAGCTGACCCGCGTCCGCGTCGTCTTCCGTCAGCACGTCCGTTGCGGCGAACACGAGCTGGTCAGCGGCAATGTCGAGATTGTTTGCGTCGATGCCGACAAGCTGCAGCCGGCACCGATCCCCGATTTTCTGTATTCCCAGTTGGAAGCCCTTAAATGAACGCTGCCCAGGATCTCTCCATCCTCCACCTGATTCTCGAAGCCAGTGCCGTCGTCCAGGCCGTGATGGCGCTGCTGATCGGCGTTTCCTTCATGTCCTGGTATTACATCTTCATGAAGTGGTTCGCGGTGCGCGAGGCGCGCGCCAAGACCGAGACCTTCGAGCGCGACTTCTGGTCTGGCGGCAATCTCAACAGCCTCTACAACAGCGCGGTCAACGACCGTCACCACGCCGGTTCGATGGAGCGCATCTTCGAGGCCGGTTTCCGCGAATTCACCAAGCTCAAGGGCCAGAGCAACCTTGAAGCCAAGGACATCGTCGACGGCTCGCGCCGCGCCATGCGCGCTACCTACCAGCGTGAGATGGATGCGCTGGAAGCGCACCTGGCCTTCCTCGCCTCGGTCGGCTCGGTGTCCCCGTATATCGGCCTGTTCGGTACGGTGTGGGGGATCATGCATGCCTTCCGTGGCTTGTCCAACGTCGGCCAGGCGACCCTGGCTTCCGTTGCCCCCGGCATTGCCGAAGCCCTGGTGGCGACGGCCATCGGCCTGTTCGCAGCAATCCCGGCGGTGCTCGCCTACAACCGCTTTTCGCATGAAATCGACCGGCTCGCCGTGCGTTACGAGTCATTCATGGAAGAGTTCTCCAACATCATTCAGCGGCAGATGCGGTAAGCCATGCGCCAACGCCGTTTGAAAAACGAAATCAACGTCGTTCCCTACATCGACGTGATGCTGGTGTTGCTGGTCATCTTCATGGTCGCGACGCCGATGATGACCACCGGTTCGGTGGATCTGCCGACTTCCGGCACGGCGCCGCAGAAGCCCGACAAGTACCTCAAGGTGCAGGTCGAGCAGGGCGGCGAACTGACCGTCTTCGACGCCGACGGCAAGTCGACCAAGCTGAAGGGGATCAAGGAGCTGAAGGCGACGCTGCAGCCCCTGCAGGAGGCGGACGCCAAGCTCGCGGTGCTGGTCGCCGGCGACAAGGAAACCGCCTACAAGAACGTGATCGAGGTGCTCGACGAGGTCAAGAAGCTGCGCTTCGACAAGGTCGGCCTGGAAACCAGCAGCAAGTAAGCGATGATTCCCGAGCGTCCCGAAGAACCCGGAAAAAAATATGCGCTGGCGCTGACCGTGCTGGTGCACGCGGCGCTGGTCGGCGCACTGTTCCTCGGGGTGCAATGGAAACGCAGCCAGCCCGAGGTGTACGAGGTCGAGTTGTGGTCGGCCAAGCCGACGCCGGCGACCTATGTGCCGCCACCGCCGCCGCCGGTCGAAGCCAGGCCGGAGCCGCGTCCGGAACCCAAGTCCGAGGTGAAACCGGAACCCAAGCCCGAGCCGCCGAAAAAGCCGGATATCGTGCAGAAGGAAGAAAAGAAAAAGCCGGAAGAGAAGAAAAAGCCCGAGCCGGAAAAGAAGCCGGAGCCGGTCAAACCGGAACCGGCGAAAAAGCCCGAGCCCAAGCACGAGCCGGTCAAAAAGCCCGAACCCAAGCCGGCGTCACCGGATTTCAGCGATCTGCTCAAGCGTGAGCAAAGCGAGAGCAAGCCGCGGCCGAATACCCAGCACATGGCCAACGCCGCCGCCGCCGAGGTCGAAAGCCGGGCTTCGGCCAGCCGGCGCGGTCTCGATAGCTACGCCAGCAAGATCCGCGGCAAGATTCGCGGCAACATCGTGCTGCCGCCGAGCATCCAGGGCAATCCGGAGGCGCAGTTCGAGGTCAATCAGTTGCCGTCCGGCGAAGTCCTGGCGGTCAAGCTCAAGCGTTCGAGCGGCAATGCCGCGCTGGATACGGCGATCGAGCGAGCGATCCTGAAATCCTCGCCTTTGCCCAAGCCCGACGATCCGTCACAGTTCCAGCGCACGCTGGACATCAAGTACAAGCCGTTTGAAGAGTAAAATCGGCGCAATTTTGTCTGAGCGAACCCTCATGATCCGTACTTCCCGTCGCTTCTTCCTGTTGCTCGCCTTGTGCGGTAGCGCCACGGTCAACGCCCAGTTATCGATAGAAATCACCGGCGCCGGCGCCAGTCGCATTCCGGTGGCGATTGCCGATTTCGCCGGCGATCCGGTGGCCCGCGTGATTGCCGGTACGGCTCGCTCCGACCTTGAGCGCAGCGGGCTGTTCCGCTTGGTGGATACAGGCAGTGCGATGCTTGACGAGAATTCACCGGTCAATGCCGCCGACTGGCGCGAGCGCGTCGACGGTCTGGCGGCAGGCAGCGTCGGACGTAGTGCCGACGGCCGGATCGAGGCCCGTTTTCGCCTGCACGACACACAAAAGGGGGGCGTGCTCGCAGCCAAGGCGCTGCTGACTGGCGGTGAGCAGTTGCGCCTGGCCGGGCATCGCATTGCCGACGAAATCTACGAAAAAATGACCGGTGAAAAAGGGATTTTCTCCACCCGTATCGCCTACGTGGTCAAGTCCGGTGGCAACTATCTGTTGCAGATCGCCGATGCCGACGGCCAGAATGCCGCCACCGCGCTGAAATCCTCCGAGCCGATCATTTCTCCGACCTGGTCGCCGGATGGCGGCAGGCTGGCCTATGTTTCCTTCGAGAAGAAGAAACCGGTGATCTACGTGCACACCCTGGCTTCCGGCCAGCGTCACATCGTGGCCAATTTCAAGGGATCGAACTCCGCACCGGCCTGGTCGCCGGATGGACGGCGCCTGGCTATCGTTCTCTCCAAGGACGGCAATTCGCAGATCTACGCCATCAATGCCGACGGCAGCGGTGCGCCGCAGCGCCTGGCCGCATCGGCGGGTATCGACACCGAACCGCGCTATTCCGCCGACGGCAGTGTCATCTATTTCACATCGGACCGTGGCGGCAGCCCGCAGGTCTACCAGGTCAGCACCAGCGGCGGCGATGTCCGTCGCGTCACCTTCGAAGGCAGCTACAACGTCTCTCCGCGCCCGTCGCCGGATGGGCGCAGCCTGGCCTTCATCACCCGTCGCGAAGGACGTTTCCAACTCGCGGTGATGGACCTTGCCAGTCGCCAGGTACAGGTGCTGACCGACTCGCACAAGGACGAGTCGCCAAGTTTTGCCCCCAATAGCCGGATGATCCTGATCGCCACCGAAGTCGGCGGTCGCGGTGTTCTTTCCGCGATTTCCAGCGATGGTCGCATCAAGCAGCGCCTGACGGTCGCTGCCGGTGACGTGCGCGAGCCGGCTTGGGGTCCGTTCTTTCAATAATCCAACTTATTTCTGGAGTACCTTTCGTGAAAAAATTGCTATTGCCCGCCCTGTTGTCCGTGTTGATCGTCGGTTGTTCCTCGACGCCCGTTGATGAAACCGGCGGCGCTCCCGTCGAGTCGCGCAAGGATGCCGGCACCGGGGTGGCCCAGGTAGTTGCTGGCGGCGTTGATGCCAATGGCTTGCCGATCGAGCTGACCGATCCGAAGAGCAAGCTTTCCAAGCGCAGCATCTTTTTCGATCTCGACAAGTACGATGTCAAGGCCGAATATCAGGATCTGGTTTCCGCGCATGCCAAGTACCTGGTCAACAACCGCGGTTTCAAGATGCTGATCCAGGGTAATACCGACGAGCGCGGCAGCCGCGAATACAACCTCTCGCTGGGCCAGAAGCGTGCCGAAGCGGTCAAGCGCTCGCTGAAGCTGCTGGGGGTCAATGACGATCAGCTCGAATCGGTCAGCCTGGGCGAGGAAAAGCCGCGTAATCCGGGCCATGACGAAGCCGCCTGGACGGAAAATCGTCGTGCCGACATGCTCTACCGTGCCGCCGACGGCCGCGGCGAGTTCTAAATCATGCGCCCGCATCGAATTGCGCCGCGTATTGGCGGCTTGCTCTTTTCCGGCCTGTTCGCACTGCAGGCGCAGGCCGGGATTTTCGACGATGACGAAGCTCGCCGCCAGATCGGCGATCTGAAGATGAAAACCGAGGCGCAATTCGATCAGCAGGCTCGGGCCAAGCTGGATCTGGCAGGTCAGATCCAGCTGCAGGCCGAAGAGATTTCCCGCTTGCGCGGCTTGATCGAGACGCTGACTTACGAACTCGATCTGGCCAAGAAGCGGCAGCAGGATTTCTATCTCGATCTGGATACTCGCCTGCGCAAGTTCGAGACAGCCGCAGCGGCACCGGCGGCCGAGAACGGCGAAAGCACCCCGGCGGCGGCGCTTGTCGACCCCGCTCGCGAAGGACAGGAGTACGAGGCTGCGCTGAATGCCTTCAAGGCAGGCAAGTACAAGGACGCAGCGAGTGCCTTTGCGGCCTTCGCCCAGAAATATCCAGACGGACAACTGGCACCGAATGCCCAGTTCTGGCTGGGAAATGCCTGGTATGCGCAACGCGACTGCAAGCGGGCGATCGAGGCCCAGACCGTGGTCACGACCCGTTATGCCGACAGCCCGAAGGCTGCGGATGCCTGGCTGGCACTGGCAACCTGCCAGCACGAACTTGGTCAGGCGGCAGTGGCCAGGCGTTCCCTGGAAACCCTGGTCGCGAAGTATCCGAAATCTCCGGCGGCCGAAGCGGCTCATCAGCGTTTGAAGAAGAAGTAATTGGCCCTGCGTCTGACCGAAATTTTTTACTCGCTGCAAGGCGAGGCTTCGCGGGTTGGCTTGCCGACCGTTTTCGTCCGCTTGACCGGCTGCCCCCTGCGTTGCGTCTGGTGCGATACGACTTACAGTTTCACCGGCGGCGAGCCCTCCACTATCGAAGCCGTGTTGGCCGAGGTGGCGAGATATCCGGCGCGTCAGGTCTGCGTTACCGGCGGCGAGCCGTTGGCGCAGAAGGCGTGCTTGCTCCTGTTGACGGCCTTGTGCGATGCCGGCTACGAAGTTTCGCTGGAAACATCCGGCGCACTCGATATTTCCACGGTCGACCCTCGGGTTTCGCGAATTATGGATTTGAAGGCACCCGACTCCGGTGAATGCGAACGCAATCGCTGGGAGAACCTGCCTTTCCTGACTCCCCGGGATGAAATCAAAATCATCGTTGCCTCACGTCGGGATTACGAATGGGCGCGTGAACAGATTCGCTGTCATGCCCTGGATCGGCGTTGTCCGCTGCTGCTCTCGCCGGCCCAGGGACAAACCCAGCCTTCCGAACTGGCGGCCTGGATATTGGAAGACGGCTTGCCGGTACGTTTCCAGTTGCAGTTGCACAAGCTGCTTTGGGGTAACATCCAAGGGAAATGATCTCCGGGAGACCCGCATGACCGCCGAACGTCGACAGTTTTCACGCATTTTTTTCCAGACCGAGGGGCGCCTTTATCTGCAGGGGCACGAGTTGCCGGTGGAGGTGGCCGACCTGTCGCTGAAAGGCGCATTGCTTCGCCCCGCCGGCGGCGGCAGCCTGCCGTTGAAGGCGCACGGTTTGCTGAAGATACAACTCGGCGAAACCGGGGCTTCGATTCGCATGGAAGTCGAAGTCGTGCATCACGAAGGTAGTTTGTACGGCGTTGCTTGTCGCGAAATCGATCTCGACAGCATCACGCATCTGCGCCGCCTGGTTGAACTCAATCTTGGGGACGAGGCATTGCTCGAGCGTGAACTTTCGCTGCTGGTTGCACATTGACGCCTGCTGTACCCGTCAATACCCCGTCTCGCCCCTTCGCGGGACGGCGGCAGGCTGATTTCTCGCCCGGCGAGGAGGCCGAGTTGCGGACCTTGGCACTGGCCTTCGAGTCACAGGCCGCGATCATGGTGACCGATGCGCAACAGGTCATTCTGCGTGTCAATGCCGCCTTTTCGCGCCTGACCGGGTATTCCGCCGACGAAGCGATTGGCCGGACCCCGCGTCTGCTCAACTCGGGGCGTCAGTCCTCATCCTTTTACCGCGATTTATGGGCCAGCCTGGGGGCGGATGGTCGCTGGGAGGGCGAGGTCTGGAATCGACGCCGTTCCGGTGAAATCTTTCCCGAATGGTTGACCATCAGCGCCGTGGGGCATGCGACGGGAGCGGTGACCCACTACGTGGCTACCTTTGCCGATATCAGCCAGTTGAAGCAGGCACAGGAAGAAGCCGTGCGCCTGGCTTCTTGCGACGCCTTGACCGGCCTGCCCAACCGCCGCCTGCTGCTCGAACGTCTTGCCGGCGCGATGGCGGACGCGTCTCGGCATGGGCAGTATGGGGCTGCATTGATGTTCGATCTCGACCGCTTTCAGACGATCAACGATGCATGCGGCAACGAGATGGGTGACCGCTTGCTGAAGGCAGCTGCCGAACGTGCGGCCCGCTGGGCGGGTGCAGGCCGGATGCTGGCTCGTCTTGGCGGTGACAAGTTCGTGCTCTTGCTCGAGGACTTGGGCGCTACTTCGGAAGAGGCCGGCCGGCGTGCCGAAGAGGCTGCGGAGTCCTTGCGCCAGCATCTTGCCGCTGCCTACGGCATGGAAGGCGGGGGCAGCTTGCTGTGCACGGCGAGCATCGGCCTGATCCTTTTTCACCAGCAGAGCAAGGGCTCCGAACCGCTCCTCAAGCAGCTCGACATGGCCTTGATCCGGGCCAAGGAGGCGGGGCGCAACAGCATCCGTTTTTTTGACGAGGCGATGCGTCGGGAAATGGATCAGCGGGCACAGCTTGAATCCGGATTGCGGCGGGCGTTGGCCGATAACGAGTTGCGCCTTTTCGTGCAGCCCCAGGTCGACCCCGCACGCCGCCTGATCGGTGCCGAGTGCTTGTTGCGCTGGCAACCCCCGGGTGGAGCGATGATTCTCCCCGGTGAATTCATTCCGCTGGCGGAAGAGACCGGCTTGATCGTTCCGATTGGGGAGTGGGTTCTCGATCAGGCCTGTGCCTGTCTCAGTCGCTGGGCGACATCGCCGGTCATGGGGCGCCTGGATCTGTCCGTGAATGTCAGTGTTCGCCAGTTTCGCCAGCCCGACTTTGTCCAGAAGGTCGAGGCGGCCCTCGCGCGTCATGGTGCCGATCCGCACCGCCTCAAGCTGGAACTGACCGAAAGCCTGCTGCTCGACAATGTCGAGGAGGTGGTCGGCAAGATGCAAGACTTGATCAAGTTGGGCGTGCGTTTTTCGCTGGATGATTTCGGTACCGGCTACGCCTCGCTGGCCTATCTCAAACGCTATCCCTTCGAGCAGTTGAAGGTTGATCGTTCCTTCATCAGCGATCTCGGTAGCGATCGTGGCGACGCGGCGATTGTTGGCGCCATTCTGGCCATGGGCCATGCCCTGCGGTTGAACGTGGTTGCCGAAGGCGTGGAAGAAGGTGGGCAACTCAGTTTTCTGGTGGAGCACGGTTGTCGTTATTTCCAGGGCTATCTTTTCGGACGCCCGATGAGCTTCTCTGCCTTCGAGGAATTGGCACCGCTCGAGCATTCCGGTCGTTTTCCGGCTGTTTCGCCATCCGTTTCCTCATCTGCCGGGTGAAAACCGGCGTTTTTCACGGTCGACCGTGAATTTCGGGTATATTCGCCCCCCATCATGAAACCAGCGGTTGTTCTCCTCTCCGGCGGACTCGATTCCGCCACCTGCTTGGCCATCGCCCGCAGTGCGGGCTACGCCTGTTACTGCCTCTCCTTCGATTACGGCCAACGTCACAACGCCGAACTGCGCGCCGCGGAACGGGTTGTTCGGGCCTTGGGGGCGGTTGAGCATCGGGTCATCAATTTCGGTCTGGCGCAATTCGGCGGCTCGGCCCTGACCGACACTTCGATCGCCGTCCCCATTGATGGTGTCCAGCCGGGGATTCCAGTGACCTATGTTCCGGCACGCAATACGATCATGCTTTCCCTGGCTCTCGCCTGGGCTGAAGTGCTGGCCAGCCGCGATATCTTTGTCGGCGTCAATGCCGTCGATTACTCCGGCTATCCGGATTGCCGCCCCGAATACATCGCTGCCTTTGAAAAAATGGCCAATCTGGCCACCAAGGCAGGGGTTGAGGGGGCTGGTCTGAGCATCCACGCGCCCTTGATCGACCTGTCGAAGGCCGAAATCATCCGTAAGGGCGATGCCCTGGGGGTCGATTATGCATTGACGGTATCGTGTTACCAGGCCGATACCGAAGGCCGTGCCTGCGGCGTCTGCGACTCCTGCCGCTTGCGGGCCGAGGGTTTCGCGGCTGCCGGCCTCGAAGATCCGACCGTTTACCGTCCCCGGAACGCCTGAAGCCACTATCGGCTTGCAGCGGCGGCGGTGGCCGCGCAAGCCTCCTTGCTCGATCCGGCGATTCCCGATCGGCTGCTAGAATGTTCGTCCGCTTCTCCTTGCCCTTGCGGCACCCCGAACATGAATATTCTGCTGGTCGATCACACGGCGATTTATCGCGACATCCTGCAGCAGGCACTGCACGGTTATCGCGATCTGGAACTGACTTTTGCCAGCGATGCCGCCTCCGCACGTACGCTTATTCCGGGGCGGGAATTCCATTTCGTGATTGTTTCGCGCCATTTGCCCGATATCGACGGTGTCGATTTCGTCCGCGAATTACGTAGTTCGGGGCAATTTCTCTTCGAGCCCATCGTGTTGCTGACCAGTAGTCCAACGGCCGAACTGGCGGCGCAGGCGGAACAAGCGGGAATTACCGAGATTTTCCGCAAGCACGATATCGACGAATTGGTCAGTTTTCTCCGCCGTTTTCTCGGGGTTTATACCCCTCTGCGCGGGCGTGTGCTCTATGTCGAGGATGCGCGCGATCAGCGAGCAGCTCTGGAAACGCAACTGCGGGACTGGAATCTCCAGGTGGATGCCCTCGATTCTGCCGAAGCAGCGTGGGAGGCATTTCGTCACAAGGAATACGATCTGCTGATCTGCGACATTGTCCTGCAAGGTCGCATGACCGGCTCGCGCCTGGTGAACCGTATCCGTCGCACCGCCGGACGCAAGGGGGATATTCCCATTCTGGCCATGACCGCCTTCGATTCGGCTGCCAAGCGGATCGAGCTTTTCCACGTCGGAATTGATGACTACATCAGCAAACCGGTGGTGCTGGTCGAATTGCATGCGCGTATCCACGGCATTCTTTCGCGCAAGCTGGTTTCGGATCGCAATCGAAATTTGCTCGATGCCTCCTCGCTGGCGGTCTTCCTGACCGACGAGCGCGGTTCGATCAGTACGGTCAACGACGAAACTGTCGAATTATTCGGATCCGGTAGCGACAATTTTTCCGCGATCGATATCGCCCGCTTTCTACCCTACGCGGATTGTGGCGACGGCTCGGAACTGCTGTACCGACTGGGTATCGCTCTCGATGCCGTCGGAACTCGGGGGCTGCCTTGGGAGACGCTAGCCCGGCGGCGGAACGGCGAATCCTTTCCGGTACGCTTTTCCATCATCGAGACCGCCAGCATGGGGGTTCGGCGCCAGTTTGCGATCCTGGTCAGAGATGTGTCGAGCGAACGCGAACTGGAACAACGTTTATTGCAGGCGAAAGAGGATGCCGAGGCAGCCACACGTCTGAAAAGCCAGTTCCTGGCCAATATGAGCCATGAAATCCGCACCCCGATGAACGGCATCATGGGCATGATGCAATTGGCACTGGACGGCAATCTGCCTGATGAAGAGAGAGGGTATGTTGGAAAGGCTCACGAATCCGCTCGATTCCTTCTGGGAATACTCGACGACATTCTCGATTTCTCCAAAATCGAGGCCGGCAAGCTGCTGTTCGAGTTGCAGTCGTTCGATCTCGGATTACTGTTGAATCGGGTGGATGATCTGCTCGGGCTGCGCGCCAGGGAAAAGGGGATCGGACTGGTGCTCGCCTGCTCGCCCTCTGTGCCACGCAAGCTTGTCGGTGATCCCCTGCGTTTGTCGCAAGTGCTGAATAATCTTGCCGGTAACGCCATCAAATTTACCCACGAGGGTGGGGTGCGGATCGAGGTCGAACAGGTAGCACACGATGACCCGAGGGATGGAGTAGAACTGCTTTTCGTCATTCGCGATACCGGAATTGGTATCAGTCAGTCGCAACTGAATCGTCTTTTCCAACCTTTCGCTCAGGCGGAAGCTTCCGTTAGTCGGGAGTTCGGCGGTAGTGGCCTGGGACTGGTCATCTGTCAGCACTTGGTTGAACGCATGGGCGGCAAATTAAGTGTGGAAAGCATGCCGGGGATCGGTAGTGTCTTCCGCTTCACTGCCCGTTTTGGATTGGCCGGGGAAATCCGGGGGGAAGTGCCGCAATCCGCTGAAGGGAGCGAGTTCGCTCGCCTGGCCGGTCTGCATGTCTTGGTCGTCGAAGACAATCCAATCAACCTCGAGCTGGCTTGCCAGTATCTGAAGCGTGTCGGTATCAGTGCCGAAACTGCCATAGATGGCCGTGAAGCAGTAAATTTGGTCCGCGCCAATCGCGACCACTACCAGGCCATTCTGATGGATATGCAAATGCCGATCATGGACGGCATCGAGGCCGCCCGCCTGATTCGCGAGGATGTCGCCAGCGAGCAACTGCCGATTATCGCGCTGACGGCCAATGCGATGGCGGAAGACAGGCAGCGCTGTCTCGAAGTTGGCATGCAGGACTACGTCTCCAAGCCGATCGATCGTGATCGTCTGTACGCCACCCTTACCCGCTGGTGCTGTGTACAGAAACCTCTCCCTTCGGTGACGTCGCCGCTTACTTCAGCAATTCAGGCGACTTGCCCTGGCATGCCTCCCGAACTGGAGGGACTGCCTGCGGCTTTGCGGCGGATGGGGGGAGATCGAGAAATGTATCGCTTCATGTATACGGAAGTTCTGGTTGGTCAGGGCAAGGCTCTGGAGGAACTCCGCCAGGCGGTGCTTGTAAATGACCGGCAACTGGCCAGACGCCTGGCCCATACCCTGAAAGGGCTGGCGGGAACCATAGGTGCCCTTCCCCTGAAAACAGCCGCTGAAATGCTGGAGCGCGCCTGTGCCGAGATCGAGGCCGAATTTTCGGCTGAAGCTTTGCCAATACTGCTGGAAGTGGAAGAGAACCTGCAAAAACTCCGGGAACTGGAGCGCAGTCCCGCCGTTATTGGGAGCTGAGCACAAAACAGCAGATGCTGATCCGTCCAGAATTTGCCGCGCCTGTCGCCCCAATGCCTTTCTGCTGGCCGAGTACTCCAAATTTTTTCGTCAAAGTGCTTGACGTAATTTTTCTGATCTGTAGAATGCGCAGCTCTTCGACGCCACGGCGATTCGGAAACGAAGCGTGAAGCGAGGCGAAGAGGGGTTGGGTGGTTTTTAAGGTTTTGATTTTTCGGTGGT
>NZ_JAKLLH010000010.1 GCF_023150235.1 Azonexus sp.
CCGCCGCTGTCCATGCCCGCTCGCGAGCGGGCATGGACAGCGCCTGCGCTCGCCAACGCTCCAGCGTCGTTACCGAAATGCTCAACTCCCGTGCCACCGCTTCGATCGGCGCACTTTCTGGCGGCAACAACCTTGCCACCCAGGGCCTTTGCACTCGAACGGCATAGCCGTTACGTAATGCCATTGAGATTTTTCTGGGCAAAAGATCTTTAACCTTCATCGACTTATGATCATGTATTGTAAACCCATGAAGAATCTGGCCTACTCTCGTCTTTTGGATGGACGAAATGCGGGAAGGAGGCACGCAGCAGGTTCACGAAATTCTCGTCGGCCAGCAGTTCCCGCAGGGCACCGGAGACGAACATCAGGCAGTGCCTCGGCCACAAATCGCCCGACATGACCGCTGTCTATCGTGACGTTCGCGGTGCCGACTGGATCGCTGTCCAACTTCCGTAACTCCTTGCAGTAAGCTCGCCGGCGAGCGAATCCTCGTTACCTTTCCATGATCTCGTTTTACCAGTTTATTACCAGAATTTTACCAGGCAGCTCACAGTCTATTGTTTTCGCAGTGTTTTTCGTCAATGCACCGTACACACCATGCACGGATCGAACGAGCGGACCACGTGCTGCACGGTCGGCGGCGCCTCGGGGCCGGCGGGGAGGCCGACCAGGGCGTGTTCGAGCGGGCCGGGCTGGTCGTGGCGGTCGCGCGGTGAGAAGTTCCAGGTAGTCGGGGCGATGATCTGGTAGCGCTCCAGGTGGCCACGGCGCACGCTCAGCCAGTGACCGAGGCTGCCGCGCGCGGCTTCGACCAGGCCGCAGGCTTCGCCGCTGTCGGGGAGTTCGACCGGCAGGCAGAAGGCTTCGCCGGGGACGATGGCGCGCAGCCAGTCTTCCATCTGCGGCACGATCAGCGCCAGTTCGAGCAGGCGGGCGACGACGCGGGCGGTGACGCTGGCGCCGTGGCGGGCGACCAGGTCGCAGAGTAGCGGCTGGCCAGCGAGCAGTTGCCGCGCCAGGGCGCCGGTTTCGGCCGGCTGGTCGGCGTAGCGCGGTGCTTTGCACCAGGTGTAGGCGTCGGCCTTGTCGGCGTCGACCAGGGTTTCGCCCTGCGCCGGGGGTAACGCGTCGGGGCCGGTGAGCCAGGCGTGGCGGATGTCTTCGCTGATTTTTTGCGTTTCCAGCCGGTCGACCGTGAAAGTGCCCGCCGCCCCCGGCTGGCGGATGCCGGCCGGCAGCAGTTCGTAAGCGCCGCAGGACAGATAGCGCTCGTAGGCACTGCCGACCCGTTCCAGGCCAAGGTCGGCGGCGGCGCGCAGGAACAGCGGCAGGTCGCCGGCGCGGCCGGCGGCCCAGGCCTGCAGCGCGTCGGCGTCGGGCAGCGCGAGGACGGCTTCGAGCGTATCGGCGAACAGCGTCTGTTCGAGGAAGGCGCGGAACTCGCGCAGGATCGCCAGCAGCCGGATGCGTTCGGCGCTGCTCATCGCCTTGGTACTGCCGCCCGGCTGCAAGGCCAGGGTGTGCGGCCAGCGGCCGGCGAGAAAGCCGGTGAGGTGGAAGAAGCGGGCGCGCGCCGGCAGCACCTCGCCGACTGCGCTGCCGCTGCCGGCACGGAAACGCCCGGCGACGGCGGCATGCCAGGGGCGCCCGGCGTAGGCTGGATGCGCGAAGTCGGGCATGAAGAAGAGGTAGAAATGGGTCAGATGGTCGGCCAGGTTTTCGGTGGCCTGGACCAGGCGTTGCGCCAGTTGCCCGTTGGGCGGCGGCGTCACTCCGGCGAGCTGGGCCAGCGCCTGCGCGGCAGCGGCCGACTGGGCGACCGAGCAGATGCCGCAGATGCGCGGCACGATCGCCAGCGCATCGAGCGGCTGACGCCCGACCAGAATCTGCTCGAAGCCGCGAAAGAGCGGCGAATTGACCCGCGCCGCCGCCACGCTGCGGCCATCGGCAGCGAGGTCGAGGCTCAGTTCGAGGTCGCCTTCGACGCGGTTGAAGGGGCCGAGCACGATGCGGCGGCTCATCGACAAGCTCCCATCCCAGCCAAGGCGCCGCTGGCTGCACATTGATCGGACAAATGCATTCTCTTCAACACGCTGAGCAGCCCCAGCAAGATGCTCGCCAGGCAGCAAAGCCGGCGTGGCAACCCATCGAGGCAATCGGAATCAATCGGCGCCCGGACACGGCTTTCTGGCTCATTTCTGCCCCTTCTTGACCGCCGGCCGCACCCGCAGGTGATCGCCGACGGCGTTTTCGCGCACCCGCTTCGGCGTTGCCGACTTGGACAAGGCGGCGAGCGCGACGAACCAGGCCTTGGGCATATCGACCGGCAGGCCGGTGGGAATCCCGGCCAGCTTGGGGGTTTGCTGGAAGGCGTGGCCGGGGGCCTCGAAGCCCGGCTCGGTGCAGGCGATGCAGGCATAGCCGCCGCGCAGGCACGAGCCTTGGCCGTTCCACGGGCGCAGGCTGCAGTCGGCGTGGGTCTGGGTGCCCTTGCAGCCGAGGTTTTCCATCAGGCAGCCGAGGTCGGCCGGCTTCTGCGCGCTGGCCTTGAATTCGTAATATTCGTTGCGCGGGCAGCCATGGTGCACCAGTTGCTCGGCGTAGAGCAGCGGCCGCCCGAGTTCGTCGAGCTCATCCACGGTCAACCCTTCCAAAGCCAGTTTTTCCAGCGTATCGACCACCCAGCCGGGGTGCACCGGGCAGCCGGCGAGGTTGATCACCGGCAGGCCGGCGCCGCTGCGGAAGTCGGCGCCGAGCAGGCCGCCAGGAGTGTCGACGTCGTATTGCAGGCCGCAGGCTTCGAGCGGGTTGCCCGGCGTATTCGCCGAAAAACCGCCCCAGGCGGTGCACGAACCGACCGCCAGCACCCAGCGGGCACGCGCCGCCAGCCGACTGACCCAACTATGCAAGGCCTCGCCGCTGCCGCCCAGGCGCTGAAAACGGCCGCTGCCGCCCGGCCCGCGCAGCATCGCACCTTCGACACAGAGCACGTCGAAGGGCCGGCTGCCGTCGGTGCAGGCGGCGAGCAGCGTCAGCGCGTCGTGATCGCTCTCGGCGGCGAGCGCCGGGTGCCAGACGAATTCGATCCCGGCGCCGGCCAGTTCGGCAAACAGCGGGCGCGGCTCGTGGCAGAGCAGCGACTGGGTGCAGCCGCCGCAACCGCCGCCTTGCAACCACAGGACCTTGACCGTCGCTGCCGGCATCGCCTCAGTCCCCGCGCTCCAGGCCGTAGCGGACCAGCTTGGCGCGCAGGCCGACGCGCGACAGGCCGAGTTCGCGCGCGGCGCGCGACTTGTTCCAGCGGTGGCGGATCATCGCCTCCTTGAGCACCTGCATTTCGAGGTGGTCCATCCGCTCCTTGAGATTGCCCGACAGCGGCGCCTGCCCTTCCGGCCAGACGATGTCGGGCGGCGCGGCGTCGCCGACCGGGGTGCGCAGGATGCGCGGCGAGAGCAGTTCGGCGCCGATGCGCGGGCTCTCGGTGAGCGCCACCAGGCGCAGGATTTCGTTCTGCAGTTCGCGCACATTACCAGGCCAGCGGTAGGCGGCGAGGCAGGCGAGCGCCTCGGCGCTGAAGTCGTCGACCCGCTTGCCCAGTGCGGCGCTGCTGTTGGCCAGCAACTGGCGGGCGAGCAAGGGCAGGTCCGTGCCGCGCTCGCGCAGCGGCGGCACGTGCAGCGAAATGGTGGTCAGCCGGTAGTACAAATCCTCGCGGAAACGGCCGGTGCGCACGTCCTCTTCGAGATCGCGGTTGGTTGCCGCGAGTACCCGCACATCGACGCTGACCGGGCGGTTGCTGCCCAGCGGCCGGAACTCGCCCTCCTGCAGCACGCGCAGCAGCTTGACCTGGAAGGCCGGGCTGGTTTCGCCGATTTCGTCGAGGAAGAGCGTGCCGCCGTCGGCCTGCTGGAACAGCCCGACACGATCCTCGACCGCGCCGGTGAAGGCACCACGCTTGTAGCCGAAGAGTTCGGATTCGAGCAGGGTATCGGGCAGCGCGCCACAGTTTTCGGTGATGAAGGGCTTGTCGCCGCGCCGGCTCTGGTAATGCACGGCGCGGGCAACCATTTCCTTGCCGGTGCCGGATTCGCCGGTAATCGTCACCGGCAGGTCGTAGGGCGCAATTTTTTCGATCAGTTCGCAGATCGCATTCAGCGGGCTACTCTCGGAGCGGATCAGCCCGGCCAGGCCGAGCTGGCTGCGCGCCTTGTCGCGCTTGCTCTCGACCCGCCGCCGCAGCACCGGCTCGGCAGTGCGCAGGTCGACGCTGAGGCGCTGGTTTTCCTGCTGCAGGCGCCAGACTTCGGCAGCGCGCTGCAGGGTCAGCAACAACTGTTCCGGCTGCCAGGGCTTCAACAGGTATTGCCAGATCCCGGCGTCGTTGACCCCGGTGATGATGTCCTCGGCGTCGGTATAGCCGGAGAGGATGATGCGCACGATGTCCGGCCAGCGGGCACGCACTTCCTTGAGGAAATCGACGCCGCTGCGACCGGGCATGCGCTGGTCGCAGACGATGACGCGGATGTTGGCAACACTGTGCTCGCGCTCGATGATCGCCAGCGCGCTCTCGGCGTCGGACGCGCAATAGACCTCGAAATCCTCCTCCAGCGTGCGGCGCAAGGCCTCCTGCGAACGCAGCTCGTCATCGACGACGAGGACGGCAGGCAGGCGGCGCAGGGCGGTCGGGTTCATGCGCCAGACCCCGGAATTTCCTCCGTCTCAGCCCGCAGAAGTTCTGGGTGGCGTTTCATGAGCCATTGGCGGGTATGCTCAAGCAAGGCTTGAGCTTGGCTCAGGCAAGCCTCCACGGCAGCATCTGCGACGGGATCACCTTCGTAGTCATTCATATTGCGTTGCTTGCGAAGCGCATCGAGAACAATCACGGTGTCAGAGGGCAGCCCGAGGGTCTTGGGGAGCGCCTGAATCGCGGTCTGGTGATGTCCCGGCTGACTGGTCGATGTCCGAAAGCCATGGGCCCACAGGCCCAGCATGGCACATTGCATGATAGTTTTATACGCGGCATCAAAACGGTTGTCCGCACTCAGGGCAGGCAAGGCAGCATCGGCCAGATTGCGTGCTGCCGATGCGAGCAGCCGCTGCACCGCGTCAGGACTTGCTTCAAACGCTTGCAGTCGATGAATGGCCAACAAGTTTTCCAAGGTCATCAGCATTGCCAATTACAAAAAGATGCGGGTTAGCCAGAATACTACGAACAAAATACTCTCCGGCACCGACACGGCGAGAAAACTCGACCGCGTTATAGACCACTGGATTGATTTCTCGCTGCAACACGGCCTGTGCAGGATACAAAGCCTTAACGACGGTCGCAAAGTCACAATCGGAAACAACCAAGACATCGACATCACTGTCTGGACGTGCGTCACCGCGTGCCATGGAGCCAAAAACCAGTACAAGTTGTGGCGTCGGCATCAATGGGCGCAAGGCTTCAGCCAGAACACTGACCGCGCCGACACTTTTTCTGAAAAGCCCAGCCAACTCCGGGAAAACGGGGCAATTTAAATTGGCTTGATATCGAACCTGATTCCCCTGTTGGCGCTTGGTGAGCACGCCGACCTTGGCCAGCTTGCTCAGCTCCTTATGCAAGGTCCCCGCCGCTGTTCCGGTCAGTCGGGCCAGTTCTCGCACGTGATAGCTGACCTCCGGATTGAGCAGGAGCTGCGACAAAACACGTTGCCGATACGTACCAAACAGCAAATCCAGAATCATGCGCCTCCATCACAACGAAGCCTAAAAAACTCCGAATGTAGCCTTTATGGCTTCAAAAAACAAGACAAAGGGCGCAGGACGGTCGGGTTCATGCGGGGACGATCCAGTCGAGGTCGCGGTGCCGGGCCAGGTGGCGCGGCGTCCAGGAGTGCGGGGATTTGGCGACGAAATGATAGCGCGCGACGTGGTAGGAAGGATCGAAACCGTAGAAGTTGCGCTGCATTTCGGCGAGTTCTTCGGCGCGGTAGGCGGCGAGCGGTTTGGCGGCTTCGTCGGCGGCGCGCTTTTCGACCTTGGCGGCGAGTTGACCGTGGAGGTCCGGGCTGGCCGCCAAGGCGCCGGCCCGCCGCGCGACTTCACCGGTAAAGTCGGCACTGGCCAGGCAGGCGTCGTAAAAACCACAGGCCACCGCCTCGGCGGCGGTCATCGGCAGGCGGTGGCGCATGATCGCGGCGGCGCCGTCGGCACCGACCCGGGGCGGCAGCAGGTAGGTCCAGAATTCGGAGCCGAACAGGTTGCCCATGTTCTTGTAATGCGGGTTGAGCAGCACCCCGTCGCGCACCCAGACCTGATCGCAGGCGCGCGCCAGGAAGCAGCCGCCGGCGCCGGCGTTGCCGGCCAGCGCCGCCACGGTCAACTGCGTCGAACAGGTCAAAATCGCCTCGGCCAGATCGTCGATGGCGTTGATGTTGGCCCAGGATTCGTCAGCTGGACTGGCAGCGGCCTCGATGGTGTTGAGGTGGATGCCGTTGGACCAGAAATCGCCGTCACCGCCGAGCACGATCACCTGCGTCGGCCGCGTCGTCGCCCAGCGGAAGGCCTCGCTCAGCCGCCGGCACTGGGCGGTGCTCATCGCACCGTTGTAGAAACGCCAGTCGAGGAAGCCGACGCTGCGGCCATGGTGGTTTTCCTCGCGGTAGGTGATGTCCTGCCAGGTCGGATCGTCGGCCTGCCACCAGCCGGCGAGCGGCTGCTCGGGCAGGGCCAGAGCTTCGGGAAAGGCCTGCGTCGCCGGCAGCTTGATCCCGCCGGCACGCTTGATGTGGCCGACCCACAGGGAGCCGTCCGCCGTGGCGCGGCAGAGCGCGTGTTCGCGCCGCGCCAGCAGGCTGCCCGGCGTACCGCGCAAATGCGCCTCCGGCCAGGCGTCGAAGAGGTGGCAAGGCGTTCCGAACCATGCGTCGGCGACGCCGGGAAAGCCATCGGCGGCGTTGATCCGGGCCAGGATCTCGGCACTGCCCATGGTCGTCCAGTCGAGCGCGCGGTCGGCCTGGCGCATTAGCGGCTGCTCGGCGCCAGCCACACGATAGGGCACGAACTCGCCACCAGCAAAGCGTTCGACCGCGAGCAAGACCGCCCGCACGGCGGCTTCGGTGACTTCGTTGCGATAAAGCGACGACTTCTTGGCCAGCCGCAGCGGGAAAGTCGCCGAAGCCCACACCGGGCCGGCGTCCATCTCGGCCTCGGCCTGCAGTACGGTGACGCCCCACTCTGTGCGTTCACGCTGAATCGCCCAGTCGAGTGCCGACGGCCCCCGGTCGCCCTCGATGCCGGGATGGACGATCAAACACGGGGTCGTCCGCCAGATCGTTTCCGGGATCGCCCGCTTGAGGAAGGGCGCAATCAACAGCTCGGGCTTGAACAGCGCCACCGCTTCCTCGCTGACCGAGTCGGCGATGTCGAACTCGATGCTGAGCTGGTGGCCGCGCGCGCCCAGTTCGCAAAAAAGACGTTGCGCCAGGCTGTTGAAACTATGTGTCAGGAGAAGAATTCGCATGCCGTCAGGGTGTTTTCAAAAAAATGTCCGGGAACAAAGCCACGGTTTTAAAGGGGTTTCGACAAGAGTCTGTTTTGATTGGCATTTTTCTATAACTTTGGCGATATTTCACGGCCGGGAGGGATTGACTACCATGCAGCCAAGCTCACACGAGTACTGGAGACACCATCATGCACCCTCAGAAACGTCGCCCCGGCCAGCGCCGCGACAGCGCCCCGACCAAGCCGCGCCACCGTCCGGAATACATTGCCGCCGTGCGCTACCCCGATGGCAGCCGCGACCTCTTCCACGTCCGTAATGCCGACGATATCGACGACGCCCGCGAGCTGGTGATTTCCGAGGTCGGCGACCTGCTCTCGCTGGTCATCGCCCAACGCGGCTGATCCCGGCAGCGTTTTCCCTGGCGCGGGTGCTTCCCGGATCAAGATCCAGCCCACGCCCCCCATCGTTTCCCACCCCACGTTTCAAGCCGCTCAGCAAATGCGTGGCAGTTGCTCGCCGGAGAGCCAATCGACGATCCGCCGCCCACCGAAGGCGGTGGTCATCTGCACGAAATGCTGCGCGTCGGCATGCACGGTGCCGATCAAGGCGGCTTCACGGCCCAGCGGATGCGCCCGCATCGCCGCCAGCAGCGCCTCGGCATCAGCCGCGGCGCAGATCGCGACCAGCTTGCCCTCGTTGGCGACGTAAAGCGGGTCAAGGCCGAGAAATTCACAGGCCGCCGCCACCGCCGGCCGCACCGGCAAGGCCTTCTCCTGCAGCATCATCCCGACCCCCGACTGCTGCGCGATTTCATTCAGCGTCGTGCCCAGGCCACCGCGCGTCGGATCGCGCAGCACGTGCAAATCGCAGCCGGTCGCCAGCAGCTCGCCGATCAGGCCATGCAGTGCCGCCGTGTCCGAGACAATCGGCGATTCAAAACCCAGGCTCTCGCGCTCGGCCATGATCGCCATGCCGTGGTCGCCGAGCGTGCCCGAAACCAGGATCGCATCGCCCGGCAGCGCCCGCCGCCCCGACAACTCGCGCCCCGGCGGCAGCACGCCGACCCCGGTGGTGGTAATGAACACCCCATCGCCCTTGCCGCGCTCAACCACCTTGGTATCGCCGGTCACCACCGGCACCCCGGCCGCCTGCGCCGCCGCCGCCATGCTCTCGACGATACGCACCAGATCGGCCAGCGGAAAACCCTCTTCGAGAATGAACGACGCCGCCAGATACAAGGGCTGCGCGCCCATCACCGCAACGTCGTTGACCGTGCCATGCACCGCCAGGCAGCCGATGTCGCCCCCGGGAAAAAACAGCGGCGACACCACATGCGCATCGGTGGCCATCACCAAGCGCCCGCCCCCGGCCGCCGGCAACACCGCCCCATCGTCGCCCTGGCCGAGATATTCGTTACCGAGACGACGGGCAAACACCTCGTCGATCAACTGCGCCATCGCCCGCCCACCGGAACCATGGGCCATGTCGATGCGGCCGGCTTTCAGATCAAGGGGACGGACGTAATGTTTACGGGATTCGCTCATGGTGTTGGATGGGGGTTACGGTCGACCGGGGAAATCCGGGGTTTTCCCCGGTCGACCGTGGAAGAAGGAAGCCAGCCCGGGCTGCGGGGTGACGGGGTTTTGTTGTTGCATCGGGAGACGCTGGTTTCCGCCGCTTACCGGCGGGCGTACTTTCTTTTGCTTCGCCAAAAGAAAGTAGCCAAAGAAAAGGCGACCCAGGCTACGCGGTCGGCTGCGCCGACTCCCCTGCGCTACTCGAAGCTGGCGGGGGCTGCGGAACTCGGCCCTGCGGGCCTCAAACGCTCCACATGGGGCCCAAAAGCGTCTCGGACTGGAAGGCTCTGCGGGTGAGTGATTTTTACGGTCGACTTGGGGAAAACGGTTTTCTTGACGTTGACCATGGGAAATCGTGGTTTGCCCCCCATTATTCCGTTGCCCGCTGCGCAGCTCGACGCCACGGAAGGCTGGGGGAAAAACATCCCGGATTCACGGTCGACCGTAAAAAATAACGTTTTTGCCAGTCGACCGTAACAGCCAGTCAGCGTCGATTTTTGCTCCAACTTATCCGACGCAACGCCTTTGGGCCCCATGTGGAGCGCCGAGCAGCGCAGGCGGGCCGGGGGATTTCGGCTGGCGGTGTTTGAGCCCCGCAGGGGCGAGTTTAGCCAGCCGCGCCCTGAGCGATGCTGCGCATCGCGAGGAAGTACTCTTGGGGTGCCCGGCTCGCCGAGTAGCGCAGGGCAGTCGGCACAGCCGACCGCGTAGCCTGGGGTCGCCTTTTCTTTGCTTACTTTCTTTTGGCGAAGCAAAAGAAAGTGAGGCGCCCTCAAGGCGAAACCCGACCGAGCCGCCGCCGGCAAACAGTCCTCGCCCTCTTCCCCATTGCCCGCTGCGCTGCTCGACGCCGCAGAGGGCTGGGGGAAAAACATCCCGGATTCACGGTCGACCGTAAAAATAGGCGTTTTTGCCAGTCGACCGTAAAAGCCAACCAGCGTCGGTTTTGGCTCCAGCCCATCCGCCGCGACGCCCTTGGCCCCGTGTGGAGCGCCGAGCAACGCAGAAGCCGGCGGAAAAGGGGCGAGGACTGTTTGAGGCCCGCAGGGCCGAGTTCCGCAGCCCCCGCCGGCTTCGAGTAGCGCAGGGAAGTCGGCGCAGCCGACCGCGTAACCTGGGGTCGCCTTTTCTTTGCTTACTTTCTTTTGGCGAAGCAAAAGAAAGTGAGGCGCCCTCAAGGCGAAACCCGGCCACTCAGCCACCGGGAAGGCAGAAACAAGCCCGCCGGCTACCACCGAAACGAACCCCGACCTGAAACCGCCCCCCACCGCAGCCGCAGTAACCGCCCCCGGCCGGGCCACGGCCGCCCCCTTACCCCGCATCCCGATACCGCCCATAGGTATAGTGCGCCGCACACGCGCCCTCCGACGAGACCATGCACGAGCCCACCGGGTTCTCCGGCGTACATACCGTGCCGAAGATCTTGCAGTCCTGCGGCCGCTTGACCCCGCGCAGGATCGCCCCGCATTCGCAGGCCTTGTGATCCGCGACCGAACGGTAAGCGGCGGCAAAGCGCTGTTCGGCGTCGAATTCGGCGAACGCCCCACGAATGCGCAGCGCCGAGTAGGGCAGCACGTTGAGGCCGCGCCACTCGAACTGCTTGCGCATTTCGAAGACTTCGCCGACCAGGCGCTGCGCCTTGCGGTTGCCGTCACGGTCGACGGCGCGCGAGAACTCGTTTTCGACTTCGGCGCGGCCTTCGTTGACCTGGCGGATCAGCATCTTGATCGCCTGCATCACGTCGAGCGGCTCGAAGCCGGCGATCACCACCGGTTTGCGGTATTCCTCGGCGAAGAATTCGTAGGGCCGGCTGCCGATGATGGTCGACACGTGCGCCGGGCCGATGAAGCCGTCGAGCGGCACGGTGCCCCAGCGGCGGACTTCCGGCGATTCGAGGATGCTGGAAATCGCCGACGGGGTCAGCACGTGGCAACACAGCACCGAGAAGTTCTTGAGCCCGAGCGCCGCCGCCTGCTTGATCGCCACCGCCGTCGGCGGGGTGGTGGTTTCAAAGCCGATGGCGAAGAAGACGACCTGTTTTTCCGGGTGTTTTTGCGCCAGCGCCACCGCATCGAGGCTGGAGTAAACCATCTTCACCTCGCCGCCGCCGCTGCCGGCGCGAGCCTTGGCCTTGAGCAGCGAGAGGCCGTCGCTGGCCGGGACGCGCAGACAGTCGCCGTAGGTGCATAGCGTCACGCCGTGGTCGAGGACCAACCGGATCGCCTGGTCGACGCGGCCGATTGGCAGCACGCAGACCGGGCAGCCGGGACCGTGGATCATCCGTACGTTGTCGGGCAGCAGGTCGGCGACGCCGTAGCGCGAAATGGCGTGGGTGTGGCCGCCGCAGAATTCCATGAAGTGGTAGCGGCGCTGCGGGTCGATCTCGGCACGGATCGCAGCGGCGATTTTCTGCGCGGTTTCGCCGTCGCGGTATTCGTCGATGTACTTCATCAGTGCAAGGTCGGCGGCGTGTCGGAGAAAGCCTGCTCGCCCATTTCGGCAAACAGCTTCAAGGTCTTGGCGGCTTCTTCCGGGTCGAGCTTGTTCAGCGCGTAGCCGACATGGACGATCACGTAGTCGCCGACCGCGACGCCCTCGACCAGGGCCAGCGAAATTTCCTTGCGCACGCCGGCCAGTTCGACCAGCGCGTTGTCGTTGTCGCGCAGTTCAACCACCAGCGCGGGAATGGCAAGACACATGCAAAAACTCCTGTCGCTTAACTGCGGCCGGCCAGCCGGCGCAGGAAACCGCGCCGCGAAACCGGCGGTTTTTCAGTAGTCGCCGCCTCGTCCACTGCCGGCGCCGGGGTCGGCTCGGGCGGCGGGGCGAACACCGCTTTCAAGGCGTCGATGGCGATCTGTCGGGCACTGCCCATGTCGCTCAGCGTACTCACCGGCGCGATCAGCGGGCAATATTGGTAGGGCCCGAGGTCGGGGTCATCGTCGGCAATCAATTGCAGCGTGCCGCAAGGCAGGTTCAGGTAGCGCCGCTCGCCGGCCGGGATGTCGCCCCACAATTCGCCGCCGCCGGAGACCAGGAACAGATTGAGGAACCACGGCGTGATCACCACCCCCAGCCAGTCGCCGCGATAGCGGACGAAACCGTGCACCTCGACGCTCAAGGCGGCATTGACAAAGGGCAGGTCCTGCATCCGCTCTTCCCAGACGTGCTGGTAATGGGCGCGGAAGAACTCAGCCGGATCGTCATCGCGGGCAATCGCCGGGCGAATCGGCGGCGGGGCCAAGGCGGGGGTGCGGAGGCGTTCAGTCATGCGCTGGCTTCATATCCTGGAAATGGCGCTGCGGATCATAGTCGCCGTTGAGCGACGCCGCCAGTGCCGCCAGCGCATCCTCGATCAAGGCCCGCGCCTCGTCATCGACCACTTCCTTGGCCAGGCCGAGCGAGGTCAGCACCCAAGTGCCGGGGGGCTGCGGCCCGAGCAGCATCATGTTCACCAACTCACGCTGGCCGTCGCGCTCGACCCAGGCGAAATCGCCCTCGCCTTCCCACGCGACCACCTGTTTCGGAATCGACAGGCACATCAGGCCAGCTCCTCGACCGTCGCTCCGCAGCGGCGCAGTTCGGCCACCGTCATCGCCAGCAGCTCGGGCAGGCGGGCGGCCACTTCCGGCGACAACTCCATGCCCAGTTCCATCGACACCGGCTGCATCCCGACGATCACCGTTTCGCGCGGCGCACGGCCGGTCAGTTCGAGGCTGGCGAGGACGTCGCAGAGGCCGACCTGGTGTGGCGACAGCTTGGTCTTGAAAAACACCGGCACCTGCTCGCCGGTGAGCAGCACCGGCGTTGCCGGCGGCTGGTGGCAGCGAACGCAATCGACGACGATCAGCGCGTCGAGGTTTTCCAGCTGTTCGAGGAATTCCATGCCGCAGGTGCCGCCGTCGATCAGCTCGACGTCCGGCGGCAGGCGGTAACGCTCGCCCAGTGCTTCGACGACGCGAACGCCGACACCCTCGTCGGTAAGCAGGATGTTACCGACGCCGAGGACCACGATACGCATGCGAATTTCTCCAAAAAAAGAGGGCGCGACATAGTCGCGCCCGAAACGACGGGATACCTTGACCTGGGCCAAACAACCCGCAACTACGACTCTGGCGGCAGGCAAAAACCTGCGTTCGTTCCTGCTCCGGGCGCCGACGGCAAGCGCCGCACGCCGCCCGGGATGAGCGGCTTCAGACCGCCTTGACCGTGACCACCGGGTTGTTTTCCTGGTCGACCACATGCACGGCACAGGCCAGGCAGGGGTCGAAGGAGTGCACCGTGCGCAGCACTTCCAGCGGCTTCTCGGGGTCGGCCACCGGGTTGTCGAGCAGGCAGGCCTCGTAAGCGCCGGGGACGTCCTTCTCGTTGCGCGGAGCGGCATTCCAGGTGGTCGGCACGACGCACTGGTAGTTCTTGATCTTGCCGTTCTCGATCACCACCCAGTGCGAGAGCACGCCGCGCGGCGCTTCGTGGAAACCGACGCCCATCTGTTCGCCCTTGGGGAAGACCGGCTTGTTGAAGGTCTTGAGGTCGCCTTTACCCATGTTGGCGAGCAGCAGGTTCCACTGGTTGGTCAGCTCGTCGACCTGCACCGCACAACCGACCGCACGCGCCGCATGGCGACCGATGGTTGAGTGCAGGGCATCGAGACCGACCTTGCTGCCGGCGATGTTGGAGACCAGGTCGAGTGCGGCGGTGGCGTATTTCTTGGTCGGTTCATGGCCGGCGGCGAGCATGTTGAGCACGCGCGGCAGCGGCCCGACCTGCATCGGCTTGCCGTAGAAGGTCGGCGCCTTGAGCCAGCTGTACTTGCCGTTATCCTGGAAGTCGGTGTAGTTCGGCGTCGTTTCACCTTGATAGGGATGCAGGGACGCCTCGTTGCCCGCCGAATAGTTGTACCAGGAGTGCTTGATGCCCTCGGCCACGCCATCGATGAAATACTTGTCGTTGAAGCTGCCAATTGCCTTGAAGCTCTCCAGCTTGCCGCCTTCGATGAAACCGCCGGGCAGTGCGAACTGGGTGCCCTTGCCGTCGAGCGGGATGTCCGGCACGCACAGGTAGTCGGTGATGCCGCGCCCGTACTTGGTCCAGTCGGCGTAGAAGCCGCCGATCACGCCGACATCGACCAGATAGACGTTCTTGACGAAGTCGTCGAGCTTCTCGATCCATTCCTTGATCGCCAGCAGCCGCTCGATGGTCAGCACCGACTGCGCA
Organism: Azonexus sp.; assembly: GCF_023150235.1. Taxonomy (GTDB): domain Bacteria; phylum Pseudomonadota; class Gammaproteobacteria; order Burkholderiales; family Rhodocyclaceae; genus Azonexus. The sequence continues at coordinate 14,281 of NZ_JAKLLH010000010.1, forward strand.
TCGAGCGCCAGCGGGTTGGCAACACCGCCGACGGCGACGTTCTGGATGTGCGGCGACTTGGAGCCGAGGACCGCGACGATCTTGCTGGCGAAACGCTGGATTTCCAGCGCCTGCAGGTAGTGGACCGTGGCAATCAGGTTAACCTCCGGCGACAGCTTCATCGCCGGGTGGCCCCAGTAACCGTTGGTGAAGATGCCGAGCTGGCCGGTGCCGACAAAGCCCTTGAGGCGGTCCTGCACCTTCTTGAACTCCACCTTGCTGTTGCCGTTCCAGTTGGACAGGCTCTGCGCCAGGCTGGCGGCCTGGTCCGGGTCGGCCTTCAGGGCGCTGACCACGTCGACCCAGTCGAGTGCCGAGAGGTGGTAGAAATGCACGATGTGATCATGGACGGCGTGCGCCAGCATGATCATGTTGCGGATGTACTGGGCATTGACCGGGATTTCGAGTTGCAGCGCGTTTTCAACCGCGCGCACCGAGGCCATCGCATGCACCGTGGTGCACACGCCGCAGATGCGCTGGGTGATCGCCCAAGCGTCGCGCGGATCGCGGCCGATCAGGATGTTCTCGACCCCGCGCCACATCTGGCCGGAGGCCCAGGCCTTCTTGACCCGCCCGCCATCGACCTCGACATCGACGCGCAAATGGCCTTCGATGCGGGTAACCGGATCGATCGTGACTCTTTTCGACATGTTTTTCTCCTATCCCGGAATTCAGTGAGCCGCCGCAGCTTCTTCGCGCGGCAGGACCGGGAAGCGACGGGTGATGATGATGTAAGCAAGGACCTCGACCGAGAACATGCCGATGGTGACCAGCATTTCGGCAATCGAGGGGAAGTAGTGCCAGCCGTGATCGACGCCGAGACCGGTGTCGTAACCGATCAGGAAGCCGTTGACCCGCATCAGCATCGCGCCGCACATCAGCGCGATCCCGGCCAGGAACAGCCGCGCCGGATTACGCCGGGCAGCGGCGCTGCCGATCAGCAGGTAGGGCAGGACGAAGCAGAACAGTTCCAGCCAGAAGAAGAAGGCTTCGAGGCTGGCGGCAAAGGCGTGACCGAGAGCACCACGAACGACCAGGTCGCCGAGCCGGACCGCGAGGAAGAGGCCGAGCACGCCGAGCATGATCTTGGCCATCGGCTGCAGCAGGTGCATTTCGATTTCGCGGCGATAGGCGGCCGAGGCGACGCAGGACTCGAAGAGGACGATGCCGTAACCGACGGTGATCGCCGACAGCAGGTAGAGCAGCGGCACGACCGGGGTCTGCCACAGCGGATTGACCTGCGGCCCCATCACCACCAGCATGGTGCCGAGCGAGGACTGGTGCATCATCGGCAGCAGGGTGCCGAGGGCGATGAAGAAGAACAGCACCTTCTCCAGTTTCTTCTTTTGCACGGTCAACCCCCATTTTTCGAGAAAAACGGGCGAGAACTCGATCCACATCACCGTGATGTAGGCCGAGATGCAGACCGCGACCTCGAACATCACCGAGTTGGGATTGGCGTAGCCGGGCCAGAAGATGTGCCAGAAATTCCACCAGCGACCGAGGTCGAAGATCACCCCGACGCCGGCCAGGGTGTAGCCGAACAGGCTGGCCAGCAAGGCTGGCCGGACCAGCGGGTGATATTCGCCACGGTTGAAGATGTACACCAGCATCGCGACCGAGAAGCCGCCGCAAGCGAAGGCCGAGCCGATGATCACGTCGAAGATGACCCAAATTCCCCACGGGTAGCCATCGTTGAGGTTGGTCACGGCGCCGAGGCCGAAGATGAAACGGACCAGCAGGACCGCCAGCATCGCCATGATCAGGACGCCACAAACGGCGGTGGCGGTATTCAACAACTTGCCGCCGACCGGGACGGCGGGATGATGCGCGCTCATGTCAGGCCTCCCCTTGTTTGTCTTGTTCCTCGCCGGCTTCGGCGACCACGTTGCGGCGAGCGACCCAGGTCAGGCCGGCGAGTACCGCGACCGGCATGATCAGGCCACCGTACAGCGTGTGCTGGATGGTTTCCGAGGTCGCTGCCGAGGATTTGGGCGGCAGATCAGGCATCCCGACCTTCTGGAAATTGACTGCGGAGAGCTTCAGCACCTGGGTGCCGCCGTACTCCTTCTCGCCATAGACGTGCTGCAGATAGGCGCCGGCCTGCGCCTGGTAGTCCTGGTTCAGCGGTCCCTTCCACTGGGCGGCCTGCTCCGGCGTTTCACCCTTGGCCGGCAGGCGGCCGCGCGGCATCGTGGTCCATTCGCCCGGCTTGAGCGCCAGCCGGCGCTTGGCTTCGGCGAGCAAGTCCTCGCTGCGGCCGAACAGCGTCGCGCCGGTCGGACAGACCTCGGCGCAGGCCGAGTAATGCCCATCCTTGTGCCGATGGCGGCAGAGTTCGCACTTGCCGATCTGGCCGGTCGGCGAATCGTACTGGTACTTGGGAATCCCGAACGGGCAGGCGGCGACGCAGTAGCGGCAGCCGATGCAGATATCCGGGTCGTAGCCGACGATGCCGGTCAGCGGGTTCTTGGTCATCGCCGAAACCGGGCAAGCCGAGACGCAGGACGGATCGGCGCAATGCATGCACGAGGTCTTCATGAACGCGAAACCGTTCTGCTCCGCGTCCTTGTTCTCCATCGTGCCGTTGCGGTACATCTTGATCAGGTTGAAGGTATGGCCGCTGGTATCGAGCGGCGTATCCCACAATTTGTCGACGGCGGTGAATTCGGCCGGGTTGGCGTTGGCCTGCTTGCAGGCGGCAACGCAGGCCTGGCAGCCGACGCAGAGGGTCGCGTCGTAGAGCAGGCCGAGGGCTTCCGGTGGCCGTTGCAGGGTATCGCGGGCGCAAACGACTTCCGGCGCCACGGCGGCCGCTGCAGCGGCACCGCCGGCGAGCAGGCGCTTGAGGAAGTTGCGCCGGCCCTGGCTACCGGCTTCCGGTTCGGTGTGCGGATGGGAGGGCTGTTTCATTTCAGGCTCCCGTCGTTTCGTCGGCCTGCTTGCCTTCCTGCTTGGCGCGTTCGAGTTCAGCCGCCTGGTGCGAGAGGCCGAGATTCTTGGCCACCATCGCCCCGGCGCCGGCGGCAGCGCCGGCCACGGCTGCAAGCACGGCGGCGGAGCCGAGCGTCGCCCCGATGCCTTTTTCCTCGACGATGCGCGGCAGGAAGACCGAAGGCTCGATGTTCTTCATCTTGGCCATCGCGTGGATCGGCTTGGCGAAGCCGACGCCCTCTTCGGTACAACCGATGCAGGGGTGGCCGCAGGCGACCGGCCAGGTGCCGGCACCGGCATCACCGAACATGATCACCGAGCAGTTGGCGTAGGTTTCCGGTCCCTTGCAGCCGAGCTTGTACAGGCAGTAGCCCTTGCGGTGGCCGTCGTCGCCGAACTCCATCGCAAAGCGGCCGGCGTCGAAATGGGCGCGGCGTTCGCAGTTTTCGTGGATCAGGCGGGAGTAGGCGAATTTCGGGCGGCCCTTTTCGTCCACTGCCGGCAGCTTGCCGAAGGTCAGGAAGTGCACCACCGTGGACAGGAAGTTGTACGGGTTGGGCGGGCAGCCGGGAATGGTCACCACCGGCTTGCCGAGGACCTGGGCCACCCCGCTCGACCCGGTGGGGCTCTCGGTCGCTCCGGGAATCGACGGAATGGTCGAAGGCATGCCGCCCCACGAGGCACAAGAGCCGATGGCGATCACTGCCGCCGCATCGGCCGCGCATTCCTTGAGCAGTTCGATCGCGGTCTTGCCACCAATCTTGCAATAAACACCGCCGTCGCGGGTCGGGATCGCGCCTTCGACGACCAGCAGGTATTTGCCCTTGTGCCGCTTCATCGCAGCCAGCCGCGCCTCTTCGACCTGATGGCCGGCGGCGGCGAACAGGGTTTCGTGATAATCGAGCGAGATCACGTCGAGAATCAGTTTTTCCAGGGTCGGGTGCTCGGCGCGCAGCATCGACTCGGTACAACCGGTACATTCCTGGAAATGCAGCCAGATCACCGATGGCCGCTCCTTGTTGGCGACCGCTTCGGCGACGGCAGCGTCGGCGCCTTGCGGCAGGCCGAGGGTGGTCGCCATCGCGGCGCAGAATTGCAGGAATTCGCGACGATCCATCGACAGGCGGTCTGCCGCCGCGCCAATGCGGTCATCGCTTTCCAGCGTAATCAGGTCTTGCTTAGCCATTGAATTCCCCCTTTACCATTCTTGCCCGGCCGACCGGCGGCTCGGCGATCGCGGCAAACACGCCGCATCCGACTGCAGGGGGGAAAACTGGCAAAAGGCGTGCCAGGCAGGCTATTTCAGGATATTCAACCACTTGCACCGATAATACTGGGCGCAAAGCGCAAATCAACTTTCCATTAGTCGAGCAAAAATGAAAAGCAAGGGACCATCCCGACAACAATGCATCCGTGCTGCCACGCGGTACGCGGGAGGAGGTGGCCTTGTCCTTGGCTCAGGCGAGCGGCTCCAGGCGCGCACTGGCGCGCTGGAGTGCGGCCTGCAGTTCGTCAAGACGGATGGGCTTGGCCAGATAATCGTTCATCCCTGCTTCGAGGCAGGCTTCACGATCGCCCTGCATGGCGTTTGCCGTCATGGCCACGATTTGCGGCCGCTGTGCCGATGGATAGAGGGCAACAATGCGTCGCGTTGCCTCAAGCCCATCCATTTCCGGCATCTGCACATCCATCAAAACCAGGTCGTAAGCCTGGCGAGCCAGGGCGGCCAATGCTTCCAGGCCATTTCCGGCCAGATCGGCCTTGTAACCCAGCTTGGCCAGCAGGTGGGCCGCAACCCGCTGGTTCACCGGATTATCCTCGACCAGCAACAGGCGCAGGGAGGGGGCTTCTCCACCCCAACCCCCGGACGGCAAGGAAGGGCAGGTTCCGCGTCGGGGCGACTCGTCCGTCAAGACGGAAAACAGTGCCTGCAACAGTGCATTGAAGCGCAGGGGCTTGTTCAAAACGGAAGCAAAAAGGGTTCGCCCGGCATCGTCGAGCGGCGTTCCCAGGGAAGAAAGCAGGATGCAGGGAAGCTTGCGCGCCTCGAGGCGGGTCTGAACGATCCGCGCCAGGCACTCGCCATCCATCTCCGGCATCTGCCGGTCGAAAACCGCCACGTCCGGACACAGGCCGTCGTCCATTGCCGTCAGCGCCGCCAGGGGCGAGGAGAAGGCGGCAACCCGCATTCCCCATTGCGCGGCCAGCCTTTCGAGCAAACAAAGACTGGCTGGATGGTCGTCGACGGCGAGCAGGCATTTGCCCGCAAGATCGCGAGAGCATTCTTCCTCGCCGGAACGCAGGGCTTGACGTGCCGCCGGCAGGCGGAGGGTGAAACTGAAGCAGCAGCCCTCGCCGGGAAGGCCGGCACTCTCGACCGCCATGCCGCCCCCCATCAGTTCGCTCAGCCGCTTGCTGATTGCCAAACCAAGCCCGCTGCCGCCGAAACGGCGCGTGGTCGAAGCATCGATCTGGCTGAATGACTTGAACAGGCGGTCGATCTTTTCCGGCGGAATGCCGATACCGGTATCGCAAACGCTGAAACGCAAGGACACCTCGCGGCCAGCCTCGATGTGTTCGCCGGCTTCACCGGCAAGCAGGTCGGCGCGGACTACCACCTGCCCATGCTCGGTAAATTTGACGGCATTACCAAGGAGATTGACCAGTATCTGGCGCAGGCGGGTGATATCTCCGCGCAGGGTACGCGGCAGGGCGGGATTGAAGTCGTGCACCAGCTCCAGACCTTTTTCGGCGGCATGCAGCGAAACCAGGTCAAGTGCGCTGTCGATGCACTCGTGCAGGTCGAAGGGCTGCGATTCAAGCTCAAGATGCCCGGCTTCAATCTTGGAGTAGTCGAGGATGTCGTTGATCAACACCAGGAGCGATTCCGAACTGGTGCGCAGAGTCTGTACATACTCGCGCTGCCCCGCATCCAGCGGCGTTTCCTCGAGCAGCGAGCCCATGCCGATCACCGCATTCAGCGGGGTACGGATTTCGTGGCTCATATTGGCCAGGAACATCGACTTGGCACGGCTGGCCTGCTCGGCCGCCTCGGCCGCCGCCTGTTGTGCCCTTTCCGTTTCGCGCCGTTCGCTGATGTCGCGAAAGACCACGACCGCGCCGGCAAATCCATTCCCGCCAGAGCGGAGCGGCGTACAGGTATATTCGACGGGAAAACAGCTGCCATCCTGACGCCAGAAAACGTCCTGATCAATATGCCGGGTGGCGCCATCCCGCGTGGTGTGCACGATAGGACAGTCGCACTCGGGATAATCGCCGCCATCGGCATGCCGGTAATGGCTGAGCAGATGCAGGGACTGGCCCAGCGCCTGCGCCTCCTGCAATTGCAGCATGCGCAGGGCGGCAGGGTTGATGAAGGTGGTTCTTCCCGCCGGGTCGACGCCATAGACACCTTCGCCGAGAGCGGTCAGCATCTGCGCTCGCTGCAAGCCGAGTTGCTCGATGGTATGGCTGGCCGCCTCGCGCTCGCCGAGGGCACGCGCCACGCGGCGCAGAAGGAAAAACAAGGCGGCAAGCAGGCCGGAAAAGGCCAGGAGAATGACCACGGCCGACTGGCGAATCACCTGGTTGAGATTGGCTGCCCGTTGGGTGACATCGTAGTAAACCTCGAAGGCGCCGATGAAGCGGCCCGCGCGCATCAGCGGAATGTAGGTTTCGACAATGGAAAGAGTGAGGTGTTCACCCTCCGCCGATTTCCCGCCCTTTTCCTCCAGCTTGCTCCACGGCTGGCCCTGCGCCACCTGCTGGAAAAAATAGGGTTCGGAAACCTGCAGCCCGATTTCCTCCGGCTGGGTCGAGAAGATTACCTTGCCCGCCGGGTCGAAAAGACGGAGTTTCCACAGACCAAGCTCTTCACGCAGTTCATGCATGTGGCCGGAAAAATGTGGATCGCGCTCCAGACTGGCGCCTGACAGTGCCTGCTTCTCGCTGAGCAGCATGCTTGCCAGGTGGGTAGCCACGCGTTTGGCCTGATCTTCGGTGTTCGCGACGAGAAGGCGATTGAAAGCCGGAAAGACCGCGAAATGAATGTAGGCAACCAAGGCCAGCAGCAGGACGAGAACGCTCAGGAACAGATTCCGGAGAAAGACAATTTTCAGCATCTGCAAGCGCTCGGCCAGATCGGTATGCGTGGATTCTAACGCCCGCCCCCGGAGATGGGACAAAAAAAACCGGCAGACTCGCTGCCGGTCGTTGTCGGGAAGCCGATCACTCGGCAACCCGTCAGTTCACCTGCTGAATCCCGGCGATGACCCAGCCACGGTTGCCGTCGGTCGGCTTGGTCATGTGCCAGACTTCGTCGAAGGACTCCGGCGTACCACCGTCCTCGCGGATCAAGCCGTGGAAACGCACACTGACGACGTAGCGCTGGCCTTCGTCGGCAACATCGAGCACTTCGGCATTGAGCTGGGTAACGTCGGTTTCCTGCTTGGCCTGGCCGCGTTCGCCCATCTGCATCTTGATCTCGGCGAACATCTCGGGCGAGGTGAATTCGCGGATGTCGTCGAGGTTGCCGGCATCATTGGCGGCCTGCAGGCGGATGAAATTGACCTTGGCGGTGCGGATGAAGGCTTCGGCATCGAATCCAGCCGGGTACACCGCTGCGGCCGCCGGAGCACTGCTGCCGCCCGCCAGCGGCTCAGCCGGCATCAACGCCACCGGGCGCTCGTGACCTGAGCCGATACCCGCATACTGCAGCCCGCTCGCCGGCGCCTGTGCGCCGGCTTTTTTACGCATGATGAAGCCGATCACGGCGAGAACGACCATCACCAGCAGGCCGATCATGAGCATGTTGGCCATTTGTTCGCCAAAACCGAAGTGTGAGGCCAGCGCGGCCAGGCCGAGACCGGCGGCCAGACCGGCGAGCGGCCCCATCCATGAACGCTTGGGTTGCGCCTGCGGTGCGGCAGCGGGCGCGGCCGACTGATGCTGCGCCGGACTGGGAGCGGCTTGCTGGTTTTGTGCCGGCGTCGAGGTCGGGGATTTGCTCGGGGCGACCGACTGGCGTTGCATGCCGGTCGAGGAGCCGCCGCCAAAACGCTTGGCGGCTTCGGCGTCGCCGATGCTGAGCGTGGCACCGAGCAGTAAGGCTGCGGCCATCAGGGCAAAGTTTTTCATGGTTTCCTCCGGGTGGTGAATTTGACAAGCCGCAGTTTAGTCCCGGATCGCACCAGATAAAACAGGATTTTCAGTGGTTTTTAATCAGCAAAAAACGAATTATCCGTAAAACCTTCTCGGGGTGCGGACAGGCAGCGCCGTGCCGGGGATCGCCACCTCAGCCCGGCGGCAAGTGGCTGAGCACCTCGGAAAATTCCGCGCCATGAACAACGGGTCTGCGTCATCCACATAGGAACTGCTTTTTCAAGCCTGAAAGAGCGCTGCGGTGGCAAGGGGGGAAGACGGGAAGTAGAAATGGACATACGAAGCTGTCAGGCGTCGGTGGCGATAAATGGCCTCGCCGGGCTCTCCGCTCTGCTTGCAAGCCCGCAGCAAGGGCTGCAACTCGGTCTCGCTGCGCGAGTAATGGAAGGTGTGCCCAGCCAGCCGCCCTTCGGGTAGATCGACAAACTGGGTTCCCAGGGCGCTCAGGCGCGGCTGCATGATGGTCTTGCCCGGCAGCAGACCGGCAAGGCGATGGGTCTGCCCCTGCTTGTCGGTCATTTCCTCGAACAGGCTCATCATCCCGCCGCACTCGGCGAGCAGCGGCTTGCCGGCAGCGACATGCCCGGCCAGGCTGCGCCAGAGATCCTGCCGTTGGGCCAGTATTTCGGCATGCAGTTCGGGGTAACCGCCGGGCAACCAGACCGCGTCGCAATCGGGAAGGGCGTCGCCAGCCAGGGGGGAGAAAAAGCACAGCTCGGCACCAAGTTCGCTCAGGGTCTCGAGATTGGCCGGATAGGCGAAACCGTAGGCCGCATCGCGGGCAATGGCAATCCGCCGCCCGGCCAGCAGCGCCGGAAATTCCGGCGCGGTGGCGGGCGCGAAATTGACGACCGGCGGCACGTCGACCGTGGTCGATGCGGCCAGTGCATCGGCCAACCCATCCAGGCGCTGGCCCAGATCGTCGATCTCGGCCGCCTGAAGCAGGCCAAGGTGACGTTCGGGCAGGCTGTCGCCATTTTTGGGCAGGGCGCCAAACCAGTCCATGCCGGCGGGCAGGCTGCTGCGCAGCATCTCGCCGTGGCGCGTGCTGGCCACCCGGTTGGCAAGCACGCCGGCAAAGGGCAGTTCCGGCCGATAAGTAGCCAGACCGTACGCCACGGCGCCGAAGGTCTGCGCCATTTTGCCGGCATCGATCAGGGCCATGACCGGGACGCCGAAGCGTTCGGCGATATCGGCGGCCGACGGCGTGCCATCGAACAGGCCCATCACCCCTTCGATCAGGATCAGGTCGGAATCGGCGGCGGCCCGCGCCAGGCGCCAGCGTGCATCACCTTCGCCGCACATGCCGAAATCGAGGTTCTGACACGGTCGACCGCTGGCGAAGGCATGAATCTGCGGGTCGAGAAAATCGGGGCCGCATTTGAATACCGTGACCCGCCGCCCCTGGCGGGCGTGCAGACGAGCGAGGGCGGCGGTAACGGTGGTCTTGCCCTGGCCGGAGGCCGGGGCGGCAATCATCAGGGCGGGGCAAGCGGGCATGAGCCTTCTCCGGCTTCAGTAGTCGAGGCCGGGCATCGCCTTGATGCCGGCCTTGAAAGCGTGTTTTTCATTGCCGATCTCGCTCACCGTATCGGCGGCGGCGCGTAGCGCTTCCGGTGCGCCGCGTCCAGTGATCACGACATGCTGCAGGGCAGGGCGTGCTGCGAGTTGGGCGATGACTGCGTCGAGTTCCAGCCAGCCGTATTTGAAGGCGTAGGTGAGTTCGTCGAGCACCACCAGGCCAATCCGGGGATCGGCCAGATAAACGCAGGCCTGACCCCAGGCGGCCAGGGCGGCACGGGCGTCTCTTTCCTTGTCCTGGGTTTCCCAAGTAAAGCCCTCGCCACCAACATGCCAGCGAACCCCGGGCTGCCGGCGGAAAAAAGCCTCTTCGCCGGTATCCGCGCGCCCCTTGACGAACTGGACGACCGCCGCTTCGAGGCCATGACCAAGGGCACGGGCCAGTACGCCGAAAGCAGCCGACGACTTGCCTTTGCCGTTACCGGTATTGACCAGCAGGACACCGCGTTCCTGCCGGGCAGCGGCGATTTTTTCATCGACCACGGCCTTCTTTTTCTGCATGCGTTCTTCGTGGCTGATTGCCATGTACGGGCTCCGGGAAATAAAGCGGGCAACGACCGCGACCGGTATCAAACCGGGGCGAGCGCCGGTGCGGGAATTTTTGCCCGGAAATGGCGGTCGACCGTGTCCGGATGCTTTCGCCGTCCGCAGCGGACAAGAAGCGGGCGCATTCTACCCGCTCGCTGGGATGAGGTCCGCCAAGTTGCGCCGCAATTCACACAAACCACTTTGAGATTAGCAGCTTAGTCCTTGACTCAATAGCGTTTTCACCTCTATAGTTCGCGCCATGGATACCGAAATCGAAGCTCTCGAAGCCAAAGTCAGCAAGGTCATCGCGCTGGTGGCGCAATTGCGCGCCGAGAACGAGGCCCTGCGCACACAACTCAATACCGCCGAAGCCGACAGGCAACGCCTGCAGCAGACCATGACGGCGGCCCGTCAGCGCCTGGAAGGCCTGATCGACAAGTTGCCCGAGGATCTCTGATGGCTGGCGAGGCAAACTACCTCGACGTGAAGATACTCGGCCGCGAGTACCGCGTTGCCTGTGCCGCCGATGAACGCGAGGCCCTGCAGGAAGCAGTCGGTCTGGTGGACGACAAGATGCGCGACATCGCGCAGCGGACCAAGAACTCGATTGCCGAAAGGGTGGCCGTGATGGCGGCCCTGAATATCGCGCACGAACATCTCGCCGCAGCCAAGGCCAAGGGCACGGTTGTCAGCGCCGATACGAAGCGTAGAATCTCCGACATGGGAGCACGGCTCGATGCTGTGCTGGCATCCGCCCCGGGCAACGGTTTCTGACCGTTCCGGCGCAACCCGGATGCCAACCACCAGGTTCCCTGCGATGTTTGTCAAGGCCATAGATTCCTTGAACCAATGCTGATTGGCATCGGTTGCGGACCATTGAAACCGCTGTTGTGAGCACTCCTTAGCCGAGTGCGCCTGATGCGGAAGGAAAGCAACCACTCTGAACCCAGGTTCAGGATGCCGGCCTGACGGCACTCGCGGGGGCATATCGACAACGGGTGGCAGCAAGTCTGCCACCCGTTTCCACATCCAGAGGACAGATTGATGGCCATTGAATGGCTCCTCGCCTACCTTGCGCTGGGCGCTTGCGTCGGTTTTTTTGCCGGCCTGCTCGGCGTCGGCGGCGGCGGCATCATGGTGCCGCTACTGACCACGATGTTCGCGGCCCAGGGTTTTCCCCGCGAGCACATGGTGCACCTGGCGCTCGGCACCTCGATGGCGGCCATTGTCCTGACCTCGGTTTCCAGTTTGCGCGCCCATCATGCCCACGGGGCGGTACGCTGGGATATCGTTCGTGGCATCACCCCCGGCGTGCTGCTCGGAACCTTTGCCGGCACCTTCATCGCCGCCGCGGCGCCAACCCGCCCGCTGGCCATTTTCTTCGGCTGCTTCATGGCCTACGTCTCGCTGCAGATGATCCTCAATGTCAAACCCAAGCCCTCGCGTGATTTGCCCGGCCCCGCCGGGCTGGGGGGCGTCGGCGCCGGGATCGGCCTGATCTCGGCGCTGGTGGCGATTGGCGGCGGCTCGCTGTCGGTTCCGTTCATGACCTGGTGCAACGTCAAGATGCAGAACGCCATTGGCACCTCGGCAGCCATTGGTCTACCCATTGCACTGGCCGGCGCGGCCGGTTACCTGATCAACGGCTGGGGGAACGATGGTCTGCCGGAATGGTCGGTCGGCTACGTTTTTGTGCCGGCACTGCTGCTGATCAGTGCGGTTTCGACCTTCACCGCCCCGCTCGGCGCCCGGCTGGCACATCGCCTGCCAGTCGCCATGCTGAAAAAAATCTTCGCCGCAGTGTTGATCCTGCTCTCGGCGAAGATGCTGCACACGGTGCTCGCCACCTGATCAACGCCCCTGGAATACCGGCTTGCGCTTTTCCAGGAAGGCGGCGAGGCCTTCCCGGTAATCCTCGGTATCGAGAAAAGCAAAAGCACTGGCCTTGTCCGCTTCGGACAAGGGCGTCCCTTGCTGCAGGCGACGTATCCACTGCTTGTGCCAACTGGCCACCAGCGGTGCGCCCGCTGCGATACGGGCAACCGTTGCCGCCACCTCGCCTGCCAGTTGCTCATCCGGCAGGACGCGGGTAACCAGACCTTTTTCGTAGGCTTCGCGCGCACCCAGGATGCGGCCCTCGAGAAGGATTTCCTTGAGCACCGCCGCACCGACCAGCCGCAACAAGCCCTCCATTTCCCCGGGATACATCGAAAAACCAAGACGGTTGATCGGTGCGCCAAAGCGCGAAGACTCGGCACACAGACGCAGGTCGCAGGCACCGGCGATTTCCAGACCACCGCCGATACAGGCACCACGTATCATGGCCAGCGTCGGATGCGGACAATCGGCAATCGCGTTCAGAGCCTCGGCGACCTGGCCGTGATAGTGCAAAGCTTGCTCCAGGGTCGCCCGGCCGGTAACAAACTCCTCCAGGTCGCCGCCGGCGGCAAAGGCCTCGTCGCCGGCCCCGCGTATCACCAGGCAACGCAGTGCCGGATTGGCTGAAATCGCACGCAAATGGACTATCATCTGCTGCCACATCGCCAGATCGATGGCATTAAGCTTGCCGGGATTGTTCAAGGTCAGAGTGGCAATATTCCCGTCCAGGGCAAGGTCGACCGTACTCATGGGCTGTTCTCTCTCTTGTTTCGTCTTGTGGTGAAAAAATAGGATTGTACGGTCTTATATAAGATACAATCGCGAACGCGGTTCGTGTAATCGCTTCTGTAATTATTAATTAAATATCAACAAGGAGATCCAGCGATGAGCAGTGCGATGTATGAGCGCATGCGCGCCAATCCCAAGTTCCAGGAGCTGGTTGCCCGCCGCAGCCGCTTCGCGTGGACTTTGGCGGCGGTGGTACTGTCCATGTTCTACGGCTTTGTTCTGGTCGTAGCCTTCAATCCGATGTCCCTCGGGCACCCGCTGGGCGAAGGATCGAAGCTGACCGTGGGGGTGGCCGTGGAATTGTTCATGTTCATTTTCTTCTGGGTGCTGACCGCCGTTTACGTCAAGCGCGCCAATACTGAATTCGATTCCCTGACTCAGGAAATCGTCAAGGAAGCCTGGAAGGAGAACAAGTAATGCGCAAACTGATTACCACGCTGAGCTTGCTCGGCATCTCTTCGCTGGCCCTGGCTGCCGACGCCGTCGCCCAGACGGAAAAGCAGGCGACCAACTGGCACGCGATCATCATGTTCTGCGCCTTCGTCGTCATGACGATGGGCATCACCTACTGGGCCGCGTCCCGCACCAAGTCGACCTCCGACTTCTACACCGCCGGTGGCGGCATCACCGGTTTCCAGAACGGTCTGGCGATTGCCGGCGACTACATGTCCGCCGCGACGCTGCTCGGTCTGACCGCGATGGTGTACACCCAGGGTTACGACGGCTACATCTACATGCTGTGCTTCTTCGCCGGCTGGCCGATCATCCTGTTCCTGATGGCTGAACGCCTGCGCAACCTCGGCAAGTTCACCTTCTCCGACATCACCGCCTATCGCCTCGATCAGGGCAAGGTGCGCACGATGGCCGCGATTTCCTCGCTGACCGTCGTCTGCTTCTACCTGATCGCCCAGATGGTCGGCGCCGGCCAGCTGATCAAGCTGCTTTTCGGTCTCGAGTACAACACCGCGATCTTCGTCGTCGGCATCCTGATGATGGTCTATGTGACCTTCGGCGGCATGGTCGCCACCACCTGGGTGCAGATCATCAAGGCCTGCATGCTGCTGGCTGGCGGCACGCTGGTGATGTTCCTGGCGATGAGCGAGTTCGGCTTCTCCTTCAGCACGCTGCTGGAAAAAGCCACCGCCGTCCATAAGTTGGGCGACAAGATGATGTATCCGGGCGCGCTGCTCAAGGATCCGGTCACCGCGATCTCCCTCGGCCTCGGCCTGATGTTCGGTACCGCCGGCCTGCCGCACATCCTGATGCGCTTCTTCACCGTCACCGACGCCAAGGAAGCGCGCAAGTCCGTGCTTTACGCTTCTGGTTTCGTCGCCTACTTCTTCAACGTGATCTTCCTGATGGGCCTTTGCGGCATCCTGATCGTCGGTCAGAATCCGGAGTTCTTCGAAGGCGGCACCATCGGCGGCAAGCTGATCGGCGGCGGCAACATGGTCGCCATGCACCTGGCCAAGGCCGTCGGTGGCAACATGCTGCTCGGCTTCCTGGCGGCAGTGGCTTTCGCCACCATCCTGGCCGTGGTTTCCGGTCTGGCACTGGCAGGCGCTTCGGCAATCTCGCATGACATCTACGCTCGCGTGATCATGAAGGGCCAAGCTTCCGAAGCCACCGAAATCCGCGTCTCCAAGATCGCGACGATCTGCCTGGGCTTTGTCGCCATCGTCCTCGGCATCCTGTTCGAGAAGATGAACATTGCGTTCATGGTCGGCCTGGCCTTCGGTGTCGCGGCAGCTGCCAACTTCCCGGTCCTGATCCTCTCCATGTACTGGAAGGGCCTGACCACCAAGGGTGCACTGTGGGGCGGCTACTCCGGCCTGATCTCCGCCGTCTGCTTCGTGCTCTTCTCGAAGTCGGTGTGGGTCGACGTGCTCGGCAACAAGGCCGCGCTCTTCCCCTACACCCAGCCGGCCCTGTTCGCCATGCCGATCGCCTTCCTGATGGCCTACCTGATGTCCAAGTCGGACGCCAGCGCCCGCGCCAAGCAGGAAATCGAAGCTTACGAAGACCAGTATGTGCGCGCACAAACCGGTTACGGCGCCGCCGGTGCCAGCAACCACTAAGTAGTCTGCCCACGCACCTTCCCACCGGACGGGAAGGTGCGAATCAGGAACGGGGGACGGCTGTCATCGGCCGTCCCCCGTTTTTCTTGCGACACAAGGAAAACCCGGCTTTTGCCTCCGCCTCCTTGCGGCCATCCTTTACGCCATCGGTAGTATCTCGACACCGACAAAATGGATAATGCGCATAAAATCCGCTGCGGGTGCGAGACTTCCGCCAGCCTGCGGGCCGAACAGCCTGCTGCCGCCGTGACCATCCATCCCGATCCGCCTCACTCGCAGCAAGCATTGCAAGACTGATTTCTTCCAGGCTTACCCCTCTCTTCTGTCGGAGCTTTTTACATGAACATCGCCAACAACGTCGCCGAACTGGTCGGCAATACCCCGCTGGTCAAGCTCAACCGCCTGAGCGAAGGCTGCGTCGCGACCGTAGTCGCCAAGCTGGAATTCTTCAATCCCGGCAGCAGCGTCAAGGACCGTATCGCCGCCGCGATGCTCGACGCCGCGCAGGCGGCCGGCAAGATCGGCCCGGACACCGTGGTTCTGGAGCCGACCTCGGGCAATACCGGGATCGGTCTGGCGATGGTCTGCGCCGCGCGCGGCATCAAGTGCGCCTTCACCATGCCCGAGACGATGAGCCGCGAGCGCAAGCTGCTGCTCAAGGCTTACGGCGCCGAACTGATCCTGACCCCGGGGCCGGAAGGCATGGGTGGCGCCATCGCCAAGGCCAAGGCGCTGGCCGAGTCCGACCCCAAGTACTTCGTCCCGCAGCAGTTTGAAAACCCGGCCAACCCGGAAGTGCACCGTAAAACCACCGCCGAGGAAATCTGGCGTGACACCGATGGCCAGGTCGACATTTTCGTTGCCGGCGTCGGCACCGGCGGCACCGTCACCGGTGTCGGTGAAACGCTGAAGGCGAAAAAGCCCGGCGTCCAGGTGGTCGCAGTCGAACCCGACGCCTCGCCGGTACTGTCCGGTGGCCAGAAAGGCCCGCACCCGATCCAGGGCATCGGCGCCGGCTTCGTCCCCGGCGTGCTCAATACCGGCGTCTATGACGAAGTCGTCCGCGTCAAGAACGACGACGCCTTCGTCACCGCCCGCCGGATGGCTGCCGAAGAAGGCCTGCTGGTCGGCATCTCCTCCGGCGCTGCGACCTGGGCCGCACTGCAGCTGGCCCAGCGGCCGGAAAACGCCGGCAAACTGATCGTGGTCGTGATCCCGTCCTGCGGCGAGCGCTACCTGTCGACCGCGCTGTTCCAGGACCTCGAAGTCTGAGTCTCGCCCACGCCATGTCGACCAGCCCCTTCGACCAGCCCATCGACCGCCACGGCAGCGATTCGCTGAAGTGGGGCAAGTACGCCGGCCGCGACGTGCTGCCGCTGTGGGTGGCCGACATGGACTTCGCCGCGCCGCCAGCGGTGCTCGCCGCACTGCAGCGGCGGGTGGCGCACGGCGTCTTCGGCTACGGTGGCGCTACCCCGGCGCTGGTCGAGGCGGTGCAGGCGCATCTGCTGCGCGAGTACGCCTGGGCCATCGAGCCCGACTGGCTGGTCTGGCTGCCCGGCCTGGTCAGCGGTCTCAATGTCGCCTGTCGCACGGTCGACGGTGCAGTACTTACCGCCGCCCCGGTCTACCCGCCCTTCCTGTCGGCACCCAAGCTGTCGGGGCGGCCCTTGCAGTGGTTCGACCTAGGCTACGCCGAGGACGGCAGCGGCAACGGCTGGCACTGGGACAAAAATGCCCGTAACGCGGCGTTGACCGTGGACACCGAGCTTTTTCTGCTTTGCCACCCGCACAACCCGGTCGGTCGTTGCTGGAGCCGGGCCGAACTGCTCGAACTCGCCGAATTCGCGGTTGAGCGCAACCTGATCGTCTGCTCCGACGAAATCCACTGCGGCCTGATCCTCGACCCGGACAAGCGCCACCTCCCGCTGGCCACGCTCGGCACCGAGATCGCCCGGCGCACGATCACGCTGATGGCGCCGTCGAAAACCTTCAACATCCCCGGCCTCGGCGCCGCCTTCGCGGTGATCCCCGACGCCGCGCTGCGCCGTCGCTTCGTCCGCGCCGCGCAAGGCATCGTCCCGCACGTCAATGTCCTCGGCCTGGCCGCGACCGAAGCCGCCTACCGCGACTGCGACGACTGGCACCGCCAGTTGATCGCCTACCTGCGCGGTAACCGCGATGCGGTGCAAGCCGCTGTCGCGGCGTTGCCCGGAGTCTCCATGCCGCCGGTCGAAGCCACCTATCTGGCGCTGATCGACGTCCGCCCGCTCGGCCTCAAGCAGCCGGCGCGGCATTTCGAAAACCACGGTCTCAGCCTCTCCGATGGCGCCGACTTCGGCGCCCCGGGCTGGCTGCGCCTCAACTTCGGCTGCCCGCGCAGTACGCTGGAGCAAGCCCTGCGCCGCTTTGCCAGCGCCTGCACCAGCCCGGAGCAATTGCCGTGAGCGCCTACGAACTGAGCCTGTGGCTGGCCGGCATTGCCTTCATCCTGCAAACCCTGGTCGCCGGCCTTGGTATCGAGATCGTCCTCCGTCGCGACGCCGCCCCGCCCGTCCGCCGCATCGCACTCGCCGCCGCTATCGCTGCGCTGCTCCTCTCGCTGACCCAGGGCTATGCGCTGGAACTGGCTTTACGGACGGGGATTTACGACCTGCGTACCGCTGGCCTGCACTGCGGGGGGGCTTTGCTGCAGCTTTGGGTGGGGTGGGGGTTATTGCGGTTGGGGCGGTGAAAACTTGTTTTTTTCACGGTCGACGCTGGGATTTGCGGGTTTTGGCGGGTTGACCGTGGAAGGAGGGTGGATTGGCTGGCGCCAAGCACCCGGCGCCCCCGGTCTGGTCATCCTGACGGGGGTTTTCTTTGGGTTGGAGGCTGGTTTCCGCGCCTGACGCGCGGGCGTACTTTCTTTTGCTTCGCCAAAAGAAAGTAGCCAAAGAAAAGGCGACCCAGGCTACGCGGTCGGCTGCGCCGACTCCCCTGCGCTACTCGAAGCTGGCGGGGGCTGCGGAACTCGGCCCTGCGGGCCTCAAACAATACCCGGCGATTGAGTGAGTGTTACGGTCGACTTAGGGGAGTGCGGTTTTTTGGAGCTGATCGCGCCAGTAGTCAGGCTATAAACCAGCTTTGGTAGAGGGGCCACCTTGGCCGAATACCAGTGCAAAGGACGTTACCGCTGCGATGAACGTTACTGAAAACTGCCCACGAACGGTGCTACGAATTGCCTTTGCTTGATCAGAACTGCGAGACGTGTATGTTTTCATTTCAACCTCCTTTGCTGCATGTGAAGAACCAGATGAACCGGAAAGCCTAATTTGAGCTAACACAGCAACGTCCCCTGACACTGATACCTGAAGAATCGAACTGCACTCCCTACCCATCTGCCAAAGCTGGCTTGCGTACCTTCTGTTGTTCGCTACGAATTTAATGCAGAAGGCTATCCTACTGCGCAAAACCGGGAACTTGCCACAGTTTTCAGACAAAAAATTCCTGTGGGCATATTTTTTGGGGCTGTGTGAGTCCATCAAAAAGCCTTGTTGAAATGGATTCTGGCTTTCTACGGATAACACCCAAAGCTACTTATGTTGAGCGCCGACCGTAAAACTGAGACGGTTTTCCCCGGCCCTCTGCGGCGTCGAGCAGCGCAGGGGGCAACGGGGAAGAGGGCGAGGACTGTCTGAGGCCCGGAGGGCCGAGTTCCGCAGCCCCCCGTTGGCCCTGAGCAGCGCAGAGCACCCGGCGTAGCCGGGCGCCGCAGCGGGCGCGCCTTCTTTTGGCTACTTTTCTTGGCAAGACAAGAAAAGTACGCCCGCCGGTCAACGGCGGAAAACAGCGCCAATTCAGATAAAAACCGCCAGCAAGCCTCAGGCCCTGCAAGCAGCAAGCAGCAAAAACCCATCCCCACGGTCAACCCAAAAAACTGCCCATTTCCAGCGTCGACCGTAGCAGCGACGACGCCGGCGCTACCGAAACCGACACAAAACCCCGCCCTCAGCCCCCGATCCGCCAGGCGCCTGCCTCGCTGACCAGCCAGTCGAGCCGCTGGTCGTGGGCTTCGGGGGCGATGCTGGCGAGGCGGTTGCATTCGAAGCCGACGCCGACGGCGAGGGGGCGGGGGTGCAGGGCGGCGAGGGTGCGGTCGAAGAAGCCGCCGCCGTAGCCGAGCCGGTAGCCGGCGGCGTCGAAGCCGTTGAGCGGGAGCAGGATCAGCTCGGGGCTGAGCCAGTTGCCGCTGACCGGGGTCGGGATGCCGTAGCGGTCGGGGAGCAGTTCGCCGTCTTCCGCCCATTCGCGAAAGGCCAGCGGTGCGGCTTCGGCGACCACCACCGGCAAGGCGATGCGGCTGCCGGCGGCGCGCCAGGCGGTGATGACGGCGCGCACGTCGGGTTCGTGCTTGATCGGCCAGCAGAAGGCGACGCAGCGCGGCGGCGGCAACGCTGCCTGCAAGTGGGCGACGATCGCGGCGGAGTGCGCGGCATGGCTGGCCGGGGTCAGCGCTGTCCGCCGGGCGACCATGTCGCGCCGCAGTTGGCGGCGGTCGGGCGAGGGGGGCGTGTTATCCTGATCGTCCTGTTTCATCAGATTCATTCGATACATCCAGCATGTTGCATTCGTCGTCGCTGTCTAGCCGGCCGGGCCTTGCCCGGCGCCTCGCGCATTATCTTCCGAAAAACCGCCTGCTCCGCTGTTCGCTGCTGGCCGTCCTGGCCCTGACGGTGCTGCCGGCCAGCGCTCAGGAGCCGCGCGATACCGCCTTCCTGACCGCCCGCGATGCCTTCCGTGCCGGCGACCGCAACAAGTTCGAGCGGGCTGCCAGCCAGGTTAACGGCCATGAGCTCGCGGTCTATGTTGAAAACTACCGGCTGCGGCTGTGGATGGACCAGGGCGACAGCACCGCCATGCGCGATTTCCTGCAACGCAACGACCAGTCCTATGTCGCCGAGAAGCTGCGCGGCGACTGGCTGCGCTGGCTGGGCAAGCGGCAGCAATGGAGCGAGGTTGAAGCTGAATACGCCCGCCTGCTTGCGCCCGAGGCCGACCAGACCTGCTGGCAGCAGCAGGCGCGCTTGCAGCGCAACGACTCGGCGGTGCTCGACGAGGCCGGCAAGCAATGGCTGACCCAGCTCGAACCGCCGGAAGCCTGCCGTCCGGTGCTCGAAGCGCTGGTCGCCAGCCAGCGTCTGAGCGTCGACGACGTCTGGGCGCGCGCCCGTCGCCAGATCGAGGCGAACCGCCCCGGTCAGGCGCAATACACGCTGAATTACCTGCCGGAAAACCAGGTACCGGATAGCCGCGGTTTCGACCAGGCCGTGGGTAGCAGCATGGCCTACCTGGCCAAACAGCCGGGCAACTGGTTCGCCAGCCGCAGCGGCCGCGAACTGGCGGCCATCGCCGTCGCCCGCATTGCCGGTAACGATCCGCGTGTCGCCGCCGAGCAACTGGGCAAGCTGCAAGGCAAGCTCCACGACGGCGAACGCCAGTGGGCGTGGAGCCAGATCGCGCTGCAGGCGGCCAAGAAGCATTTGAGCGAAGCCAACGACTGGTACAGCCAGGCCGGCAAGGCCGCACTCAGCGACGATGCTCACCAGTGGCGGGTCCGCGCCGCACTGCGTGCGCTCGACTGGGGGCGGGTCCGCGATGCGGTGCAGGCGATGCCGCCGGCGCTGGCCGCGCTGCCCGAATGGACCTACTGGCTGGGCCGCGCCTATCGCGCCGGCGGGCGCACCAGCGAGGCCGATGCGTTGTTCGAGAAGATCGCCGGACAGGCCAATTTCTACGGCAACCTTGCCGACGAAGAGCTGGGCCGCAGCGTGCTGCCGCCGCCCAAGGCCAAGGCGCCGGATGGCGACGAGCAGAGGGCCGCGCGCGACAACCCGGGCCTCAAGCGAGCACTGGCCTTTTTCCGCCTCGACATGCGCACCGAAGCCGTCCGCGAATGGAACTGGGCGCTGCGCGGGATGCCCGACCGCGAACTCCTGGCCGCCGCCGAACTGGCCAAGAAGCATCAGATCTGGGATCGCGCGATCAATACCGCCGACAAGACCCGCAACGAGCATGATTACAGCCTGCGTTTCCTTGCGCCCTACGGCGAGCAGGTGCGCCCGGCGGCGCAAAACCAGTCGCTCGACGATGCCTGGGTCTACGGCCTGATGCGCCAGGAAAGCCGCTTCATCACCCATGCCAAGTCCAACGTCGGCGCCTCCGGCCTGATGCAGCTGATGCCGGCGACCGCCAAGTGGGTGGCCAAGAAGATCGGCCTGCGCGATTTCCATCCGGGCAAGGTGAACGACACCGAAACCAACGTCCTGCTCGGCACCAGCTACATGCGGCTGGTCATGGAAAACCTCGACAATCATCCGGTGCTGGCGTCGGCCGCCTACAACGCCGGCCCCGGCCGGGCCCGCAAGTGGCGTGCCGAGCGGCCGCTGGAAGGGGCGATCTACGCCGAAACGATTCCGTTCGCCGAGACCCGCGACTACGTCAAGAAAGTGATGAGCAATGCGGTTTATTACACGGCGCTATTCACTGGCCATCCGGATTCACTGAAAAACCGCCTCGGCGTGGTCGGCCCGCGTGCCGGCGAGGTTTTCAAGGACTCCGATCTGCCCTGATTCGCCGCATTCGATGACGAACGCGGGGCCTGGATGCGCCCGCGTCGCCACTTTCACGTTAAAATCCTGTTTTTTCGCACTAAATATTCCGGGGTTTCGAAATGGACATCAAAAAGGTCTTGCTGCTGGGGGGTAGCGGTTTCGTCGGTACCTACATCGTCAACCGGCTGGCGCAACGCGGTATCCGGGTCACCGTGCCGACCCGTCGGCGTGAGCGGACCAAGGCGCTGATCATTCAGCCCGGCGTCGAGATGCCGGAAGCCAACATCCACTGCCAGGAAACCCTGACCGAACTGGTGCGCGGTCACGATGCGGTGATCAACCTGGTCGGCATCCTGCACAGCCGCGACGTGCAGATTCCGTACAGCCGCGACTTTGCCGAAGCTCACGTCGAACTGCCAAAGAAGATCGTCGCTGCCTGCAAGGCGGCCGGCGTTCGCCGCCTGGTGCACATGAGTGCGCTCAAGGCCGACCCCAAGGGGCCATCCGAGTACCTTGCCTCCAAGGGCGACGGCGAAGCAATTGTGCTTGCCGCCCAGGGCGACCTCGACGTCACCGTCTTCCGGCCGTCGGTTATTTTCGGTCTCGGCGACTCCTTCCTCTCGATGTTCGCCAAGCTGCTGAAGAAGGTGCCGTTCTTCCCGCTCGGCTTTGGCCAGGCCCGTTTCCAGCCGGTGTGGGTTGCCGATGTGGCCGATGCCTTCGTCGCTTCCCTGAGCGATGCCGCCACGTTTGGCCAGGCCTACGAGCTGGTCGGCCCCAAGAGCTACACCCTGCGCGAATTGGTCGACTACACCAAGGAGCTGACCCACAGCCAGGCCGGCATCATCCCGCTCTCCGAAGGCTGGACCTATCTGCAGGCCGGCCTGATGTGGCTGGCACCGCAACCGCTGCTCTCGCCGGACAACCTGCGCTCGATGCAGATCGACAGCGTCGCCGACGCCGGCAGCCAGACCCCGGCCAGCTGGCAGCCGACGGCGCTGGAAGCGGTGGCGCCAACCTACATCGCGCTCAACACGCCGAAGGGGAAGCTCGACAGCTTCCGCTTCCACGCCGGGCGCTGATTTTTAGCGCAGACAGGCGTCGACCGTGGAAATCTATCTTGTCGGCGGCGCCGTGCGCGATGCACTCCTCGGGCGTGCTGACGCCGACCGCGATTACGTGGTCGTCGGCAGTACACCCGAAGCCATGTTGGCCGCCGGCTTCCGCCCGGTGGGCAAGGACTTTCCGGTCTTCCTCCATCCGCGCACCCACGAGGAATATGCGCTGGCGCGCACCGAGCGCAAGACCGGCCACGGTTACCACGGCTTCGCTTTTCACGCCGCGCCCGAGGTGACGCTGGAAGAGGATCTCGC
Source organism: Azonexus sp. (assembly GCF_023150235.1). GTDB lineage: Bacteria > Pseudomonadota > Gammaproteobacteria > Burkholderiales > Rhodocyclaceae > Azonexus. The sequence continues at coordinate 37,234 of NZ_JAKLLH010000010.1, forward strand.
CCGCCGCGACCTGAGCATCAACGCCATTGCCCAGGATGCGCAAGGCGGCCTGATCGACCCTTTCCACGGTCAACGCGACCTGCAGGCCAGAATCCTCCGTCACGTCGGCCCGGCCTTTGTCGAAGACCCGGTGCGCATCCTGCGCCTGGCGCGCTTTGCGGCGCGCTTCGCCGATTTTTCGGTGGCCCCGGAAACCCTGGCGCTGATGCGGCAGATGGTCGCCGCCGGCGAGGTCGATCATCTGGTGCCGGAACGGGTCTGGCAGGAGTTGGCCAAGGGGCTGATGGAAGAACGCCCGGCCCGGATGTTCGAGGTACTGCGCGAATGCGGCGCGCTGGCCCGGCTGTTGCCCGAGGTCGACGCCCTGTTCGGCGTGCCGCAGCGCGCCGACTACCACCCCGAGATCGATGCCGGCGTGCATACGCTGATGGCGGTCGATGAGAGCGCCCGCCACGGCTACGCGCTGGCGGTGCGCTTCGCGGCGCTGACCCACGATCTCGGCAAGGCGACCACGCCGGCCAACATCTTGCCGCGTCACATCGGCCACGAGGAGCGCAGCGTGCCGCTGGTCGAAGGTTTGAGCGCCCGTTTGCGGGTGCCCAGCGAGTGCCGCGAACTGGCGCTGCTGATGGCGCGCCACCATGGCCCGATCCATCGCGTCGCCGACCTGCGCGCGGCGACCATCGTGTCGCTGCTGGAAAAAACCGATGCCTTCCGCCGCCCCGAGCGCTTCACCCAACTGCTCGAAGCCTGTCGTTGCGACTACAACGGCCGCGGCGGCTGGCAGGACCGCGACTACATCTCGCCACCAATCTTCCTGCAGGCGCTGGCTGCCGCCCATCGCGTCGCCGCCGGCGAAATCGCCCGCCAGTGCGCCGACAAGACACGGATTGCCGAGCGCATCCATGCGGCCCGGGTCAGTGCCGTCAAGCAGGCTTTAAACAAGCCGGCCGATGAGCCAGAGGAGTAAGGAAAGGATCAGCGTCGTCACGAAGGGAAAGCGGTAGACGCGACCCCGAAAGCGCAAGGCGATATCGCCCGGCAACTGGCCGAAACGGATGAATCGGGCCAGGTGCGGCGTGATCAGTCCGAGCACGAAGATTGCCAGCAACAGGGTCAGTATCCACTTCAGCATTGCAAGAAACGTCCCGGCCCGCCGCGCGGTGGACGCCTGGGTGTCATCAAGGAGCGGCAGAATAACGGGTTTCGGCCCGGCCGGCCACTTTCACGGTCGACCTGCATTTTTAAGGAATTTCGATGATGGAAAAACGCAGCATAGGCGGTCTCGAGGTCTATTCCGCCACCCCGGCCGAAGCCAGCGAAAAGCAACCCTTGCTGTTCGTGCACGGCGCCTTTGCCGGTGGCTGGATGTGGACCGAGACCTTCATGCCCTACTTCATGCAGGCTGGCTACGCCTGCCACGCTCTCTCCCTGCGTGGCCACGGCGGCAGCGAGGGACGCGAGCGCATCGCCTGGCACTCGGTGACGGATTACGTCGACGATCTGGCGCAGATCGCTGCCTGGGTCGAGGAAAGGGAAGGGCGCGCACCGGTCCTGATCGGGCATTCGATGGGCGGCTTCATCGTACAAAAATACCTGGAGCGTGCCGCCGTACCCGGTGCCGTGCTGCTTTGCTCCGTGCCACCGCAAGGCCTGATCGCGGCGCAGTTCCATCTGCTGCTGCAGAAACCGCAGCTGTTCGCCGAGATCAACCGCATTCTCACCGGCGAATACACCGATACCGACACCCTGCGCCAGGCATTGTTCGCCGGCGAGGTCGATGAAGCCATGCTCCAGGCCTGGCTGAGCCAGATGCAGAACGAATCGCAGCGGGCGATCTGGGACATGTCGATGTTCAATCTGCCGCTGGTCTGGCTCATGCATCGCTCGCCGATGCTGATTCTTGGCGCCGAGAAGGACATGCTGGTGCCGGCTTTCCTGGTTCAGAGCACCGCACACACCTACGGCCTGAGCTGCCATCTGTTCCGCGACATGGGACACGCGGTCACGCACGAAAAGGAATGGCCGCAGGTTGCTGCGGCCATTCGGGACTGGCTATCGACGCTACCCGCCTGAGAGCGGGCCGGGGTTCAGGCCCTGACGTCGACGCCGTTGCCAAGGTGGGGCGGATTGTTCGGCGCCTGCGGCAGGGCGGCGATCAATTGCATCGCCGTCTGCTCCTGCACATCCAGCGCCTTCTTGAACACGGTGGTCGCCACTTCACTGGCCACACGGGTGTCGCTCATCGAAGTCGCCATTGCGGCAATCGAATTAACGTTCATGATCTCATCCGTTCTGCGTAATAATCTGATTTCAGTTTAATCCACTTTGCCGCCAACGCAATGAATTCGTCGTCCAACCGCGTATCCGCCATTGTCGCCGCCCTGAAAGCCAGGCGCGAATCACCGAGTGAAAGCCGCCCCGAGCTGGCGGCGCTCGAAACCTCGCTACTGGCGGAAATCGAAGCCTTCGATCCAGAGATCGCGCGTCAGCAGCTGGGCACCCCGTCCATCACCGCCGCCCCCGCTGCACCGGCGATCAAGCCCGTAGCGGCGCCCGGTGGCGTCCGCCAGACGCCGGCACCCGTCGTTGCCGCACCGCCGCCGACCGCCGCCCCCACCGGCGGACTGCTGGAGCAATTACGGCAACAGGCCGCCGCCTGCCAGCGCGAGCAACACGCCAACGCCAGCCACCAAGCCGCCAACGCCGCCGCCATCGACCATGCCTTGCGCCTTGCTTTCGACTACCTGCACGAACTGGTTCAGCAACTTAACATCATCAAACCACCGCTCAGCCGCGACTATGTCCTGCTCGACCGGCTGGCATTGAGCGGGCTGCAGTGGCAGGAAGGCTTTGCCGATTACCGGCGCCAGCCGGAAAGCGACGGCGCCTTGCTGGAGCGAGTCAGCTTTACCTGCCGCCTGAGCGGTGCGCCCAATATCGTCTGCGAACGCGACGGTACCGGTGCCGAACGCTTCCGGGCGCTGCTCTTCGACCTCGGGCTACAGTTCGACAGTCAAGAGTTCCGCAACGACAAGCGCCTGATCGAGCGCGTCCGCTTCGATATTCGCGGCGAACTCGGCGTTTCGGTACGCTGGCGCGCCGACTTTGCCCGTGGTTCGATCATGATCGAGGCACGCAATCTCGAGCGCCTGGGAGGAACGCCCTACCTCCTGCTGCCGCAGGCCGTCGACCGTGCCCTGCTCGATGAATTTGCCCGCCTCCTGCTTGGCCAGCCCAACCGTTTCCGCGAACTGGCACGGCGACGCTGATGCCTACAGCCGGCGGCTCTGATCGCCGCCGGCAAAACCGAGCAGCGCCGTCTCGATACCGCGACCCACGGCCATCACCTTGAACAGCTCGCCCATTTCATGCGGCATCAGCAGCTTGCCGACCTGGTTGCTTGCCCGCAGATAATCGGCCCCTTCCCGGGGCAATTCGGCAAGCCGGTCGAGAATGCCGCAATTGAGCAGGAATTGCCCCTGATTGCAGTAACCGAGCAAGTCCAGCCCCCGTACATCGGCGGCAGCGATGATTGCCGTGAAATCGACGTGGACCGTGACATCCTGCAAACCCGGCAGGTAGAAAGGGTCGGGATGGGCGTAATGACGGTAATGGCACATCAAGGTGCCACGTCCGCGTTGCGGGTGGTAATACTCGCGGCGTGGAAAGCCGTAATCGAGCAGGAGCAGGGCGCCACATTGCAGGCGCTGCCCCCAGTCGGCCACCCAGGCGCGATTGGCCAGGCTGATTTCACTCTCGTACCCCGGCGCCAGCTGGCACTGGCCGGCGATTTCCTGCGCCGCCGCCAGCAAGGCACCATCCGCCGGGCGTTCCGCCCAGCCGAAACCCGTGGCCGTCAGCTCGACCCCACGCTCCTGGATCCCCTCCTCGCGCCAGGCGACGATATTGGCCGGCATCGCATCGAGCAGTTCGTTGGCAAGGACCAAGCCGGAATGACTCTCCGGCAAACGATCCAGCCATGCCACCCGCGACAGCAGGTGCGGCGCCCTGGCGGCGATGCATTCGTGCTGGCGCTGCCGCAGATCGGCAGAAAGATCGAGAATCAGGTAACGCTCGGGCAGATTGCCGCTCGCCTCCAGGGCCAGCAGCAAGTCGCTGGCAAGACGCCCGGAGCCGGCACCGATTTCCAGTATCCGCGGTGCCGAGAGCGCCATCACTTGCGCCGCCTGGGCGGCAAGCGCGGCGGCGAAGAGAGTCGTCATTTCCGGGGCGGTGACGAAATCGCCATCGGCCCCGAACTTGCGGGCGCCGGCCGTGTAGTAGCCCTGACCGGGCGCATACAGGAGCAGTTCCATGAAGCGGGCAAAGGAAATCCAGCCGCCGCCGGCACGGATTTCGTCGGCAATCGTCGCCTGCAACTGCTGACTATGCGCCAGGGCGGCGGCTTCGGGGACGGGCAGACGGTTCATGGCGGGCGCAAAAAGGGGGCATTGTACCGGCGACCGTGCCGGTAACCATGACTTGTGCTATTTTTCCCGGACAATCACCACGGGAGGGGGAGACATCATGCGCGTCAGGCAAATCGTCGTACGCAAACCGGAACAACTCATCACTGCCGGCGCCCGGCTGGAAGGCATGGCACCCGGCCTGTTGCTGGTCTTTGCCGGGATCGAATATTTCGCGGATCCCGATTTTGCCGCCACTTTGACGGCGGCGGCGCCGGGAGCGGCCCTGCTCGGTTGCTCGACCGCCGGCGAGATCTCACCCGATGGGGTGGACGATGGCAGTTGCGTCGTCACCGCCGTCGAATTTGCGCAAACCGCGTTGCGCCAGGCCAGCACCCCGCTCAATGGCATGAACGACTCCTTCGCCGCCGGCGCCCGCCTCGGCCAGCAGCTCGCCGCCTCCGACCTGAAAGCCATTCTGGTCTTCGGTCCCGGCGTGCAGATCAACGGCAGCGCGCTGGTCAGCGGCATTGCCAGCATCGTCGGCGATGCCGTGCCGATTACCGGCGGCCTGGCCGGTGACGGCGGTGCCTTCCGGCGCACCTGGACTCTGGGCCGGGACGGCGTTTCCGATCATGGCATCGTTGCCATTGGCCTGTGCGGCGAGTCGCTCGATTTCGGCCACGGCTCCTTCGGCGGCTGGGAGCCTTTCGGTCCCGCCCGCAAGGTGACGCGCTGCAGCGGTAACATCCTTTACGAACTCGACGGCGAGCCGGCCCTGGGGGTGTACAAACGCTATCTCGGCGAGCATGCGAGCCGGCTGCCGGCCTCGGGCCTGCTCTTCCCGTTTGCCATGCTGGGCGAAAACCGCAACGCCATTGGCCTGATCCGCACCATCCTCGGCGTCGATGAAAGCAACGGCAGCGTGACCCTGGCCGGCGAAATCGAGCAGGATGGCTATCTCAAGCTGATGCACGCAAGTACCGACAAACTGGTCAATGGCGCCGAATGCGCGGCCGAGGCCGCGAGCCGGATGCTGGCGGCGGATGAGGCCGGTCTGGCGATCCTGGTCAGCTGCGTTGGCCGCAAGCTGGTGATGGGCGGACGCATCGACGAGGAAGTGGAGGCTGTCGGCCAGGTTTTCGGCAGCCGTGCCGTACTCTCCGGCTTTTATTCCTACGGCGAGATCAGCCCCTTCACGCCTGGCGCTGCCTGCAAGCTGCACAACCAGACGATGACCATCACCTATCTCGGCGAGAAATAGGCGAACGATGCAGAAATCCCTGCTGCGCCAGTTGAAACGGAGCATCGGTGTCGCCGACGAGGCGGCACTGGCGGCATTGCAGGGCAGTCTGCGACAGGCTGGCAGCCAATACCCGGAATTGCAGGCCCTGGCTGAAGGTTTCCACGCGCTCCTGGAGCGCGTCGACGCCAGCTACGAACAATACGAACGCGATCTCGAGCTGCGCACGCGCAGCCTGGAACTCTCCACGGGCGAACTGTCGGCGGTCAATGTCCGTCTGAGCGACGAACTACAGCAGCGCGAGGCCGCGCTTTCGTCGCTGCGACAATTGATGCACGACCTGCTGCCGGATGCCGGCGACGATGGCGTGGTCGATGAGGACGATATCGCGGCCTTGTCGCAACGCATCGGCATGCTGGTCAGCGAACGTGAGCAAGGCCAGCGCGAACTGGCGAATCAAAAGTTCGCGCTCGATCAGCACGCCATCGTCAGCATCACCGACCGCGACGGCAACATCGTCTATGCCAACGACCGCTTCTGCAGCATCAGCGGCTACCGGCGCGAGGAGCTGATCGGGCGCAATCACCGCATCGTCTGCTCCGGCCTGCATTCCCGCGAGTTTTTTACCGGCATGTGGGAAACCATCTCCAGTGGTCAGGTCTGGCAGGGCGAAGTCTGCAACCGTGCACGCGACGGGCGCTTGTACTGGGTCAGCGCCTCGATCGTGCCCCTCCTGGGGCAGGACGGCTTCCCCAGGCAGTACATCGGAATCCGTACCGACATCACCGACCGCAAGCGGATGGAGAGCGAGCTGTCGGAGCAGCTCGACCTGGTCGAGGGCCTGATCGAAACCATTCCCCTGCCGGTTTACATGAAGGACAAGGCGGGGCGCTACCTGCGCCTCAACCGTGCCTTCGAGATTTTCCTGGCCTGCGACCGGGAACGCCTGATCGGCAAGACCCTGAACGACCTGCTGTCGCCGGACGAGGCGGCGCTGCACGCGGGCAAGGACCGCGAGTTGCTCGACAACGGCGGGGTACAGACCTACGAGTGCGTGATCCACGCACGCGACGGCAGGCAATACGACACGATTTACCGCAAGGCGACGCTGACCCGCCGCGATGGCAGCATCTACGGCCTGCTTGGGGTGATCATCGACATCACCGAGCGCAAGCAGGCGGAACAGGCGATGCGCCAGGCCAAGGAGGCGGCGGAAGCAGCCAGCCGCGCCAAGAGCGATTTCCTGGCCAATATGAGCCACGAGATCCGCACCCCGATGAACGGCATCATCGGCATGACCGATCTCGCGCTCGACACCGCGCTGACCGAGGAGCAGCGCGAATACCTGGGTATCGTCAAATCCTCGTCCGAAGCGCTGCTGACGATCATCAACGACATTCTCGACTTTTCCAAGATCGAGGCCGGCAAGCTGCTGGTCGAGCACATTTCCTTCAATCTGCCGCGCGTCGTCAGCGAGGCCGTCAAGACCCTGGCCCTGCGGGCGCACGAAAAGCATCTCGAACTGGTTTGCGAAATCGCCAGGGAAGTGCCGCAACACGTGATCGGCGACCCCAGCCGCTTACGCCAGGTGCTGCTCAACCTGCTCGGCAATGCCATCAAGTTCACCGAACGCGGCGAGATCGGCATCCATATTTCGCCCGCACGGACCGGTGGGGAGCGGGTTTTGATCCAGTGCGCGGTACGCGATACCGGCATCGGCATTGCCACCGACAAGCAGCAGCTGATTTTCGAGGCTTTTTCGCAGGAAGACACCTCGACCACCCGCAAATACGGCGGCACCGGTCTCGGGCTGTCGATTTCCCGTCGCCTGGTCGATTTGATGGGAGGGCGCATGTGGCTGGAAAGCCGCCCCGGCGAGGGCAGCACCTTCCATTTCACGGTCGACCTGCTGCTCGACCCGAATCCGCCCAGTGCCAGCGTCTATCCTCTCGACCTCAAGCAACGCCGGATATTGATCGTCGACGACAATGCCACCAACCGGCGCGTGCTGGCCGGCATGCTCGATGCCTGGGGGATGGAATCGGAAGCAGTTGCTTCGGCCCTGGCCGCCCTGGACAGGCTGCGGCAAACGCAGGCAGCAGCTTTCGACGGCATCATTCTCGATGCCCAGATGCCCGAAATCGACGGCTACGAGCTGGCCGAGCGAATCAGGGACGAATTTTCCGCGGCGCCGCCAATGCTGATGCTCTCGTCGTCGGCAGTGCGGGGAGACAGCCAGCGCTGCCAGGCTGTCGGTATTGCCGGGCTGTTTTCCAAGCCGATTGCCGCCGAGGAACTGCTCGGCGCACTGAGCCGGATTTTCTGCGACCAACGCGAGCCCAGCGCCCAGCCGCAGCCCTCACGCCTGGTGACCCGCCATTCGCTGCGCGAATTGCAGCGGGCAATGGACGTGCTGCTGGTCGAGGATCATCCGACCAACCAGAAGCTCGCGCTCGGCCTGCTGGAGAAATGGGGACATCGCGCCAGCTTGGCACAAAATGGTCTGGAGGCCGTCGAAGCCTTCTCCCGAGGGCACTTCGACCTGATCCTGATGGATATGCAGATGCCGGTCATGGGCGGAATCGAGGCAACTCGCCGTATCCGCGCCCTGGAAGCGCAACGTGGCCAGGAACGCACGCCGATCCTGGCGATGACGGCAGCGGCGATGAGCGACGATCGCCGTGCCTGCCTGGCGGCAGGCATGGACGATTACCTGTCGAAACCGATCAAGGTCAAGGAGTTCCTCGAGAAACTGCTCCTCCTTGGCGGTCAGGCCGGCGAGGTCGGCGAGTTGCCGGCCTTCAGCTATGGCGAGGCGCTGGGAGGCGCCGACCGTGAGATCGTCGAGATCATCGCCGGCATTTTTCTCGCAACCTGGGAAAACGATCTGAGCAGCCTGCGTAGTGGGCTGGCTGCCAACGACCTGAGCAGCGTTGCCCGTACCGCACACAGCCTCAAGGGAACCCTGGCCAGCTTTGCCGCCGATCCTGCCGCCCGGGTGGCGGCGGAGATCGAAGTGCGTGCTGCCAACCTTCGCCCCGATGGACTGGAACGCAAAGTGGAAAGCCTGCAGCGCGAAATCTCCCTGCTGATTCCCCATCTGCAGGCGGTGGTCGAGGAAGTATCAGGGTAAACTTGCGCTTTTTTCCGGTTGACCGTGACAGCCTCGCGCTGTCGTACCGCTAGCGCCATGACCCCATCGAACAATCTGCAAAAACTGCGTAAATACCTTGAAGGCCGCACCGGCAAGGCGATCCACGACTACAACATGATCGAGGATGGCGACACCATCCTGGTCTGCATTTCCGGCGGCAAGGATTCCTACACCCTGCTGGCGATGCTGATGGCGCTGCAGCAGCGTGCCCCGGTCAAGTTCCGCCTGATCGCGATGAACCTCGACCAGAAACAGCCCGGCTTTCCGGCCGATGTGCTGCCGCGCTACTTCGATTCGATCGGCGTCGAGTACCGCATCGTCGAGGCCGACACCTACTCGGTGGTCAAGGAAAAGATTCCGGAAGGCAAGACCACCTGTTCGCTGTGCTCGCGCCTGCGCCGCGGCATCATCTATCGCACCGCCAAGGAACTGGGCGCCAACAAGATCGCGCTCGGCCACCATCGCGACGACATGGTGCACACGCTCTTCCTCAACCTGCTCTTCGGCGGCAAGCTCAAGGCCATGCCGCCCAAGCTGGTGACCGACGACCGGGCGCACGTGGTGATCCGGCCGCTGGCCTATTGTGCCGAAGCCGACATTGCCAAGTTCGCGCGCGGCATGGGGTTCCCGATCATCCCGTGCAACCTGTGCGGCTCGCAAGACAACATGCAGCGCCAGAAGGTGCGCGAGATGATGCAGGAATGGGACCGGCGCTATCCCGGCCGGACCGAGTCGGTGTTCACCGCGATGCAGAATATTGTTCCCTCGCACCTTGCCGACACCGACTTGTTCGATTTCCGTGGCCTGACTCTCGACACCCCGGTCGAGCAGGGCGACACCGTTTTCGACCAGGAGGAAATGCCGATTTCCGGCACCTTCCCGCTTTTCGTCGCCGATTGAATTGAATGCGCACATGGCAGCGCACAGCCTGACCCTGCTGCTGGCCGAGATCACCGGCTTGGCCAGCGTGTGCCGCCAGGTCGGCGAGGCCGAGGCGGCACACGCACTGGAACGTTGTGGTAACCGCCTGCAACGGGCCTTGCAGGCGGGCGGCGGACGCCCCCTGAGCACGAGCGCCAGCCGCCTCGTTGCGGTGCTGCCGAGTGCCGAAGCCGCCTGCAATACCGCCCGCGACATGCAGCAGCGGATCGCCGCCCTGCCGCCGGTCGGTGGCCGCAGGCTGGCACTGCGTTGTGCCATACACGCCGCCGTGCCGGGTAGTGCCGTCGACGAACCCGACCCGCTGGCACTCGCCGACGGCGAAAGAATGCTGGCGCTGGCCGGGGCCGGCGACACCGTGATCAGTACGCTAATCCTCCTGCATCTGCCGGAGCGGCCATCCGTCGAGGCCGGGGCTGTCGAATGGGAAACCCTGAACTCGGACGATCTTCCGGGACTGGTGCTTTACCGCGGTCGCCAGTTTTCCGCCGATCCAGCTCCGCTGGCACCGCCCCCCGCCGCCAGCAGGGAAGCTGATCAGGCGCCGACCGCCGTATCGTCGTCGCCCGCGACGACAAGCGATAGCAGCCGGAGATTCTTCGCCAGCACCACGCTCGCCGGGCTCGTCTGGCCGGAACGGGGGGTGGCGCAGGCGACCACCACGCCCGTAGGCAACGAAGACCGCCTCTGCCTGCGCCACGGCGAACAACACCATGTCGTCGATCCGGCACGGCCACGGCTGAGCCTGGGGCGTGACCCTGGCTGCATGCTCGTGATCGGCGATCACCGCGTTTCGCGCCAGCATGCCTGGATCGAACGACGGGGCAGGAATTATTACCTGATCGACTGCAGCACCAACGGCAGCTTCGTGCGGGCCGAGGGCGGCCGCGAGATGCTGCTGCGCCACAGCGAACTGATGCTCGCCGGGAGCGGTAGCATCTGCCTGGGCGCGTCGGCCAACGACCCGAGTGCCGAACGGATCGATTTCGAGCACCTCGACTGAGCCGGCGCGACGATGGCCCGCCTGCTCTACTCGCTGTGTTTTTTCCTGGCCCTGCCGCTGATCTGGCTGCGCCTGCTCTGGCGAGCCCGTCGTCAGCCCGACTACCTGCATCATCTCGGCGAACGTCACGGTTTCTTCCCGCCACGCCCGGATGGCCCGCTGATCTGGGTGCATGCGGTCTCGGTCGGTGAGACGCGGGCCGCCCAGCCGCTGGTCGAGGGCTTGCTGGCGCAGTATCCGGAGAGCCGCATCCTGCTCACCGGGATGACCCCGACCGGCCGCGCCACCGGTCGCGAGGTCTACGGCGAGCGGGTCTTCCAGTGTTATCTGCCGTATGACCTGCCCTTCACGGTCGACCGCTTTTTTCGCCATTTTTCACCGCGCTTCGGCGTCTTGATGGAAACCGAGGTCTGGCCCAATCTCCTCGCCGCCGCCCGTCGTCACGCCGTGCCGGTGCTGCTGGCCAATGCCCGCTTGTCGGCACGTTCGGCACGCGGCTATCAGCGTTTCGCGCCGCTCGCCCGGCCGGCATTTGCCGCGCTATCCGGGGTGGCGGCACAAACGGCAGCGGATGCCGGGCGTTTGCAGGCGCTGGGGGCGGCGCCGGTCGAAATCTGCGGCAACCTCAAATTCGACGTTGCGCCGGCTGCCGACAAGCTGGCGTTGGGCCGGACATGGCGTGCCGCCATTGGCGAGCGGCCGGTGTGGCTGGCAGCGAGTACGCGCGAGGGCGAGGAGGCCTTGCTGCTGGCGGCCTGGCGCCAGGCGATCCCCGCCGGTGCGCTATTGATCCTGGTGCCGCGTCATCCGCAACGCTTTGACGAAGTCGCCGACCTTTGCCGCACGGCCGGTTTCGCGATCGAACGGCGCAGCTACGGTCTACCGCAAAAAGACACCGAAATCTGGTTGGGCGACAGCATGGGGGAAATGGCTGCCTATTACGCCGCCGCCGATCTCGCCTTCATCGGCGGCAGCCTGCTGCCGCTGGGCGGGCAGAACCTGATCGAAGCCGCCGCTTGCGGCTGCCCGGTGCTGATCGGGCCGCATACCTTCAATTTTGCGCAGGCGACCGACGATGCGCTGGCGGCAGGGGCCACCCGCCGGGTGAGCTCGGCCGAGGCGTTGGCTGGGGCGGTACGGCAATTGCTGCAGGCAGCTGATGAACGCGCGGCGATGCAGGGCGCCGCGCAAGCCTTCGCCGCAGCGCACCGGGGCGCGACGGCGCGGATGCTGGCGCTTATCGGGCGCTGGTCGGAACGTCCCGGCGTGGGTCGAGCAGGGCGTTGACCCGCAGCAGGTCTTCCTCGCCGAGCGATCCGACGGCCGCCTTCAGGCGCAATTGCGCGAGCAGCGTGTCGAAGGTGGCGCGCGCCAGGTCGCGGCGGGTGTTATAGACCTGGTTCTCGGCGTTCAGGACATCGATGTTGATGCGCACGCCGACTTCGTAACCCAGTTTGTTCGACGCCAGCGCCGATTGCGACGAAACCAGCGCCGCTTTCAGCGCCTTGACCTGGGCCAGGCCGTTGGCGACGCCGAGGTAGTACTGGCGTGCCGCCAATGCCGCACCGCGGCGAGCGGCTTCGAGCCCGGCCTGTGCCGCCCGGCGATTGGCGGCCGCTTCACGCTGACGCGAAACCTGGCCGCCGCCCTGGAACAGCGGGATGCTGACCTGGATGCCGGCATTCTTGAAATCGGTATCGATCAGGTTGCCGCCGAAATAGCTCTTGCTGCTCCCCTGGTTGGCGACCAGGTCAACGGTCGGATAGTGGCCGGCGCGCTGCTTGTCGACTTCGCGCTCGGCAATGTCGGCCAGGGCGCGCTGGACCTGCACGCTGTAGCTGTCCTTCTCGGCCGCGCCGACCCATTGCGCCATGTCGGCCGGCTGCGGCGGGCTCAGCTCGGCTTCCTTGCGCAGTGCGGCGAGAAGGCCCGGTTCGTTGCCAACGATCGCCTGCAAGGCCCGCCGCTTCACTTCCAGATCGCTTTCGGCGGCGATTTCCTGTGCCGAGGCGAGGTCGTAGCGCGCCTGCGCTTCGTGGGTGTCGGTAATCGTCGCGGTACCGACCTCGAAGCTCTTCTTGGCCAGTTCGAGCTGCTGGGCGATGGCCACCTTGTTGGCCTGCACCGCCTGCAGGTTTTCGCCGGCGTTGAGCACGTCGAAATAAGCCTGGGCGACGCGCAGGATCAGATCCTGGCGAGCCAGCTCGAAATTCGCTTCCGACTGCGCCACCTGCAGTTTGGCCTGGTCGTAGGCGATCCAGTTCTGCCAGCGGAACAGCGGCTGCGTCAGGCTCAGCTGGTAGCTGTTGCTGTTGTAGCGCGGCGAGGTGCCGACACCGCCGCGCGGCGTCAGATCGTTGTCGTTCCAGGTGGTCGAACCGCTCAGGGAGAGATTGGGCAAGAGACCCGAAAGACCCTGCGGCGCCTTTTCCCGTCCTGCATCCAGCGTGGCGCGGGCGGCGATGAATTGCGGATCGTTGTCCTGCGCCTGGCGATAGACCTGCGCCAGATCGGCAGCGGCGGCCAGGGCCGGGAACAAGGCGGGAAAAGCGGCGGCGACGAGCAGTCGGGAGAGCTTGATCATGATTTCCTCAATAACGACGCATGGCAGGATCGACTTCGGTCGCCCAGGCCGCAACCCCGCCAGCGAGGTTGAACAGCCGGGCGTAACCCTTGCGTTCCAGGAACATGGCGACCTGCATGCTGCGGCCGCCGTGGTGGCAGATCACGACAATGTCCCGTTCCGCATCCAGTTCCCCGTCTTGCATCGGTACGAGGTGCATGGGAATGTGTCGCGAGCCAGGAATGTGGCCGCGCTCGAATTCCCAGGTCTCGCGCACATCGAGCAGCAGCGGTGCCGGACGGGAAGCGTCGGCGAGCCAGTCTGCCAGTTGATGGGCGCGAATCTGCTGCATCAGAACGAGAAGCTGGACACGGCGGTGACGCCGTCGAGCGACGGAATGACCGTTTCAAACAAGTTGACCGTGTTGAAGACGCCTTCGGCGGTACAGGTCACCAATTGGGCTTCCATGACCGGCTGCTCACCGACTACCGCCACCAGGCGACCGCCGACACGCAGTTGCTTGAGGATTTCGGCGGGAATCGCCGGCACCGCGCCGGAAAGAACGATGGCGTCGTAGGGAGCGGCGCCGGTCCAGCCCTTGCTGCCGTCGCCGGTTTCGACGCTGACGTTGGCCACGCCGGCGCGTTCGAGATTGGCGCGGGCCATGGCGGCCAGTTCGGGACGCGATTCGACGGTGATCACATGGCCGGCATTGGCGGCGAGGAGCGCGGCCATGTAGCCGCTGCCGCTACCGATTTCGAGCACCTTGTCCTGCTTGCCGAGACTCAGCTCCTGCAGCAGCTTGGCTTCCATCTTCGGTGCCAGCATCGCCTGACCGCCGGGCAAGGGCAGCTCCATGTCGGCAAAGGCCAGGTTGCGGTAGGCAGCGGGAACAAAATCCTCGCGCTTGATGACGAAAAGCAGGTCCAGAACGCGCTGATCCAGAACCTCCCAGGGCCGGATCTGCTGTTCGATCATGTTGAAGCGTGCTTGCTCGATATTCATGTGGGTCTCCGCAGGCTTTATATATTAGCAGATACTAATATTTTGGTTGCGACAAAAGCTGATTATACCTGACTCCTCGACAGCCCCTGCCGCAGGAGATCCATATGAAGTTGTAGATAATGTTGCGGATCGTGCTCGCGAGGCGCGCAGGAAGCCAGCGAATGCCGCCAGATCAGCAGCATCAATATCGGTGCGATGATCACGTCGATAGCCACCTCGATGTCCAGCGGGCGGAACTCCCCATCCGCCATGCCTCGCCGCAAGGCCGCTCCCAGCAGCGCACGGCAGCGGCTGATCACCTGCTCATAGTAGAACTGCGCCAGCTCGGGAAAATTATTGGCCTCGGCCACCATCAGTTTGGGGATGCCGGCATAGGCCGTCCGGCCTATCCTCAACCACCAGTTGTTGAGCAGCTTTTCCAGCAGGGCAAAGGTCGAGCCCTCATGACGGGCGGCGATCTCCTCGTTCTCGGCCAGTACCGGCAGGATGCCTTCGCGGATCACCGCCTTGAACAAGGCTTCCTTGTTCTCGAAATACAGATACAGGGTGCCTTTCGAGACACCGGCCTGTTGCGCCACATCCTCCAGCCGGGTCGCCGCGTAACCGCGCGCGACGAAGAGGTCGAGCGCGGCGGCGAGCAATTCGCCGGGTCGCGCCTCCTTGCGGCGCTTGCGGGGGGAAAGAGAAGGAGGATTCATCCGGAAAATAGGCTTCGGGGCCAGGAAACAATTAATGACCAACCGGTCATTAATTTACCCGCCCGAGGCCGCCAAGGTCAAGCCCGCAACTGCCCGGATCGCGGTCCGACACAGGCCGGGCGGCAAGGCCGGGGGCGGATTCACGGTCGACGGTGAAAATAGGCAAAAACCGCCGTCGACCGTGGTCGACGGCAGCGGGTCCGGCGAGAAAGGGGCGAACTCAGCCGAGGAAGAGGCGGTAAGCCGGATTTGCGGTTTCGTCCCAGTGCGCGTAGCCGAGTTTCTGCAGGAAGGCGCGGAAGGCGTCCATCTCGGCCTCCGGCACCTGCATCCCGACCAGCACCCGGCCGTAGTCGGCGCCGTGGTTGCGGTAATGGAAGAGGCTGATGTTCCAGCCGGCGCTCATTTGGGTCAGGAAATTCATCAATGCGCCCGGCCGCTCGGGGAACTCGAAGCGGTAGAGCAGTTCCTTGAGCCCGCCTTCGCCGACCGCCGGCGCGTGGCCGCCGACCATGTGGCGGAGGTGGTTCTTGGCGATTTCGTCGTCGGTCAGGTCAAGCGTCGGGTAGCCGTGCTTGTGCAGGCTGTCGACGACCTTGATCGATTCCTTGCGGTCGGCGACCTGCAGGCCGACGAAGACATGCGCTTCGCGAGCGGTGTGGTAGCGGTAATTGAACTCGGTGATGTTGCGATGGCCGATCAGCGACAGGAATTTCTTGTAAGCGCCGGGCTTCTCCGGCAGCGTCACCGCCAGTACCGCCTCGCGCTGCTCGCCGACCTCGGCGCGCTCGGCGACGAAGCGCAGGCGGTCGAAGTTCATGTTGGCGCCGGAAGTCACCGCGATCAGGTTCTTGTCCTTGAGCTTGTGCTGGCGGGCGTATTCCTTGGCCCCGGCGACGGCCAGCGCTCCGGACGGTTCAAGGATCGAGCGGGTGTCCTCGAAGACGTCCTTGATCGCGGCACAGATCGCGTCGGTATCGACCAGAATGACTTCGTCAAGATATTGCTGGCAGACGCGGAAGGTCTCTTCGCCGACCAGCTTGACCGCAGTGCCGTCGGCGAACAGGCCAACCTGCTCCAGGCGCACCCGCTTGCCGGCGGCCAGCGAGCGCTTCATCGCATCGGCGTCGAAAGTCTCGACCCCGATCACCTTGATTTCCGGGCGCAGGCGCTTGATGTAGGCGGCGACCCCGGCCGCCAGCCCGCCACCACCGATGGCGCAGAAAATGGCGTGGATCGGTCCATCCTGACGCTTGTGCTGACGCAGGATTTCCATCGCCACGGTGCCCTGGCCGGCGATCACTTCCGGGTCGTCGAAGGGATGGACGAAGGTCAGCTTTTCGCTTTTTTCCAGTTCCAGCGCCTTGGCGTAGGCGTCATCGTAGGACGAACCGGCGAGCACCACTTCGCCGCCCCGGCGGCGGACGGCGTCGATCTTGATCTGCGGCGTGGTTTCCGGCATCACGATCACCGCCCGGCAGCCGATCTTGTTGGCCGACAGCGCCACGCCCTGGGCGTGGTTGCCGGCCGAGGCGCAGATCACCCCGCGCTTGAGCTTTTCGGCGGAGAGGCTGGCGATCTTGTTGTAGGCACCGCGCAGCTTGAACGAGAACACCGGCTGCAGGTCGTCGCGCTTGAGCCAGATCTTGTTATGCACCCGCCCGGAGAGATTGCCGGCCAGTTCCAGCGGCGTTTCGATGGCCACGTCGTAGACCTGGGCGTTGAGAACTTTTTCGAGATAGTCGGGGGCGGCGTGCATGTTTTGAATCGGATCGGGAGGGCAAAGGAGGGAATCTAGCAGTTTCGCCGCCGATTTGTCTGCGTTATCCATTGCCGGAGAGGATGATTGGGCAGAGAATCGTCTTTCCCGTAATTACGGAGAGGGGAAATCATGAAAACTCAAAAATTGGCAAATCGTGTTGCCATTGTTCTGGCCTTTGCCTGCGCGCTGGTCTTTGCCGCACTGGCCGCATTTTCACTCATCACCTTTGGCCGCGCCGAACGCGTGAGTGCGGAAGAAGCAGCCCGAGGCCAGATTTCGGCGGTGGTTGACCTGCTCGAACTCACCTTCCGCTCGCATGAAGCGCATGGTCTGAAGCGACTGGAAATTCTCAAGAGCCTGCTCGGCGACCGTTTGAAAGCCGCTGAAGCCAACGGCGAACACGATGCCTTCGGCTTCCCCGTCTATCGCGTCGATGGCGAGACGATCAACGGCAACGAAGCCCTGCTGCAAAAATGGAAAAAAATACTCATTGCCGAGCCGGCACTGCTGCTCTTCAACGACAAGGGCGAAATGGTCCGCGTCGCGACCCTGCTCAAGGACAAGGAGGGCAAAAGCATGGTCGGCAAGCCGATTGCCGCCAACGCACCGGAAAGCGAGACAGTACGCAAGGGCAAGGAGTGGTCGGGCGTTGTCCAGCGTAGCGGCAAGTTCTACGTCAGCGCCTTCTTGCCGATTGTCGATGCCCAGGGCAAGGTACTGGGAGCCTGGTCGGTACGCGGCGATGTGAACGAAGACATGAACCGCATGCGGGAAACGCTCAAGAAAATGAAGTTTGGCGAAACCGGCTATCCCTACGCCCTCAAGATCGAGGCCAACCCGGAAGACAGCTTCTTCACCCTTCATCCCAAACTCGAAGGCAAGCAGGTACGCGAGGTCAAGGGCGCACTGCTCTCCCTGGTGACCGAAATGTCCACCAAGACCGAAGGCACGATCATCTATCCCTTCGACGACGGCAACGGTACGGAACGCGAGAAGATCGTGGTCTACAAACGCTCCCCGAGTTGGGGGTGGACCATTGCCGGCGGAACCTGGTTGGCGGAATACAACAGGAATACGGCGGGAATGCGGCTGCAGCTCGGCCTCGCCTGCCTGCTCGGCGCCGTGGTCTGTGCCCTGGCCGGCTGGTTCGCGGTCGGTCGCGGCCTGGCGGGCGTCGGGCCGGTCGTGGATGGCATGCGACGCCTCGGAGCTGGCGATTTGTCGCAGCCGATTCCCGGCGCCGCTTGTGAAATCGGCATCATCGCCGACGAAGCAAATACTGCCCGCGAGCATATCGGCCGGCTGGTCCGGGACATCTCCTCGTCATCGCGCGATGCCTTCGCTTCAGCCAAATCGCTGGAAAAAGCCGCCCGCGAAGTATCGCAGGCGGCAGAGAACCAATCCTCTTCGGCCAGCGATCTGGCGGCCGCCGTCGAAGAACTCACCGTCAGCATCGCCCACACCGGCGACCAGACACAGAATTCCGCCGACGCCACGCGCGAGACCCTGGAACTGGCTCGCCAGGGCAAATCTTCGGCTACCGCCGTCTCTGCCGAAATGCGCAAGATCGCCGAAGAAACCGGCAATGCCGAGTCGCTGATGGAAGAACTGGCGAAAAACGCCGAACAGATCGCCGGCATGGCGGGCGCCATTTCGGAACTGGCGGATCAGACCAACCTGCTGGCACTCAATGCCGCCATCGAGGCGGCACGCGCTGGCGAGGCCGGGCGCGGGTTTGCCGTGGTCGCCGACGAGGTGCGCAAGCTGGCCGAAAAATCGACGCAATTCACCACCCAGATCGCGCAGACCGTGGCCGCCACGTCGGCCGGTACGCAACGGGCTGCCGGTGCCGCGAAGCAGATTGCCGTCCAGGCCCGCGAAGCGGCCCGCCTGGCCAGCGAGGCGGAACAGGCGCTGGGTGCCATTGCCGAGGCCGGGCAGCGTTCGGTCGAGGCTTCGCACGAGATCGCCACCGCCATCCACGAGCAGCAATCAACCAGCCAGGCCATTGCGCAGAGCGTGGAACAGGTCGCGGCGGCAGCCGACGACAATTCGCGCCAGGCACAGGCCCTGCTGGGCGAGGTCCGCGCGCTGGAAAGCGTCGCACAGTCGCTGGAGCAGGGCGCCAGCTCGCTGCGCGCGTGAGCTGGAGCGGCTGGGAGATCGGCCCGGAATACGGCCTGAGCGGGCTGGTTTTTGCCAGTTTTCTCGCGTCGACCGTGTTACCGGGCGGTTCCGAGGCCCTGCTCTGGGCCTACCTGCAGCATAGCCCCGAGCAAACCTGGCCGGCCTTGCTGCTGGCGACACTGGGCAACACCGCTGGCGGCATGAGTTCCTGGTACTGCGGTCGCCTGCTGCCGCAGGGTTCGCCGATCTTGCCGCAACAGGCGCGGGTGCAGCGCTGGGGCAGCCCGGTGCTGCTGCTTTCGTGGCTGCCGCTAGTCGGCGATGCGCTCTGCGTTGCCGCCGGCTGGCTGCGCCTGCACTGCTTACCCTGCCTGCTGTACATGGCACTCGGCAAGTTCGCGCGCTACTGGCTGATCGCGCTGGCCTCCTGAAGCCGCGCACCGGCGACTGAATTGGTGCGCCAGCCCCCCCCCCCGGATCACCAGCGGAGGGCATCCGGGCCATGAATTTTTTTTGTTGCAAATCAAATAAATATGCCAAGCTGTTGAATATTGGCAAGTGTTTGATTAATCGAATTTCTGGTCCATTTTTTGCAGTTACTCCATCGGCCTCCCGAATTCGGGAACTTGAAAACCAAACCTTGGAGCGACTGCAAGATGAAGGAAAAATTGATTCTGGTCGGCAACGGCATGGCGGGTATCAGGGCCGTCGAGGAATTGCTGGCCATTGCGCCCGGGCAATATGACATCACGGTCTTTGGCGAGGAGCCGCACGGCAACTACAACCGCATCCTGCTTTCCCATGTGCTTTCGGGCGAGAAGTCCTTTGCCGAGACCTTGCTCAATCAGCGGGACTGGTATGCCGGGCATGGCATCCGCCTTGAAACCGGCAAGAAGATCGTCGCCATCAACCGCAGCCGCCGCCAGGTCATCGCGGCCGATGGCAGCATCGCCGACTACGACCGGCTGATTCTTGCCACAGGCGCCAGGCCCATCCTGCCGTCGGTTCCCGGCACGCATCTCGACGGCGTGCTGACCTTCCGCAATATTGCCGAGGTCGAAGCCATGCTGGCCCGGGCGCAGAGCGGACGCAAGGCAGTGGTGATCGGCGGCGGGCTGCTCGGCCTGGAAGCAGCCTGGGGGCTCCGGCATCGCGGCATGGACGTGACCGTGATCCACCTCATGGATCGCCTGATGGAACGCCAGCTCGATGCCCCTGCGGCAGCCTTGCTCAGACGCTCACTGGAAGAACGTGGCCTGAGCGTCGAAACCTCGGCCGAATGCCAGGCCCTGACCGGAACGCAGCAAGTCGAAGCCGTGCGCCTACGCGACGGGCGAACGCTACCGGCCGATCTCGTCGTCATGGCCATCGGCATCCGCCCCGAAATCGAACTCGCCCGGCAAACCGGGATTGCCTGCCGGCGCGGCATCCTGGTCAACGATGCCTTGCAGACCGACGACCCGCACATCATGGCTCTGGGCGAATGCGTCGAGCACAACGGCCAGTTGTACGGTCTGGTTGCGCCCCTCTTCAAGCAAGCCAAGGTGCTGGCCCAGCAACTGGCTGGTCGCGGCTGTGCACGTTACGAGGATCAGGCACAGGCCACCAAGCTCAAGATCACCGGTATCGATCTCTACTCCGCCGGCCAGTTCGAGGGAGGCCAGGATTGCGAGGAACTGGTGATGGAAGATCCCGGCCTCGGCGTGTACAAGAAGCTGGTGATGAAGGAGGGCAAACTGGTCGGCGCCCTGCTCTACGGCGATACCGCCAATGAGGGCTGGTATTACGACCTGATCCGCAACGCCTCCGACATCACCGAACTGCGCCCCAATCTGCTCAACGGCCACGGTAATATCGGCGATGCCGGCCACGGCGCACACGTCACCGTGGCCAATATGCCGGACGACACCGAGGTATGCGGTTGCAACGGCATCACCAAGGGCATGATTGTCCAGGCAATTACCGGCAAAGGCCTGTTCACCCTGGATGAGGTGCGCGCCCACACCAAGGCGTCCGCTTCCTGCGGCTCATGTACCGGCAAAGTCGAGCAAATCCTGGCCTTTACCCTGGGCGGCGATTACAACCCCACCGCCCGGGAAAAGCCGGTCTGCGAATGCACCTCGCTCAGCCACGCCCAGTTGAGAAAAGCCATTGCCGACGGTCACCTGACCAGCCTGCAGGAAAGCATGCGGGCACTGGAGTGGAAAACCCCGGATGGCTGCCCCAAGTGTCGCCCGGCCCTCAATTACTACCTGATCTCCACCTGGCCGGGAGAAGCCAAGGACGACCCCCTGGCCCGCGCACACAATGAACGCGTCCACGCCAACATCCAGGCCGACGGCACTTACTCCGTGGTGCCGCGAACCTGGGGAGGACTGACCAACGCAGCCGAATTGCGGGTCATCGCCGATCTCGCCGAACAGTACAACGTGCCGGTCAAGTTGACGGGCGGTCAACGCCTGGCCATTCCCTTCATCAAGAAAGAGGATTTGCCCAAGGTATGGGGAACGCTCAACGAACACGGGATGCTCTCCGGTTTTGCCTATGGCAAGGCCGTGCGCTCGGTCAAGAGCTGCGTCGGCAAGGGTCTTTGCCGCTTCGGCACCCAAGATTCGCTGGGTCTCGGGATCAAGGTCGAAAAATTGTTCTGGGGTGCCTGGACACCGCACAAGTTCAAGATGGGCGTCTCCGGCTGCCCCCGCAACTGTGCGGAAGCGACCATCAAGGACTTTGGCATCGTCGGCGTCGATAGCGGCTGGGAACTGCACGTCGGCGGCACCTGCGGCGTGCGCGTGCGCGCCACCGACCTGCTGTGCAAGGTAGCCAGCGACGAAGAGGCCATCGAACATGCGGCGGCCTTCCTCCAGCTGTATCGCCTCGAAGGCTGGTACATGGAGCGCTCGTCGGCCTGGATCGAGCGTGTCGGCATGCCCTACGTCAAACAGCGCATCCTCGAGGATGAAGCCGGGCGCAAGGCACTTGCCGAAGCTTTCTGGGAAGCCCAGGCACACGCCCAGACCGATCCCTGGCAGGCTCGCGCCGAATCCGACGCCCCCGATTATGAATATGCCGTTATCGAGGCCCTTGAGGCCGCTTGAGAAAAGGAGAAGCCAACATGAATTTCTTCAAGGACATCGCCTGGGTCGACGCCGGCCCGATCGAAGCCATTCCCGCACCGGGCGCCCGCCAATTGCGGACCAGCGAGGGAAATATCGCGCTGGTCAAGACCAGCAGCGGCGACTTCCACGCCCTTCAGGATGCCTGCCCGCACCGTGGCGGCCCACTTTCGCAGGGCATGGTCTATGGCGAGCGCCTGCAATGCCCGATGCACGGCTTGAACATCGACCTGCATAGCGGGGAAGCCGTGGCGCCGGACCAGGGCTGCACTCGCACCTATCCGGTACGCGTGGAAAAAGGCCGTGTTTTTGTTGGCTTGAGCGCCATCGCCGAATGTGGCTGCGCATGCGCGGCAGCGGCATGATGCCGGCGAACAGCTGAAAACGGGCTAGCCAGGGGAAGGGCGGGCGCGAGTATTGCGACCGGCCTTTCCTCTTTCAAACCCAAGCTCGGCCCGGATGCCGATTTTGCTGATAAGCGCCGATTTTACAATGACTTATCCGGATGTTTCTGAAGCGACCACCGGGTGAGTGTCGGCATCCGCCCCAAAATCCGTGCCGTCCGCATCAAAACTGTTTTCTCCAGGCTCAAAGGTTCTTTTTTGATGAACCTTCATGGTCGGTCTGTGGTCCACGCTATCCACCCTGCGCCGTGCTGGCGCAGCAATACGGTAAAATCCGGTTTTTGATAGACCCTGGCTTGCTTCCATGACTGCCCGCCTGCGCGAAATCCCCTATAACTACACTTCGTTTTCTGATCGCGAGATCGTCATCCGGCTGCTTGGCGCCGAGAACTGGGCGATCCTCGACGAGTTGCGCGGCGAGCGCGTCACCGGCCGTTCGGCGCGCATGCTCTACGAGGTGCTCGGCGACATCTGGGTGGTCCAGCGCAACCCCTACCTGGAAGACGACCTGCTCGACAACCGCGAGCGCCGCGAAGCCCTGGTCGATGCCTTGCGCCACCGTCTGCGCGAAGTCGAAAGACGCCGCGCCGACAGCGAGAACGAAGATCCGGTGCGCGCCGCCCGGGTCAAGCCGCTGATCGCCGCCGCGCATGCCGCCGTCGACCGGTTTGCCGCCCGTTTCGGCGAAACCCTGGATCTGCGCCGCAAGGTGCTCAAGGTGCTGGGCAAGCATACCCGCCGCGACAACATCGCCTTCGACGGCCTGGCCCGCGTCTCGCACGTCACCGATGCCACCGACTGGCGCGTCGAATACCCCTTCGTCGTCCTTTACCCGGACACCGAGGAGGAAATCGCCCACCTCGTGCGCGGTTGCTTCGAAGCCGGCCTGACTATCATCCCGCGTGGCGGCGGCACCGGCTACACCGGCGGCGCCGTGCCGCTGACCCCGTACTCGGCGGTGATCAACACCGAGAAGCTGATCGACATGAGCCCGGTCGAGAACCTCGTTCTCCCGGGGCATAGCGAGCCTTACGCCACTATCCGCACCGGTGCCGGCGTGGTCACCGACCGCGTTTCCGAAGCCGCCTCGCTGGCCGGCCGCGTCTTTGCCGTCGACCCGACTTCGGCCTCGGCCTCGTGCATCGGCGGCAACATCGCGATGAACGCCGGCGGCAAGAAGGCCGTGTTGTGGGGCACCGCGCTCGACAATCTGGCCTGGTGGAAGATGGTCGATCCGGACGGCAACTGGCTGGAAGTCGAACGCCTCAACCACAACTACGGCAAGATCCACGAGCAGGAACTGGTCGAATTCCGCTTGAAGCGCTTTGACCCGTCGGGCAAGAAGCTGCTCAAGGAAGAAATCCTGTCGATGCCCGGCGCGGCCTGCCGCAAGGTCGGCCTGGGTAAGGACGTCACCGACAAGTTCCTCGGCGGCGTGCCGGGCGTGCAGAAGGAAGGCACCGACGGCATCATCGTCGCCGCGCGCTGGGTGCTGCACAAGATGCCGCCGGTGGCGCGCACCGTCTGTCTCGAATTCTTCGGCCAGGTCCGCGAGGCGGTGCCGGCCATCGTCGAAATCACCGACTACTTCAAGCCGGGCGGTGCCGGGCATGCGGCCGGTGTGCAACTGGCTGGTCTGGAGCACCTCGATGAGCGCTATGTGAAGGCCGTCGGCTACGCGACCAAGGCCAAGCGCCACGGGCGCCCGAAGATGGTGCTGATCGGCGATATCGTCGGCCACGACGAGGCCGAGGTAATGAAGGCCGCATCCGAAGTGGTGCGCATGTGCAACCTGCGCGCCGCCGAGGGCTTTATCGCGGTCGACGCCGAAACCCGCAAGAAATTCTGGCTCGACCGTTCGCGCACCGCTGCCATCTCGCGCCATACCAACGCCTTCAAGGTCAATGAAGACGTGGTGATTCCGCTGCCGCGGATGGGTGAATACTGCGACGGGATCGAGCGGATCAACATCGAACTGTCGACCCGGAACAAGCTGGCGTTGTGCGATGCGCTGAGCGAATTCCTCTCCGGCGAGCTGCCGTTGCACGAGGGCGATGCCAACGTGGACAAGCAGGTGCTGATCGGCGACCGCCGCCAGGCCGCGCTCGACTACGTCGCGGCGGTCCGTCGCCGCTGGGCCTGGCTGCTGGAAAACCTCGACTTGCCGCTGGCCGAGGCCGAAGCGCAATTCGCCGAGGTCGGCGTGGTTGCCGGCGAGCTGAGCAACAAGGCGGCCAATCCCCGCCTCTTCCACCGCCTGCAGGATTTCTCGGTACGTACTTCGTGGAAGCTGGAGCTCAAGGCCCGTTTGTCGAAGATTTTCGACGGCACGCTGTACCGCCCGATCCTCGAACGGGTCGAGGCGATCCACAAGGAAACACTACGTGGTCGCGTCTTCGTCGCGCTGCACATGCATGCCGGCGACGGCAACGTGCATACCAACATCCCGGTCAACTCCGACAACTACGAGATGCTGCAGACGGCGCACCAGGCCGTCGAGCGGATCATGCACCTGGCGCGTGGCCTCGACGGGGTGATTTCCGGCGAACACGGGATTGGCATCACCAAGCTCGAATTCCTCACCGACGAGGAACTCGGCCCGTTCCGCGCTTACAAGCAGAAGGTCGACCCGGAAGGGCGCTTCAACAAGGGCAAGCTGATGCCCGGCGGCGACATGGGCAATGCCTATACCCCGTCGTTCAGCCTGCTCGGCACCGAATCGCTGATCATGGAGCAATCGGAAATCGGCAAGATTTCCGACATGATCAAGAACTGCCTGCGCTGCGGCAAGTGCAAGCCGGTCTGCTCGACCCACGTGCCGCGCGCCAACCTGCTCTACAGCCCGCGCAACAAGATTCTCGGCACCTCGCTGCTGGTCGAAGCCTTCCTCTACGAAGAACAGACCCGGCGCGGCATTTCGCTGAAGCATTTCGACGAATTCAACGACGTCGCCGACCATTGCACGGTCTGCCACCGTTGCGTCAAGCCCTGCCCGGTCGATATCGACTTCGGCGATGTTTCCGTCGCCATGCGCAACTTCCTGCGCAAGCAGGACAAGAAGCGCTTCAGCCCCGGTACGGCGGCAGCGATGACCTACCTGAACCTGAAGGATCCGGCGACGATCAAGCTGATGCGCGGCGTGATGATGGACTTCGGCTTCAAGGCCCAGCGTCTGGCGCACAAGGTGGCCAAGGCGATCGGCCTGGTCCAGGACAGCCGCGCGCATCCACCGGCAACGGTCGGCGCGCCGACGGTCAAAACCCAGGTCATCCACTTCCTCAACCGGCCGATGCCGGGCAACCTGCCCAAGCGCACCTCGCGCGGCCTGCTCGACATCGAGGACGACAAGGTCATCCCGGTGATCCGCAATCCGAAGAAAACCACGGCCGACTCCGATGCCGTGTTCTATTTCCCCGGTTGCGGCTCCGAGCGCCTGTTCTCGCAGGTCGGTCTGGCCACCCAGGCGATGCTCTACGAAATCGGCGCGACCACGGTGCTGCCGCCGGGCTACCTGTGCTGCGGCTATCCGCAGAATGCCTCGGGCGACGAAGCCAAGGGCCAGCAGATCACCACCGACAACCGCGTGCTCTTCCACCGCGTTGCCACCACGCTCAACTATCTCGACATCAAGACGGTGATCGTCTCCTGCGGCACCTGCATGGATCAATTGCAGAAATACCAGTTCGAGAAGATCTTCCCCGGCTGCCGCCTGCTCGACATCCACGAGTATCTGATGGAGAAGGGGGTCAAGCTCGAAGGCGTCGAGGGCACGCGCTACATGTACCACGACCCCTGCCACACGCCGATGAAGGCCTACAACCCGCTCGCCGTGACCAAGGCGCTGATGGGCCAGGAAATGCCGCTGAACGACCGCTGCTGCGGCGACTCCGGCTCCTTCGCCTATTCGCGTCCGGATATCGCGACGCAGGTCAAGTTCCGCAAGCAGCAGGAAATCGAGAAGGGCGCCGACAAGCTGCGGGCCGACGGTTTCACGGGCGAGGTCAAGATCCTGACTTCCTGCCCGGCGTGCTTGCAGGGTTTGAGTCGCTACGACGACGATGCCGGCACCCAGGCCGACTACATCGTGGTCGAAATGGCCAAGCACCTGCTCGGCGACAACTGGCTGGCCGATTATGTCGGCAAGGCCAACCAGGGCGGGATCGAACGCGTCCTGCTGTAGTTTTTGCCGAAATTCGGCGTTGACCGTGGAAGGGCACGATGTTGCCTTTCCACGCCTGCCAGGAGAACGCATGAGCCCGCTCGCTCCCGTCTGTCCCTTGTGTGCCGAAGACGGCGGCACCGTCCTCTGGCGCAACGCGCAACTCCGCGTGATCCGGGTCAACGATCCCGATTATCCCGGCTTCTGTCGCATCGTCTGGCAGGCGCATGTGCGCGAAATGAGCGATCTGGCGCCGGCCGAGCGGCAGCAACTGATGGCCGCGGTTTTCGCCGTTGAAAGCGTGGTGCGCGAGTTGTTCGCACCCGACAAGATCAATCTCGCCAGTTTCGGCAACATGGTGCCGCATCTGCATTGGCACGTGATTCCCCGTTGGCGGGACGACCGGCATTTTCCCGAGCCGGTCTGGGGTCAGGTTCAGCGCCCCGCATCACCCAATCGCCGGGAAATACCCGACACCGTTCTCGGCTCGGCGCTGGCAGCCGCGCTCGGCGCCCCGCCGCAAGCCTGAGCATTCCCTTTCAGCGCCGATGGCGCGGCATGCCTTGCCGGGCAGCACCGCTAAAGTCCGGCATGTATTTTGCATCATTCCTGTTCCTCAATGTCATCGGGAGCAGATCATGATCATTACCAGCCGATTCGCGGTCAGCCAGGTTTCAAGCGGGGCCACTTACTTACAGGCACGGCAGACAACGCCGATGGCCGCCATGCCCCGGGCAAGCAGCGAAGTCAGCATTTCCACGACGGCCCGCGCACTGCTCGCCAGCGAACAGACATCAGCCAACGCCGAAGTGGCGCAGCGCCTGGCCGAAATCAAGAAGCGGCCAGGGGTCGAGCGCAGTCCGGCCGATTACGACTATCTGCGGGCGCACGATCAACGCTTTGTCGAGCTGGGCGAGCGGGATCCGAAAACCTGGACTGCCGACGAGGTCGATTACATGCAGCAGGCCGGCGGCTTCGTGAATACGATGGCCAAGCTCAGCCCCAAGGAAAAAGCGATGTACGACCAGCTGGTTGCCGAGGGCAACCACGAGGCAGCTGCGGGGCTCAATCTGGTGGCGATGGCGCGGATGCTGCCAGATGACCAGGAGGTCACTTTGCCCGATGGCAAGGTCTTCAACCCGAACCGCACCGAAGTCACGGCGGACAACATTCGCAAGCTGTTCCGGCAGATGTTCGTCGATCCCAGCGGCCAGACCGACCGGAGCTTCGAGGCGCTGGCCAGTTGGCTGGACCGGCAGGCACCGGCGAGCGTCTGAGCATCGATCCGGCATTTTTTGCCATGATTCACGGTCGACCGTGGCAAAACCGGATTTTTCCCGAGCTGGCCCTCACCTCTCCGCTGGCTGACATGGCGACCGGATTTGCTCCATAATTTGCCCGACCGGCGCGCAGCAAATGCCTCCGGGGCAGGGGCCGACGGCCCCGTCGCCTGCACACAGACCAAGGAGTAGCCATGACCTCTCACATCCAGGTGCCGCCGGGCGGCGCCAAAATCGTCCCCGGGCAGCCGGTTCCCAACAACCCGATCATTCCCTTCATCGAGGGCGACGGTATTGGTATCGACATTACGCCGGTGATGATCAAGGTGATCGATGCGGCGGTCGAGAAAGCCTACGGTGGCGAGAAGAAAATTCACTGGATGGAGGTCTATGCCGGCGAAAAGGCGACCCGCATCTACGGTCCGGACGAGTGGTTGCCGCAGGAAACCTTCGCCGCACTCAAGGAATACTCGGTGTCGATCAAGGGGCCGATGACGACCCCTGTCGGCGGTGGCATCCGTTCGCTCAACGTCGCCCTGCGCCAGGAGCTCGACCTCTACCAGTGCGTGCGTCCGGTGCGTTACTTCAAGGGCGTGCCCAGCCCGCTCAAGCACCCGGAGCTGACCAACATGGTCATCTTCCGCGAGAACACCGAGGACATCTACGCCGGCGTCGAATGGGCGGCGGACTCGGAAGGCGTCAAGAAGGTCATCGATTTCCTGGTCAAGGAAATGGGTGTCAGGAAAATCCGCTTCCCGGAATCTTCCGGCATCGGGATCAAGCCGGTGTCGGCCGAAGGTACTGCCCGCCTGGTGCGCGCCGCGCTGCAGTACGCGATCGACAACGACCGCAAGAACGTGACCCTGGTGCACAAGGGCAACATCATGAAATTCACCGAGGGCCTCTTCCGCGACATCGGCTACCAGGTGGCGCGCGAGGAATTCGGTGCCGAGCCGATCGACGGCGGTCCGTGGTGCCACTTCACCAACCCCAAGACCGGGCGCGAAATCACGGTCAAGGATTCGATTGCCGACGCCTTCCTGCAACAGATCCTGCTGCGTCCGGCCGAGTACGACGTGATCGCCACCACCAACCTCAACGGCGATTACATCTCCGACGCGCTGGCGGCCCAGGTCGGCGGCATCGGCATCGCGCCGGGGGCCAACATTTCCGACCAATACGCCTGCTTCGAGGCGACCCACGGTACCGCGCCGAAGTACGCCGGCCTCGACAAGGTCAACCCCGGTTCGCTGATCCTCTCGGCCGAGATGATGCTGCGCCACCTGGGCTGGAAAGAAGCCGCCAATCTGGTGATCAAGGGCATGGAAGCCGCCATCGGCGACAAGCAGGTGACCTACGACTTCGCCCGCCTGATGGAAGGCGCCGAGGAAATCTCCTGCTCCGAGTTTGGCGACGCGATGATCGCGCGGATGTAATCCGGGCGCATTTATGGTTGAATGAGGCCCCCGCGCGCGGGGGCTTTTTCTTTGCCCAGCCTTTGATTCCGTGAACGCTCGCCCGATTGCTGTCTTCGATTCCGGCCTTGGTGGCTTGACCGTGTTGCGCGCCCTGCAGGCGCGCCTGCCGCACGAAGACTATTTCTATTTCGCCGACACCCGGCACTTGCCGTATGGCGACAAGCCCGAGGTGTTCTTGCGCGAGCGCGGGGTCAGCATCGCAACCGCGCTCGCGGCACAAGGGGCCAAGGCGCTGGTGATCGCCTGCAACACGGCGACGGCGGCAGCGGCCGAAGCGATCCGGGCCGCGACCGCCTTGCCCATCGTCGCCCTGGAGCCTGGCGTCAAGCCGGCCTGCAATCTCAGCCGCAGCGGCATCATCGGTGTTTTGGCGACGACGCGGACGCTGGCCAGCGAACGCTTTCAGCGGCTGGTTGCCGAGCATGGCCGAGGCCAGCAGGTGCTCGCCCAAGCTTGCCCCGGCCTGGCCGAAACAATAGAGCGCGACGGGCCGGGCAGTGCTGCGGTTGAAGACTTGCTGGACCGCTACCTGGCGCCGCTCAACGCCGCCGGCGCCGATGTCGTGGTCCTCGGCTGCACGCATTACCCCTGGGTCGCCGAGGCGATTGCCCGCCGCATGCCGGCCGGCACCCAATTGCTCGATACCGGCGCCGCAGTCGCCCGTCAGCTCGAACGCCTGCTTGCCGCTGGCGGCCTGCTCGGCGGCGGCAGCGGCCGCTGCCAATTGGCGACCAGCGGCGGGCCGGAGCGGGTCGCCGCCACGGTCGACCGGCTCTTCGGGCAAAAAATCCCGGTCGCGCACTGGGAACCCTGAACGAGTTCAAAATCCTGTATTGTCAAAGACTATGAGTCATCAGGAATCGGTAATAGATATGTCGAAATACCCTCTGGAGCAGATTGAAGTCGACGGATTTCGTGGCTTTCGAGAGTTCACTCTTGCCGGGCTGGGTGCTGTAAATGTTTTGGTCGGTGGCAATAACTGTGGAAAAACGAGCCTACTCGAAGCGATATCGGTGTTGTCAGCACCTGTTGACCCAGACAGCCTCATGGAGATGATTCGTGGGAGAGATTCCGGGGGGATAGACGAGTCCAGGTTGGATTCATTGCGTTGGTGTTTTCGCCGCGATGCCCCTTTTACTGACCCCGAGGAGTTGGTTTCTGCCTGTTGTGAAATTCGGGTTAAAGGCTTGTTTAAGCTAGAACAGCTGCGGATTACTCTGATTGAACTTTTGGGGGAGCCTGGCTCTCGGGAATTGGAACGGGGCAGGCGATTCGGCCGGCTGACTGACTCTGAAAAACTGGACCAAGCGTGGCGTGGTTCAAGTGTCCGTTACGAGCCTATTTTTTCCAGTGAGCTGGAGTTGGCCGAGAAATATTCCATGCTTGAAATGCTGGTTTGGGAGGGCTTGCCGATTACGCGGGCGGCAGGATTAAAAAGAAAAACCGGACCACATCTGGCTTGCGCAATGATTTACCCCCATGCATATCGAATCAACGCGGTCCAGGTGCAGTTGTTGTCACGCCAACGTTTCCAGCAAGGGGAAAACCTGGAAACGGAGTTGCTCCGGCATTTCGATCCAGAGATTGAGGAGGTAATTGTTGGATCGAGCCGAGGCTTGCGGCCATCAATTTATCTTCGGCATAGACGTCTTGGCGTGGTTCCTCTCTCTGTGTTTGGTGATGCGATGCGTCGTTCGGTACTGCTCGCCTCCACTTTGAGTGCCTTGCCACCTGGTGGGGTGTTGTTGATTGATGAGGCGGAGGCAGGCATCCATGTTGAAGCTCAGGCAAAATATTTTGCCTGGCTGATGGGGGCTGCACGCCAGCGCCAGGTCCAGGTATTCATGACGACGCACAGTCTGGAGGCGCTGGATGCGATTTTGATGGGGCAGGACAGTTCATCGGAAGATGGGGCGGTTGTCGTCTATCAGCTCAAGCGCGATGGGGCTGATATCCACAGCAAACGCTTTGCCGGTGACTTGTTGCACCGCTTGCGCTTTGAGCGCGGCCTCGACTTGAGGTAAGGGTTGATGCGCAAATATGGTTATCTTGTGGTCGAAGGACCGCATGATGTCGAGTTTTGTTATCGCCTGCTGAGTGGTGGCAATCGCGCTTCTGGCTTACAGCGAGTTCAGAGTCTGGCTGACTTGGATAAAGAGTTGAAAGTCTTGGTGCCGGATAAATTTCCTCATAAAGGTGATTTGCAAAAGCGGGTTCCTGTACCGCTATTTTTGCAAAGCAAGACACACAGCATTGCAATTCATAGTGCTGTTGGGGATTCAAATCTGGTGGACAGGCTGGAAGAAACTGTTGCGATGCTGAATAAGTTCCCCTTCACTGGCTTGGGGATCATGCTCGATTCTGACAGTCAGGAAACCTCTGCAAAGCGTTATAGCCAATTGCGTGAGCGAGTGAAGAAAACAAGCATGGGGCTGAGCTTCCCGGTATCTCCGGGGGCGGTTGCATCAGGCCCACCGCGTTGCGGCGCATTTGTTTTGCCCGACAATGCCAGCCAAGGTACGCTGGAAGATCTATTACTTGAGAGTGCGGCTGTTCAGTATGCCAATCTGCTGCCTGTTGCAAAGAACTATGTCGATGCTGCAATAAGAGAAAATTTGATTCCCCAAAATCACCGTCAGGACATTGACAAACCTGCCGGGCGTAACAAGGCCGTGATTGGGGCTATGGCCACCTTGTTCAAGCCGGGAAAAGCCATACAGACCTCGATCCAGGATAATGCCTGGTTACGGGCAGAAGCGCTTTCCATTCCGAAGATCAAGGCCGTGCAGCAGTTCCTGGCCGACTTGTTTGATTTGCCCATCGAACACAGCAGTGAATCTTGAAATGAGCGAAAAGCAAAAACCTTTGGCCGGGCTCAAGGTGGTCGAACTTGGCACCTTGATCGCCGGCCCGTTCTGTACCCGGATCATGGGCGAGTTCGGTGCCGAGGTGATCAAGGTCGAGGCGCCGGATGGCGGCGATCCGCTGCGCAAATGGCGCAAGCTCTACGAGGGCACCTCGCTGTGGTGGTACGTGCAGGCGCGCAACAAGAAGTCGGTGACCGCCAACCTCAAGCACCCGGACGGGCGCGAGTTCGTGCGCCGGCTGATCGCCGAGGCCGACATCCTGGTCGAGAATTTCCGCCCCGGCGTGCTCGAGAAGCTGGGCCTCGGCTGGGAGGCGCTCAAGGCCGCCAATCCCGGCCTGGTCATGGTCCGTCTCTCGGGCTTCGGCCAGAGCGGGCCGTACAAGGAGCAGCCGGGCTTTGGCGCGGTCGGCGAGTCGATGGGCGGGTTGCGCTACATCACCGGTTTTGCCGACCGGCCGCCGGTGCGCACCGGGATTTCGATCGGCGATTCGATTGCCGCTTTGTGGGGCGCCATCGGCGCGCTGATGGCCTTACGCCACAAGGAGGTCAATGGCGGGGCCGGACAGGTGGTCGATGTCGCACTCTACGAAGCGGTGTTCGCGATGATGGAATCACTGGTGCCGGAGTTCGACGTCTTCGGCTTCGTCCGCGAACGCACCGGCAACATCATGCCCGGCATCACCCCATCGAATACCCATACCACCCGCGACGGCAAGCACGTGACCATCGGCGCCAACGGCGATGCGATCTTCCGCCGCTTCATGCTCGCCATCGGTCGTGCCGACCTCGCCGACGATCCGGCGCTGGCCGACAACGCCGGCCGTGACGCGCGGCGCGACGAAATCTATGCCGTGATCGACGGCTGGTGTGCCGCCCACGACGAGGCCGAGGTGCTGGCGGTGCTCGAACAGGCCGAGGTGCCGGCCTCGCGCGTCTATTCTGCGGTCGACATGTTCGCCGACCCGCAATTCATCGCCCGCCAGATGTTCGCGACGGCGCAGCTGCCGGACGGCAAGGCCTTCAAGATGCCGGGGATCATCCCCAAGCTGTCGGAAACGCCCGGCGCCACCGAGTGGATCGGCCCGACGCTGGGCGAGCACACCGATACGGTGCTTGCCGCACTGGGTTACAAGGCCGAAGAAATCGCCCGACTACACCGGGAAGCGGCCGTTTAGGCGGCACTTCCCTTCGCTTCCCGAGCGCCCCCGGTTTCGGGGAATCACGATTCCGGCAGCGGGTTCAGGTTCGGAAGCGCCCGATCTGCTGTGTCAATTGGTTGGCGATACGTTCCAAAGTGTTGGCGGCATCGGCCGTATTGCGAATGGTGCCGGAAGTTTGCTCGACCATTTGCGCAATTTCTTCCACCCGCTGGGCAATTGCAGTACTGGTCGCACTCTGTTCGCGCGTCGCACTGGCAACATCGCCGATGCGTTCCAGAGTCTTGCCGGTCTCGGTTTCGATCAGACGCAGGGCTTCCGAAGCCTCGCCGGCAAGAGAAACCCCGTTACCGACCTCGGGCAGGGCTGAACTCATGGCCACAACGGCTGCCGCCGTATCGCGCTGGATACTCTGCAACATCTCCTCGATTTCCCCGGTGGCTTTGGTCGTACGCTCGGCCAGCGTCCGTACCTCGTCGGCCACCACGGCAAAACCGCGCCCCTGATCGCCGGCGCGGGCAGCCTCAATGGCGGCGTTGAGTGCCAGAAGATTGGTCTGGCCGGCGATATCCTTGATCACCAGGGCAATGCCCGAAACCTGATTGGCACGCTCGGCCAGGGCGTGAATCCGGCCCGAGGCATCGTTGACCGTGTGCGCAATGTTCTCGATGGCCTTGCTGGCCGCCTCGACACGCTGCCGGCCCTCATCGGCCTGCTGCAGGGCGCTGCGCGAATTGCGCTCGGTATCGCCCGCATTGTCCGAGATGTGGCTGGAGCTGACCGTCAGTTCCTCAATCGCCGCCGCCATCGAGGAGGTGGCATCCGACTGCTGTTCGGCGGCACGGCTGACCTCATCGGCGGCATGCCGGATATTCTCGGCATTTGCCGCCAGTAGCGCGGCGCTGCGGCGGACTTCGTCGATCAGCCCGCGCAACGAAGCCAGCATGTGGTTCAGCGCGGCCAGCAGACTCCCCGGCGGGGCCTCGATCGCTACCGTCAGATCGCCGTCCGCCACCTGCTGCATCACTGCCACCGCCTGCGCCGGCTCGCCGCCCAGCTGGTCAACGATACTGCCACGTATCCACCACGCCGCAAGACCTTGCAGCGCCAGCAGGGTAAAGGCGATCCCCCCGAGCTGCATCAGGTAGGTACGGAACACGGTATCGACATCGTCAATATAAATACCGGTGCCGACGATCCAGCCCCAGGGTTTGAAACCCTTGACATAGGCAAGCTTGGGAACGGCAGCATCAGACCCGGCGCCTGGCTTGGACCACAGATAATCGACGAAGCCACCTCCCTGCGCCTCGACGACCCGGACGAATTCGACATAGAGCTGCTTGCCGTTGGGGTCACGGTTGTCGGTCATGTCGCGACCCTGAAGCTCCGGCTTGATCGGATGCATCACCGAGCGAGGATGGAAGTCGTTCAACCAGAAATACTCTTTCTCGTCGTAGCGCGCCCTGCGCAGACTCTCCTTGGCGTGGGCCTGCGCCTCCTCCTGCGTCATCCGGCCAGCGCGCTGAAGCTCCTCGTAATAAGCCAGCTGCGTGTGTGCATATTCGGTCAGATTGCGGATTTTGGCCTTGCGGTCCTCAAGCATCGAATCGCGCAAAAGGAAGAGGGCGAACAGACAGAGCAAGCCCACGCCAAGAATGCTCACCACACCGAGCAAATACATGCGCGACGATACCGACCAATGCTGAATGCCTTTCATGCCACCCTCCCGTTTCCCTATTGAAGACAAACGCCATCTATTACTTTCAGCATAGCTGCAAGGCCTTCGTTAAGCAATTTTCCTCTGGAAGCAGCGCTTCCCGCAAAATTTTGTCAATCAAGGGAGAAATAAAATCGAGTCACTTTTGGAAGGCGACAAATGAAGATATCAAAACGAGCGGTGCCGGAATGCTCGCTATTTTCCAATGCAGAAACGGCTGAAGATGACGCCTAGCAAATCGTCGGCGGTGAATTCGCCGGTGATTTCGCCCAGTGCCTGCTGCGTCAGACGCAGTTCTTCGGCAAAAAGATCGAGGGCGGGGCAGGGGTGGCGGGCCAGGATGCCTGCCGTTAGCAGGTGCTCCTGCGCTTGTGCCAGGGCACGCAAATGGCGCTCGCGGGCGATGAAGACATCTTCGGTTTGATGCCAGCCGGCAATACGCAACAATTCGCCACGCAGCAGATCGACGCCCTTGCCGTCGCGAGCGGAGAGAGAAATGGCGATGCCATCATCTTCTTCATGGCGCTCCGGCTGGCGGTCGGCCAGGTCGATTTTGTTGTACACCACGATGCGCTGCAGGTGTGGCGGCATTTTTTCGAGAATTTCACGGTCGACCGTGGATAAACCACAATTTGCCTCGACCAGGAGCAGTACGACGTCGGCGCGCTCGATTTCCTGCCAGCTGCGTTCGATGCCGATTTTTTCGACCAGATCGTCGGTCTGGCGCAGGCCGGCGGTGTCGATGATGTGCAGTGGAATGCCCTCGATCTGGATGGTCGAGCGCAGCGCGTCGCGGGTGGTCCCGGCAATCGGCGTGACAATCGCCAAGTCGTCGCCGGCGAGGCGGTTGAGCAGCGAGGATTTGCCGACATTCGGCTGGCCGGCGAGCACGACGTGCAGGCCGGATTGCAGCAGCTTGCCCTGCCCGGCCCGGTCGAAGGTCGCGGCCAGCTGTGCCTGCAGGCGATCGAGACGGCCGAAGGCGTCGGCGGCTTGCAGGAAATCGATGTCTTCCTCGGGAAAATCGAGGGTCGCCTCGACCAGCATGCGCAGGTTGATCAGTTCCTCGTTGAGCGTACCGATCGCGCGCGAGAATTCGCCCTGCAGCGAACGCACCGCCGAACGCGCGGCGCTGGCGGTAGCGGCATCGATCAGGTCGGCGACTGCTTCGGCCTGAGCCAGGTCCATCTTGCCGTTGAGGAAGGCGCGGCGGCTGAATTCTCCGGGTTCGGCCAGGCGGGCGCCGAGGTCGAGACAACGGGCGAGCAGCAGTTGCATCACCACCGGGCCACCGTGGCCCTGCAGTTCGAGCACATCCTCGCCGGTAAAGGAATGCGGGCCGGGGAAAAACAGCAAAATTCCGCTGTCGACCGTGGAACCGTCGGCCGCTTTGAAATCGGCCAGCGTCGCGTAGCGCGGTTTCGGCGTTTTGCCGCTCAGTGCAAAAGCAAAGGGCAGCAAATTGCTGCCCGAAACCCGGATCACGCCGACACCGCCCCGCCCGGGGGCGGTAGCGATGGCGGCAATCGTCTCTTGGTTCATTCTTATTGCATTTAGACCTTGGCGTCGTTGGCAGCCTTGCCACCGGCGTCGATCATCCGCGTGATGTGCCATTGCTGGGCAATCGACAGCACGTTGTTGACCACCCAGTAGAGGACCAGACCGGACGGGAACCAGAGGAACATCACGCCGAAGATGAAGGGCATCGCCATCATCACCTTGGCCTGGATCGGATCCGGCGGGGTCGGGTTGAGCTTGGTCTGGACGATCATCGAAGCAATCATGATCACCGGCAGGATGTAGTACGGGTCAGCTGCGGCGAGGTCGGTAATCCAGCCGATCCACGGCGCATCGCGCATTTCGACGGCGCCGAGCAGCACCCAGTACAAGGCGATGAAAACCGGGATCTGAACCACGATCGGCAGGCAGCCGCCGAGCGGGTTGATCTTCTCGGTCTGGTACAGCTTCATCATTTCCTGGTTCAGACGCTGGCGGTCGTCGGCGTAACGTTCCTTCAACTGCATCAGACGCGGCGTGACCACGCGCATCTTGGCCATCGACTTGTACGACGCGGCCGAGAGCGGGAAGAAGGCGAGCTTGATCAGGATGGTCAGGACGATGATCGCCCAGCCCCAGTTGCCGACGATCTTGTGAATTGCTTCCAGCGCCCAGAAGATCGGTGCGGCGACAACCGTCAGCCAGCCGTAATCGACGACCAGGTCGAGCCCCGGCGCAATCTGCTTGAGCTGTGCCTGTTCCTGCGGACCGGCGTAGAGGCTGACCGCCGACTGCGCCTTGTTGCCGTCGGCCACCACCGGCACGATGATCCCGGCTTGGTAGGCGTTGCCGCTTTCCAGCTTGCGCATGTAGAACTCGCGCTGGACCTTGTCCTGCGGCACCCAAGCGGAGACAAAGTAGTGCTGAACCATCGCCAGCCAGCCATTGTCGGCCGTCTTGGCAAACTTCGCCTTACCCTTGGCGACATCGGCGAAATCGATCTTCTGGTACTTGTCGGCTTCGGTATAGACCGCCGGACCGGTGAAGGTCGAGACCATCTTGCTTTCGCCTTCAGGGGCCAGGTCGTCGCGCTGGAGCTGGTAGTAAGCGTGCGCGTTGAGCGCCTTGCCGGCAGCGTTGTCGATTTCCCAGGCAACATCGACCAGGTAGGAATTGCGCTTGAAGGTCAGGATCTTTGCCACCTTGACCCCGTCGCCGCCAGCAGCTTCCAGGCGCACCTTGAGCTCGTTGGCACCGGCGGCCAGCTCGACCGGGCCGGCAACGCGATTGAACACGGTACGATGATTGGGCAGGCCATCGCCAATCAGGCCGCTCTGGGCCAGATACTGGTGCTTGCTGTCGAAGAGCACGAAATTCTTGCTCTTGTCGCTGTGTTCCTTGTAGTTCAACAACTCCAGGCCAACAATATCGCCGCCTTGAGTCGAAATCGTTGCCTTCAGCAGGTCGGTGGTGATGCTGAAGGTTTCGCCGGCACGCACGCTCGGTGCAGTTGCGGCTGTCGCCGCCGCGCCGGTGGTACCGGCTTGCAACGCCGTACTCGGCGTCGGGGTGCCGGCTGCGGCACCGGGCGCGGTCGCCACGGCTGCGGCTGCCGGCTGCGGCTGGTTGTACTTCTGCCAGTTTTCCCACAGCATGAAGCTGGAGAACGTGAAGATCATTACCAGTATCAGGCGTCGAGTATCCATGTACGGCCTACGAGAGAGTTCTTGAGTCAGGGAACGGGATCATACCCGCCCGGATGCCACGGGTGACAGCGGCAAATGCGTTTTGCGCCCAGCCAGCCACCTTTTACTGCGCCATGTTTCTGGATCGCCTCGACCGTGTATTCCGAACAGCTGGGAAAATACCGGCAACGTCGACCAAGCAGCGGACTGATCGCGTATTGGTAAATCCGTACCAAACCGACCAGCAGCAGCTTCATTTTTCCTCCCGTTTTCCACCGGGCCGGCGCAGGCGGCCCAACAGATGCAGGAAATCGGCCGCCAGGGCCTGGCCTGCCGGAACCTGCGGCCGGGCGTGCAACCTGACCACCAGATCATAGGCGGGCAGATCGGCACGGCGCAGACGAAACTGCTCGCGAACGATGCGTTTGACCCGATTACGGTCAACCGCCCGTTTGAGCAATTTTTTGCCGACAACCAGACCGAGCCGGGCCGAGTCGAATCCGGCGGGACGCGGCTGAAAATGCAACATCAGCCATTGCCCGCGAATCGCCCTCCTGAAACCAAAAACGGATGAATACTCATCCGTTTTGGTCAGTCGGTGGCGTCTGGCGAAGCTGAAATTCACTTCGCCTATCGTCCGGGCTGCTTAAACAGCCAGACGCTTGCGGCCCTTGGCGCGGCGAGCAGCCAGAACGGCACGGCCGCCCTTGGTGCGCGAACGAACCAGGAAGCCATGGGTGCGCTTGCGGCGCACGACCGACGGTTGATACGTGCGTTTCATGTCGTAATCCCTTGATGTGCTAAGAAAAACACGTTATTACACATTGACGCAAGCTAGTCTGTCAAGGAAATTTATTTACCAACGCTGTGGATAACTTTGTGGATGAGCTGTAGAATTCTCCCCCTTCCCGGCCGCACACGGTCAATCGGAATTCCGATAATTTTTCAATAAATCAAATAATTAGCCTTTGCCAACGGCACCGGCTGGAGTCTTTTTTCCTATGGCCGCATTCTGGGAATCCTGTCTCACGCGTTTTGAACAGGAACTGCCGACCCAGCAGTTCAACACCTGGATCAAACCCTTGCGGTTTGAAGGTGAAGCCGCCCCGGCGGAAGAAGGCCTGCGCCTGATCGCACCCAACAGCTTCATCCTCAAATGGGTGCGCGACCGCTACCTGTCGCGGATCGAGGAATACGCCCGCAGCTTCTACTCGGCACCGGTCAGCATCGCACTGGTGATCGGCAACACCAAGCCGCCGGTCGCCCGCGGCGAACAGCCGGCAACCGCAGCCCCCGCGCCGGCTCCCGGACTTGCCGAGCCCGCGGCCACTGGCGTGACTTCGACCAAGGCCATGCAACGGGTAGTTTCGCCGGCAGCCCCGGCTTCCGGCAGCGACAAGCCGCGCAGCCGAATGAGCAATTACGAAAAATCGCGCTTGTTCTCGACCTTCACCTTCGACAACCTGGTCGTCGGCAAGGCCAACGACCTGGCCCGCGCCGCCGCCGTGCAGGTCGCCGGCAACCCCGGCGGTGCCTACAACCCGCTGTTCATCTACGGCGGTGCCGGTCTC
Source organism: Azonexus sp. (assembly GCF_023150235.1). GTDB lineage: Bacteria > Pseudomonadota > Gammaproteobacteria > Burkholderiales > Rhodocyclaceae > Azonexus. The sequence goes on from NZ_JAKLLH010000010.1 coordinate 77,070, forward strand.
GGCAAAACCCACCTGATCCACGCCATCGGCAACGCCATCCTGCGCGAGAACCCGGACAAGGTCGTCCGCTACGTGCATGCCGAGGACTACTACTCCGACGTCGTCCGCGCCTATCAGCAAAAATCCTTCGACAGCTTCAAGCGCGCCTACCGCACGCTAGACGTGCTGCTGCTCGACGACGTGCAGTTCTTCAACGGCAAGAACCGCTCGCAGGAAGAGTTTTTCTTCCTCTTCAACGCGCTGATCGAAGCCCGCAAGCAGATCATCCTGACCTGCGACACCTATCCCAAGGACATCAACGGTCTCGATGACCGGCTGGTCACCCGTTTCGACTGGGGTCTGACCGTGCAGATCGAGCCGCCCGAACTGGAAATGCGGGTCGCCATCCTGAAGAAGAAAGCCGAAGCCGAAGACCTGCAGTTGAACGACGAAGTCGCTTTCTTCATCGCCAAGCACCTGCGCTCGAATGTCCGCGAACTCGAAGGCGCCTTGAAGAAGGTCCTCGCTTATTCCTCCTTCCACGGCCGCCCGATCGCCCTCGACCTGGCCAAGGAGGCGCTGAAGGATGTCATCGGCTCGGTCCGCAACGTCGGCATGGATTACATCCAGAAGACCGTCGCCGACTACTACAAGATCAAGGTCGCCGACCTGTTCTCGAAGAAGCGCACGCGGGCGATTGCCCGGCCGCGCCAGGTGGCGATGTGGCTGTGCCGCGAAGTCACCTCGCACAGCTTCCCGGAAATCGGCGATGCCTTTGGCGGCCGCGATCACACGACGGTGATTCACGCGGTCAAGACCATCGATTCGCTGCGCACCAAGGAAAACGAACTCAACCACGATCTGCACGTGTTGTTGCAGGTCCTGAAGGGCTGATTTCAGGCAAAAGTCGAACAAGTCTGGGGAAAAGCTGTCGGCCAGTTGGGGAAAGAAGGGCTTGCGGCGCACAACGCAAAAATTGCCCGCAATCCATCCACAGCCAATCCAGAGGCTTTCGCAGACCCTTTTTTGTTATTCAAGTTACTGAAAAAAATGGAAAAAATCGACTTGTCCACAGAGTAGTTCCTTGCTTATTCATTATTGTCTTTTTATATACAGTTCTTACTAAAGGACCAAGGGAAAACGTCGAGGAAGCAGAAACTGCGACCTGAAGGCAAAAAACCGGGAACGGCCTGAGCTGGGAACTGCTGTACACAAGTCTGTGAACAAGCTGTCTTTCCATTGGGGATGAAACGACTGAAGCCAGTTTGTGGGAAAATTGTCCCGTTTTCGTCCACAGCCAATCCAGAGGCTTTTACAGACTCGAAAAATGATTGTAAGTAGATGATTTTTAATTGAAATTCTGAGTTATCAACAGACTTGTTCCCGATATAGTCTTAGAAGGAATTTTATATATGGTTCTTATTAAAACCTTAAGAGACACGCTCCTCACGCCTTTGCAGTCTGTGTCGGGGATTGTCGAACGTCGCCATACACTGCCCATCCTGTCGAATGTTTTGCTGGAAAAACGCGGCAATCAGATGACTCTGCTTGCTACCGATATTGAAATCCAGATCACCAACTACGCCAGTGGTGTTGGTGGTGACGGCGAGGGAGCCGTGACGGTGGCCGCACGCAAACTGCAAGACATCCTGCGTTCGTTGCCGGATGATCGGGAAGTTAGTCTGGTACTCGAGGGGTCACGCCTGCAGGTTCGTGCCGGCAAGAGTCGCTTCAGTCTGCAGACCCTGCCTGCCGACAATTTTCCGAGAATGACGTTGAGTGAAGGTGATATCCGGCAGTTCACCATTACTCAGAAAAATTTTCGTCAGTTGATCGGCAAAACGCAGTACGCGATGGCCGCGCAGGACGTACGCTATTACCTCAACGGCCTGATGTTGCTGGTCGAGGGTAGCGAGCTGCGCGCCGTCGCCACCGACGGCCACCGCCTGGCCTTTGCCAGCGTCGAGATCGAAGCCGATCTGGCCCGCCAGGAAATGATCCTGCCGCGCAAGACCGTGCTCGAACTCAACCGCTTGCTTTCCGACAACGACGAGCCGTTGACCGTGACTCTGGCCGCCAACCAGGTCCGTTTCGCCTTCGGTTCCATCGTTCTCGTCTCCAAGCTGATCGACGGCAAGTTCCCCGACTACGAACGGGTGATTCCGCAGAGCCTGCGCAACCACATGACCGTTCCCCGCCAGACGCTGATGCAGGCGATGCAGCGCGCCGCGATCCTGACCAACGAAAAATTCCGTGGCGTTCGCGTGGTCTTGGGCGACAATGCGCTCAAGCTGATTGCCGCCAATGCCGAGCAGGAAGAAGCGCAGGAAGAAATCGAAGTGAATTACGGCGGCGAAGCGATCGATGTCGGCTTCAATGTCAGCTACCTGCTCGACGTGCTCAACAACGTGCACGCCGACGAAGTGCAGTGGAGCTTCAACGACGCCAACTCCAGCGCCCTGGTGACCCTGCCCGGCAACGACCGCTTCAAGTACGTCGTGATGCCGATGCGCATCTGATCCCTGCCCGTCCCCACCCGAAGACCCGTTTCACCTGGAACAGCAAGCAATGAGCGAAGAAAGCCAACAGAACGATAGCCCGCAGGAAGCACCCGCCTACGGCGAATCCAGCATCCAGATCCTCGAAGGCCTGGAGGCGGTCCGCAAGCGGCCGGGCATGTACATCGGCGATACTTCGGACGGCACCGGCTTGCACCACCTGGTCTTCGAGGTGGTCGACAACTCGATCGACGAGGCGCTCGCCGGTCATTGCGACGACATCATCGTCACCATCCACACCGACAACTCGATTTCGGTGATCGACAATGGTCGCGGCATCCCGACCGGCGTCAAGATGGACGACAAGCACGAGCCGAAGCGCTCAGCGGCTGAAATCGCGCTGACCGAGCTGCACGCCGGCGGCAAGTTCAACCAGAACTCGTACAAGGTCTCGGGCGGCCTGCACGGCGTTGGCGTCTCTTGCGTTAACGCGCTGTCGAAATGGCTGCGTCTGACCATCCGCCGTGATGGCAAAAAGCATTTCATGGAATTTTGCCGTGGGGTGCCGGTTGACCGTGTCATCGAGCAGCGCAATGGCGTCGACACCTCGCCGCTCAAGGTGTTGGGCGATACCGAGAAGCGCGGTACCGAAGTGCACTTCCTGGCCGACGAAGAAATCTTCGGCCACGTCGAATTTCACTACGAAATCCTCGCCAAGCGCCTGCGCGAACTGTCTTTCCTCAACAACGGCGTCAGCATCAAGCTGGTCGACCAGCGTTCCGGCAAGGAAGAGCTGTTTGCCTTTGCTGGCGGCGTGCAAAGCTTCGTCGAATACGTCAATCGCACCAAGAGCGTGCTGCACCCGAAAATTTTCTACTCGACCGGCGAAGCCAAGGTCGGCGGTGACGGCGTCACCATCGGCGTCGAAGTGGCGATGCAGTGGAACGATTCCTACCAGGAACAGGTGCTCTGCTTCACCAACAACATCCCGCAGTCCGACGGTGGCACCCATCTCACCGGCCTGCGCGCGGCGATGACGCGGGTGATCAACAAGTACATCGACGAAAACGAGATCGCCAAGAAGGCCAAGGTCGATATTTCCGGCGACGACATGCGCGAAGGCCTGGCCTGCGTGCTCTCGGTCAAGATGCCCGATCCCAAGTTCGCCTCGCAGACCAAGATGAAGCTGGTCTCCAGCGAAGCGCGCCCGGCAGTCGAAGAAGTTGTCGCCCAGAAGCTCACCGACTTCCTGCTCGAAAACCCGATCGACGCCAAGACCATCTGCGGCAAGATCGTCGAAGCCTCGCGTGCCCGCGAAGCCGCCCGCAAAGCCCGCGAAATGACGCGCCGCAAAGGCGTGCTCGACGGCGTCGGCCTGCCCGGCAAGCTCGCCGACTGCCAGGAAAAAGACCCGGCGCTGTGCGAAATCTACATCGTCGAGGGTGACTCCGCCGGCGGCTCGGCCAAGCAAGGGCGCGACCGCAAATTCCAGGCGATCCTGCCACTGCGCGGCAAGGTGCTCAACGTCGAGAAGGCGCGCTTCGACAAGCTGATTTCCTCCGAGCAGATCGTGACCTTGATCACCGCGCTCGGCACCGGCATCGGCAAGGACGAATTCAAGATCGAAAAGCTGCGTTACCACCGCATCATCATCATGACCGACGCGGACGTGGACGGCGCCCACATCCGCACCCTGCTGCTGACCTTGCTCTATCGCCAGATGCCCGAGCTGGTCGAGCGCGGCTACATCTACATCGCGCAGCCGCCGCTGTACAAGGTCAAGCATGGCAAGACCGAGCGCTACCTCAAGGACGACCAGGAATACAACCAGTTCCTGCTCAACATGGCGCTTGACGAGGCCGTGCTGACGCCGCAAACCGGCGCCGAGCCGATCAGCGGTAGCGCGCTGGAAAACCTGGCGCGTTCCTGGCTGGCGACCGAAGCAGTGATCGAGCGCATTTCGCACCTGATCAACCCGGACGTGCTGCATGCCATCGTCCGCCACAATCTCACGGTCAACCTCGAAAACGAGCAAAAAGCCCGGGAAAGCGGCGAACTGATTGCCGCCCACGTCGGCAACGGCATCCGCATCGTGCCGCGCTTTGACGATATCCAGGAACGCTGGACCCTGCGCGTCGAGCGCATGCACCACGGCAACCTCAAGGTCGGCTTGATCGACGAAGACCTGCTGCTCTCCGGCGACTTCATGCAGCTCAAGCGCACCGCCGAAACCCTCGCCGGCCTCTTCGGCGCCGGCGCGATCATCGCCCGTGGCGAAAAGAAGTCGGTGATCAACAACTTCGGCGATGCGATGAAGTGGCTGCTCAACGAAGTCGAGCGCGGCATCAGCAAGCAGCGCTACAAGGGCCTCGGCGAAATGAACCCCGAGCAACTGTGGGAAACCACCATGGACCCCACCGTCCGCCGCCTGCTGCGTGTGCAGATCGACGACGCCATCGCCGCCGACGAAATCTTCACCACGCTGATGGGCGAACTGGTCGAACCCCGCCGGGCGTTCATCGAAACCAATGCGCTGAATGCGAAGATTGATATTTGATGGGGTGTAGGATCCCACGAAGGTCTAGATTTTTCCCAAAAGTCTAGATTTTTTGGGAATTAGCTGAACAAAGAGGTCACTTGCATAGATGGCCTCTTTGTGTTGGAGCGTCAAGTTGAGTGGTAGTTGTTCGGCTAGACCGTTCGCTCTTCGATGACTTAAGCAAAAACTGCTTTACACAAAATTCCGGTCCCCCTGACGACAACTGCTCCGTCATGGCAATTTTTATGTCATGGTAACCTACAATATTCGAAGCGCGTGTTAGCCGACTTGCACGCTAGCTCTTGAAGATCCGTTAACGATGAGATCAATCAACTGTTTAAAGAAACTGTGTCTGGATAGTAGGGTGTATCGCAGGATTGGAAGATGAAGCGGGCCCGGGTTTCGCCCTCTTACACCACCGAGTGGAGCCAGCTTATCCGCTGAAGCCGCGCATGACGGCGGACATTGTGACGGATGCGCTGACCATGGCCTGGTTCCGCAAGAAACCGGCAGCGGGATTGTTGCACCACTCCGACCGGGGCAGCCAATACGCCAGCCATGCATTCCAGAACAAGCTCAAGGAATACGGCATGACCTGCTCGATGAGTCGAAAGGGAAACAGCTGGGATAACGCGCCGACGGAGAGTTGGTTCAACAGCTTCAAAAACGAGCGGGTGCATGGGATGTGCTATACCCATGCCGACATGAAGGCCACCAGCTTCGAGTACATCGAGGTCTTCTACAACTGGAAACGCCAGCATTCGACCCTCGGCTACAAGTCGCCTATGCAGTTTTTAGCGGATTGGCTCAGCAGGCAACATCAGGAAAAACCGAGGGAACCTCAAGATTTTTCCCAAAAGTCTGGATTTCGTGGGAATTACCTGAAAGCTCTCGTCTCGATGGAATCTTGAACAAAGGGGCGATAGAGGAAGCACGACGTAGCGAAATACGGACAAGCATTCAAAGACAAAGTGGTGGAGAGCTTGTTTTTCGAGTACGAAAATTCCATTTGCTATCCAAGTCCATAGCGCGTATTGTGCACCGCAGCGATTTCTAGTTGTGTTGTTGTCTTGTCGGTTTAGTACCCGTAGTTCTACGGCGCCATTCCCCATTTTTGCCTCGCCCTCTTGATCTCGCCCCACCCAGGGGCAATCCGCCCCGCAATTTTTCGGAGATTCAAGATATGGCAACAGGTAGCGTCAAGTGGTTTAACGATTCCAAGGGTTTTGGCTTCATTACTCCCGACGGCGGCGGCGAAGATCTCTTCGCTCATTTTTCCGCAATTCAATCCAATGGCTTCAAGACCTTGGCCGAAGGCCAACGGGTGAGCTTCGACATCACCACCGGTCCCAAGGGCAAACAAGCCAGTAATATCCAGATCGCCTGATTTCGCGGGCGTTCTCTCTGGCAGTCGCCTTGGCGCGATTGCCAGCCTCCTCGCGCCGACACGCAATGTCTCGGCAAGGGGAGCCGGACCGGATACCGCCGGTTTTCGGGAAAATACCGAAAAATCAAATGAATATGGAAGGGAAACGAGTCCGAGCCGAAGGGCTGTCCGCCGACTCGGGTATTTCCATCCTGCCCTACGGCAATGCCTGGTGCTTGCTGGGCCGGGGCATCAGCCGGGTGGTTGGCGAATTGGCCGGACTTTCCCACTCGGACCTTTGTCGCTATCAATTCACCTAGTGACAAGACTCAAGCGGCGGGGCGGTGGCATTCGGACCCGGCCGTTTCAAAACGACACGGAGAACAGCATGACCCAAGCCATTCAGCGTACCGAGCTCAAGACTTTTTACTACACCCCGGTTCATTGTCCGTTCTGCGGCACCCGGGTAATGGGGGCCGACCCGGTGGACGAGACGCTCATTACTGCCTGCCCTCACACGCTGTTCATCGCCCATGACATGGCATTTGAATACCGTTCGGAGCGCTTGAACCAAAACCTCGGCCTCAATGGCCTGAGCGACAAGGAAGTCGAAGAGCGATGGCTGGGAGAGGCCGGTGGAATCGATGGTTTCACCAACCGAGTCACCTTGGCGGATGCGATCAAGGTTGCTGCGTATGCGCCGGCGCCGTCGGCCTATGGCTCCTACTATGGCTTTGCTCCAGTCGCATGACTGGTGGTGGCAGGTAATTTTCCGGCAAGTATCGCTTGCTCGTTCATATCCGCTGCGGCGTACTGTATTGGCCCAGCAGGACCGGCTCAACTCATCCCGACCAAGCATGCACCTGAGCCAGGCTCTTCGTACCGAATGCCTGATGCCGGCGTTCAGGGTGATCAAGCTTGCTGCAGTTGCCAATCAATCGTCATCCACACGGTCAACCCGCCTTTTTAACGAAAAAGGCTTGAATATCCGCTGCTTTCTGTGGGGATAATCGGCTTTTTTCCAGTAATCGGGAGTTCTTGATGCTGCGATTTGGATTGCGCCGGTGCGCTGCCCTTGCCTTCCTCCCCCTTTCCGCCTGCGCCTTGTTCCAGTCGAACTGGCAGTGGGAGAAGGCCGGGGCGTCGCTGGCCGATTACGATGCGGATGTGCGCTTTTGCAAGAGCCAGACCGGCCAGTACAACGACGGTACGGTGACCGAGACAACGGTGCGGCGGATTCATGCCTGCCTTGAGCAGCACGGCTGGCGCAAGCTGAGTCGCGAGGCAGGCGGGCGTTAACGGAGCAAGCCCCGGTTTTGGAGGCCGGGGGTTGGCTTGGGGTTACGGCGTCAGGGTTTATTTACCGGCCGGTGCGCCAGCGGCGATCGGTGCGACAGCCGGGGCCGGGGCTGCCGGCTTGGCTTCGGTCTTTTCACGCTTGGCGTGCTTTTCGTGCTTCTCGCCCTTGTGGGCATGTTCCTTGGCCGGCTTGGTCACCGGTTTTGCGGCTTCTGCCTTGGCCGTGTCGGCCTTTACTTCGGGTTTTGCTTCAGGCTTGCTGGCCTCGACTGGCCTGGCTGCTTCCACCTTCTTTTCGACCGCTGCCGTGGCTGCCGGTGCAATTGCCGCGACGGCCGGTTTGGCTGCCGATGCTGCCTGCGGGGCCGGGGCGGCAACTTTGGCGACCGGGCTGGCTTGCGGCGCAGGGGCGGTATTGCCCTGGGCGAAGGCAGCGGAAGCGAAGCCGGCGGCAACAGTCAGAGCCACGATCTGTTTGGAAACTTGCATTTTGTATCTCCTGGATTGGGTAGGTTGTTGCTTGGTTTTCAGGTGCTGACAACCCGATGCAGCGCCATGTGCCGAATAACGTGGGGGGTGACGCGGCCGATGTCAGGAGAAAGGTAAGTCTATGTATCGGGAGGTAAGCGATTGGTGACCAAACTATTCCGCTTCCGGCGCGATGCTGGATTTGGCGCTGTGTGCTCAGACTTGATTCTGGTCACGATCCAGTCGGGAAATTGAGCGCCCTGCTTGTAATTACCGGGTTCTGCTTGCTGACTGAGGGGGGCGGGTACGGTAGGATGCGGGACCATGGCCAAGAAATTTCCCTTGCATCCCAAGCATCCCGAACGTATTTGCTGGGGCTGCGATCGCTATTGCGCAGCGGATGCGTTGATGTGTGGCAATGGTTCGGGACGAACTCAGCATCCGGTCGAGATGTTGGGTGACGATTGGTACGAATGGGGCGACTGGGGTATCGAGCCGGATGAAAACGATCCCTCGGTGATTGTCCGCACTCCGGAACCCAAGTGATATGAAAAAGCCGAAGAACCTGATTGCTCTTCGGCGGGTAGCGAGCGCTTGCGGTGGAAAGCCCGGCTTCAACTGCCGTTCAACGGACTCAAGCCTCGCGCCGGCACGATGTAGCGTTTCATCTGGCTACCCTGCATTCGCTGCACTTCCCACATGGGCTGGCCCTTGACCGTGGCTACTTGCTGCAGGGCCGTGACTATTTCACCCAATTTGACGCAGAGATAGTTTGCATCACGCTCGATCAACACCGTCGACTTCATCGGAGAACCTCCTTTGGATGGAACGTAGGACAAAACGAACGCTTTTATCCTACGCCGGACGGCAGCTTTTGTTGAGCGTAGATGGATTTCGGTAAAAACTGATTGTTACCGTTATCTTTCTGTGTTTTCCACTAGGCGGGGGGAGGAGAAATCTCTGTGTAACTTAGGTTACAGACGCATCGTGTGCTTGGGATCGAGAATGCACGTCTTCCAATAGCTCGATACGAGGAAAGAAATGCACAAGAAAATTTTTGCCGGATTGATGTTTGCCACCCTTTCGGCTGCGGCCATGCCGGTTCTGGCCGATGGTTTCAAGCTCTTCCCCATTCTGCAGCCGGGTTTCAAGGCCGAGCCGACCGTGGCGGTGACTGCCGGCATGATGAAGGTTTCCGGCAATCGCGATGACCAGATCGGCGTTTATGGCCTGGAATTCAGCATGAACTGCGGCCTGTTTCAGACAGCAGATCAGCGGATTCGCACCCACCTGGCGTTCAATCGTGCCGATGAATCCGGTCTGAAGTACACCTCGCTCGAGTTGTCCCCACGCTATACCGTACCCTTGGGTGGTGGTTTCTCCTTCGGTGCTGGTCCGGCGCTGGCCTGGGTCAAGGCGGATGTTTCCCGTGGCGACAAGGATTTGTTCGGTTACGGTGCGGCAGCCGGTGTGGCTTATCGCAGCGGTGCCTATTTCTCAGGGCTTGACCTGCGCTATCTCAATACCGATCGCCGCGAGGAGATTGGCCTTGAGAACTGGGCCGTCAACTTCAAACTCGGCGTTAATTTCTGACCCGCTTTCTTCCTTGGAAGAAAATTGCCAGATTGGGCGCTCCGTGTGGGCGCCCATCCTTATTGCAATGAGCCCTGCGCCGCCAGGGTGCGGAGGATGCGGACGCAATCGAGGTCGGACTGCTGGTAGGCCGACTTGACGTAGTCGATGTAGGCCCGCTCTTCCGAATTCGGGTTGGCGGCAAAACCCGTGGCGTAGGTAAAGCGCAGGAACAGCGCACCGACTTCGGGTTCCTCGATGGTGATGGTCAGGCTGCCGCCGGCGTGCTCGGCGTTGGCCTCGATCTCGAAACGGACCCAGTGCTCATGGGCGAGGGTGACCCGGTCACGGATGATGGCGGCGCCGAAGTTCAGCTCGCGCAACAGGTAATCGGCATGACGTTCGACGATGGTGCAGCTTTCCAGCCCAGGAAGAAAAGGGGTGGCATCCTCGACGCGGTGCAGCAATCCTGCCCAGATCTGGGGGCGAGTCAGGGTTTCGGTCAGGGGGTTGTTCAGATCGTTGATCTGGATAAGGTGCTCGAAGTTCATCCCGGAATGGTAGCATCCTGCCCATGCAACTCGAACGACTCCTGCAAAAACACGGCTTCGGCACCCGCAAAGGCTGCCGCTCTCTCATCCGCCAGGAACGCGTCGGCGTCAATGGGGTCGTCTGCGACGATCCTTTTGCCGATGTCGACACCGACGGCCTGATGTTCACGGTCGACGACGTCGAATGGCCATTTTGCGAGCATGCCTCGCTGCTGCTGCACAAGCCGGGCGGCTACGAATGCTCGCGCAAGCCGCAGCACCATCCTTCGGTGCTTGAACTGCTGCCTTTGCCCTTGTGCGAACGCGGCGTGCAGCCGATCGGACGGCTCGACGAAGACACCACCGGCTTGCTGCTGATCACCGACGACGGCCAACTCAACCATGTCCTGACCTCGGCCAAGCGCAAGGTGCCCAAGGTCTATCTGGCGACCACCAAGCATCCGCTTGATGCCGGCCAGATCGAACAATTGCTGGCCGGGGTCGAATTACACGATGATCCCGAGCCGGTCACTGCCGCCGGGGCCGAGATCGTCGAGCCGCACTTGCTGCGCCTGACGATCACCGAAGGCAAGTACCACCAGGTCAAACGGATGGTTGCCGCCGTCGGCAATCGGGTCGAGGCGCTGCATCGCGAGCGGATCGGCGAGTTGAGCTTGCCGGCCGATCTCAAGCCCGGCGAATGGCGCTGGCTATCCACGGTCGACCTGCAAAAGCTCGGATATTTGCCATGACCCTGACCGAGATGCGCTACATCGTCGCGCTCGCTCGCGAGCGTCACTTTGGTCGTGCTGCCGAGGCTTGCCACGTCAGCCAGCCGACCTTGTCGGTCGCGTTGAAAAAGGTCGAGGGGCAACTCGGCGCGCCGCTTTTCGAGCGAGCTGCGAGCGAGGTGCGGATCACGCCGCTGGGCGAACGCATCGTCGCCCAGGCGCGGCGGGTGCTTGACGAGGCCGTGCGCCTGGAAGAAATCGCCAGCAGCGTCGGCGACCCGCTGACTGGCTCCTTGCGCGTCGGGGTGATCTACACCATCGCCCCGTACCTGCTGCCGCAACTGATCCCGGCGCTGCATCGCGAGGCGCCGAAGATGCCGCTCTTCCTCAAGGAAGACTTTACCGGCAACCTGATTCCGGCGCTCAAGGCCGGCGATCTCGATGTGATCGTGATCGCGCTGCCGCTGGTGGAACCTGGCCTGGTGGCGCAGCCGGTTTACCGCGAAGCTTTCCGCCTCGTCGTGCCGGCAGAGCACCCTTGGGCAGTGCGAGATGCGGTCGATAGCAGCGAGCTCGACGGTGAAAATCTCCTCTTACTCGGCCAGGGCAACTGTTTTCGCGATCAGGTACTGGAATCTTGTCCGCGACTTTCCAGCGAAAATGCCTTGCAGCATGCGATTGAAGGCAGTTCGCTGGAGACCATTCGCCACATGGTCGCCAGCGGTGCCGGTGTGGCGGTAATGCCAAGTACGGCGGCCGATCCCCTGGTAAAACGCGAAGCCTTGGTCAAGGTGCTTCCCTTGACCGCCAGTGAGCTACCGCATCGTACCGTGGGCCTGGTCTGGCGAGTCAGCTTTCCCCGACCGCAGGCTATCGACGCACTGCGGGCCGCGGTGCTGTCCTGCCAATTGCCCGGAGCGGCGCCGGTACGCTGAGTGACGCCTGGAGCAAGCTCGCATCCGAAGCGGATCGAGAAAAATCCGCGTCATTGATCCGCGTTGAAACCTAGCCTTCGCGAAACCAGGCCCTCGTTTTTGGTGGCTCAGGTTTCGCTGGTTTCCGTCTTCTTGCTGGCGGGTGCTTTTTTTGCCGCCGGCTTGCGCGCCTCGAACTCGAAGCCGACCTTGCCGTCCTTGCCCAGCACCAGGAAGGCCGAGAATTTGCGGCGGGTGCGGTTGGAGACGAATTCCTTGAGCAGGTCGGTCTTGCCTTCGCCCAGCAGCTTCTGCATCTGGGCGGCTTCGATCGGCTGCTGCAGAATCACCTTGCCGGAGCGGAAATCGCAGGTCTTGCCGCTGCCGACGGCTTTTTCACAGACGTAGTTGCTGTTGTTGTCATAAACGCTGGCGGCGCATTTCGGACACTTGCCAAGTGCGGTCTGAGCGGAAAAATCGACCGGCTCGGCGTTTTCGTCGTCATCCTTGCCCTGGCCGAAGTCGAATTCCGGCATTTTTTCCGGATTGAGCTTGATCGCGGCGGCGAAACTGCGGCCCATCTTGTTGCGGAAACCGGTCAGCGGGCCGACCTGGCCTTCGGTGAGCAAGGTTTCGATTTCGGCCGGCTCGAACTGGCGGCCGGCGACGATCTTCCACAGCGCGTAGTCGCAGCCGCCGCACTGGAATTTCTTGTAGGTCTCGCGGATCTGGCCGCCGCACTTGGGGCAGGGCACGGTCAGAACGCCGAAGTCACCCGGGATGGTGTCGGCTTCGTAGCTCTTGGCGCGCTCGACGACGTGGCGGGTCATCTCGGCGATTTCGCGCATGAATTCGGCGCGGGTGAATTCGCCCTTTTCGATGCGCGACAGCTTGGCTTCCCACTCGCCGGTCAGTTCCGGCTGGGTCAGTTCGTTGACGCCGAGACCGTTCAACAGGGTCATCAGCGAGAAGGCCTTGGCCATCGGAATCAGTTCGCGGCCTTCGCGCAGCATGTATTGCTCGCCGATCAGGTTTTCAATGATCTGCGCCCGGGTGGCCGGGGTGCCGAGACCGCGCCCGGCCATCGCCGCCTTGAACTCCTCGTCGTCGACCATCTTGCCGGCACCTTCCATCGCCGAGAGCAGGGTCGCTTCCGAATAACGCGGTGGCGGCTTGGTGGCGTTGGCCTTGACCGTGACTTCTTCGGTTTTGACCTTTTCCTTGGGGTTGACCGCAACCAGCGTGCCTTCGCCGTCTTCCTGACTGTCCTTGCCGTACACCGCCAGCCAGCCCGGTTGCACCAGCACCTTGCCTTCGGTCTTGAACGGATGGCTGGCGACGCGGGTGATGCGGGTGGTGACCAGGTATTCGGCGGCGGGGAAGAAGACCGCGAGGAAGCGCTTGACCACGAAGTCGTAGAGCTTCTGCTCGGCTTCGTTGAGATTCTTCGGCGCTTGCGGCGTCGGGATGATCGCGAAGTGGTCGCTGACCTTGGCGTTATTGAAGATGCGCTTGTTCGGGATCACCCAGTTGCGCGCCAGCACCTGGTGCGCGAACGGCGAATAACGCGAGAGCAGGACTTCGTCGTGGCCCTTGCCGGCGCCTTCGCCGGTGAGCACCGACAGCGTCGCCTTGACCGTCGCCAGGTAGTCTTCCGGCAGGTAGCGCGAGTCGGTCCGCGGATAGGTCAGGACCTTGTGTTTTTCGTACAGCGCCTGCGCCAGCGACAGCGTGGTCTTGGCCGAGAAGCCGAAGCGGGAGTTGGCCTCGCGCTGCAGGCTGGTGAGATCGAAAAGGAGCGGCGAGAGGCGGGTTTCCGGCTTGGATTCCTCGCTGACTTCGCCCGGCTGGCCGCTGGTCGCGGCGCGGATGGCTTCGGCGCGGGCTTGTTCCCAGAGGCGGTCGGCGCGCGCATGCTCGTCGTCCTGCTTGCCCTTGTAGCCCTCGTCGAACCACTTGCCGATGTAGTTGCCGGCAGCGGCACCGAATTCGGCTTCGACTTCCCAGTAATTGCGCGGCTTGAATTCGCGGATTTTCTTTTCACGCTCGACCACGATGGCCAGCGTCGGGGTTTGTACGCGGCCGACGGTGGTCAGGTGGAAACCGCCGGTCTTCGAGTTGAAGGCGGTCATCGCGCGGGTGCCGTTGATCCCGACCAGCCAGTCGGATTCGGAACGGCAGACGGCGGCATCGGCCAGGCCTTGCAGTTCGCTGCCCGGACGCAGGCGGGCGAAGCCGTCGCGGATCGCCTGCGGCGTCATCGACTGCAGCCACAGGCGCTGCACCGGCTTCTTGCTGCCGACGTGCTGGGCGATGTAGTTGAAGATCAATTCACCTTCGCGCCCCGCGTCGCAGGCGTTCACCAGGCCTTCGACGTCCTTGCGCTTGATCAGCTTGGTCAGCACCTTGAGCCGGGCGGCACTTTTCTCGATCGGAGACAGAGCAAAGTGCGGCGGAATCACCGGCAGGTGGGCAAACGACCATTTGCCGCGCTTGACCTCGAATTCTTCCGGGCAGGCCAGTTCGAGCAGGTGGCCGACCGCCGACGAGAGGACGAATTGCTCGCTCTCGAAATAGTCGTCGTGCTTGGTGAACCCGCCCAGTGCCTTGGCGATGTCGCTGGCGACGGAGGGTTTTTCGGCGATGATCAGCTTCTTGCTCATGGTTCCTGCCTTTGGTTTTGCCGGCGCATGTTAGTGTCCGGTGGACGCCTTGGCAAGTTGTCGTAGGGGTGCCGTGATGGAAGAGGGGGTCTCAGGCGCTCAGCCGCTGGTAGCGGTTACCGGGGAGTGGTGCAATTTTGCCCGCCAGTTCGAGGTCGAGCAGGGCCGCGGACAAGGCGCTGCTGCCAAGGCCGGAGCGGACGGCAAGTTCGTCGAAAGTGCAGGGGTCGTAGCCGAGCGCGGCAAGCAGCGGGGTATCGGCTTCCGCGCCATCGACGGCGGCGGACCCGCTCTCGGCGATCCGGCTGGCGCGCTTCTCGAGAAGCGCGGGTTGAGTCAGTTGCGCCGTCAATTCTTCGAGGATGTCGGCGGCGCTTTCAACCAGCTTGGCGCCCTGCTTGAGCAATCGGTGACAACCACGGGCCAGCGGCGAGTGGATCGATCCGGGAATGGCGAAGACCTCGCGCCCCTGTTCGCCGGCCAGGCGGGCCGTGATCAGCGAACCGGATTCCGGCGCCGCCTCGACAACGAGCACGCCAAGGGAGAGACCGGCAATGATCCGGTTGCGGCGGGGAAAGTGGTGTGCCATGACCGGCGTGCCGAGTGGAAACTCGGAGACGATCGCGCCATGCTCGGCGATCGCCAGCGCCAGATCCTTGTTGCGGGCGGGGTAGACGCGGTCGACACCGGTGCCGATGACCGCGATGGTGGCCCCGGTCGCGGCCAGGGCGCCACGATGGGCGGCCGCATCTATCCCCAGCGCCAGGCCGCTGGTGATGGTCAGTCCGGCACCGGCCAGCGTCCGGGCAAAATCCTCGGCGTTACGCAATCCTTGCGCGCTTGCGTTGCGGCTGCCGACGATGCCCAGGCCAGTGCTGTGCAACAGTTCCAATCGGCCGCGTACGTAGAGGAGAGTTGGCGGATCGGGAATTTGCAGCAGGGCCGGCGGGTAAGCGGCATCGGCCAGGGTGACGATGTGTTGCCCCGGCGCTTGCGCCCAGTCCAATCCACGGTCGACGGCTTCGCCGGGGCAAAAATCGAAGAGCGTGTCCGCGCGCGCACCGATCACCTGTCGTACGGCTTCCCGGTCGGCGGCATAGATCGCTTCCGGCAAGCCGAAGGCCGCCAGCAACTTGCGCTGGCTTTCGCCGCCGATACCGGGCGTCCGGGTCAGGCGCAGCCAGGCGGCGAGGGCGTTCGGATCGCGCATGTCCGGTTTTCTGCCAGCTCAGGGATTGCGTGCGGCATCGCCGACGATCACCGAGCGCGACGATTCCATGACTAGCGCGTAGGCAACGCGCTCGAAGATGCGGAAGACGAAAACCAGGGCGTAGCGCTGTTCGGGCAGCGTTGTGCTGGTTCTCCGGCCATCGCTGTCGTGGTCGGCGGCGTTGCGCTTGCGGAAAAGGGCCAGGACATGGCCGACTTCCAGGCCGTCGCGCTCGCCCCGGTTGAGCGAGATGACCGAACCGGCAGCCGCTTCGTTGAGTCCGCCGTAGATGGACATCACGCGGGCGGTGATTTCGGTTTCCGGCCGGTGTGGGGCGTAGGTGATCATTTCCTGCGGTGGGGTCGGCAGGAGGCGGTCGCCCCGGGTGATTTCCTCCTTGGCGCGCACGATCCTGACCACGGCCGGTTCGCCGGCCTGGATCAGGCGGGCATCGCCGAGGAAAAAGGCCTCGTGGGCCACGATCTGACCGGTTTCAGGGTCTTTCAAGGGCTTGCCGGGGCGGAAAACCTGCCATTTTTCGATATCGTCGCGTTGCATGCCCTTGATGAAAGCCAGGTCGCCGGCAGCGATCAGTACCCGGTTTTCCTCGGCGGCGAGAATGCGCGGTACCTTGTCGAGCTCTCCAGCTTCGATGATCAGGGGGCGCGAGATGAAGGGTTCGATCACGTTCGGCGGGATGCTCGGGATGCTGACGGGCAGTTTCTCGCTATGGACCTGGGGTTGCAGGCGTGCCGTGCCCAGGGGTTTGGCCAGCTTGAGCTGTGGCTGCCCCCGGGAGAGGTCAAGAACCACGACATCGCCGGGGTAGATGCGGTGCGGATTGGCAATCTGCTCCCGGTTCATGCGCCAGATATCGGGCCAGCGCCAGGGCTGCTGCAGGAATTTTCCCGAAATTCCCCAGAGCGTATCGCCGGAAACGACGATGTGGCGTTCCGGCGGATTGGCGACGAGTGCTGGGCCGTCGTCGGCCGTCGCGGCGACCATCGTCGCGGCCAGGAGCAGCGCGGATATAATGCGGAGCATATTGATAGACCTCGTGTGCCGCTGGAACGCGGCGCCGTTGCGGCTGTCCGAAACGGGAGCGGGCGGCATGCCCTGCCTCCATCCCTGGTTCAAGCCCTTGGAATCCCCGCCGATTCTGCCACAAACCGTTATCCGAGCAAGCATACTGCGTTTTCATCATCATGGCCCTGCTACCCATTCTGCGTTATCCCGATCCCCGTCTGAAAAAAATCGCCCAACCCGTCGTCGAGATCGACGAGCGCGTCCGTCGTCTGGCCGCCGATATGGCCGAGACCATGTACGAAGCGCCGGGCATCGGCCTGGCGGCCACCCAGGTCGATGTGCATCTGCAACTGGTGGTGATCGATGTCAGCGAGGACAAGAGCGACCTGCACGTTCTCCTCAATCCCCGCATCGAGCGAACGGAGGGTTCTCATCTTGGCGAGGAGGGTTGCCTCTCGGTACCGGGTATCTACGAAAAGGTCGAACGTGCCGAGAAGCTGACCGTGCATTACCTCGATCTCGAGGGCAAGAAGGTGTCGCTGCTTGCCGAGGGTTTGCTCGCGGTGTGCATCCAGCATGAAATCGACCATCTCAACGGCAAGGTTTTCGTCGATCATCTTTCCCAGCTCAAGCAAGGGCGGATCAGGAACAAGCTGGCCAAGCAGGCACGGGTAACGGCATGAAGCTGATTTTTGCCGGGACACCGGAATTTGCCGCCCAGGCCCTGGATGCGATCCTGGCCGCGGGCCACGAGGTGCTGCTGGTATTGACCCAGCCCGACCGCCCGGCCGGGCGCGGCATGAGCTTGCAGCCGTCGCCGGTCAAGCAAAGGGCGCTGCTGGCGGGAATCGAGGTATTCCAGCCGCCGGGTCTGAAAGAAGCCGAGGCTCAGGCGCGGGTGGCGGCAGCGGTCGCCGACGGGGCCGAGTTGATGGTGGTGGTGGCCTATGGCTTGCTCCTGCCGCAGGCGGTGCTCGATCTGCCGCCCATGGGCTGCATCAATATTCACGCCTCCCTGCTGCCGCGCTGGCGCGGTGCGGCGCCGATACAGCGGGCGATCGAGGCCGGAGATGACGAAACCGGGGTCTGCATCATGCAGATGGAGGCCGGTCTCGATACCGGCCCGGTACTTTTGTCCGCTGCCTTGCCGATTGCTGCGGACGATAACGCGGCCAGCCTGCACGACAAGCTGGCCGAACTGGGTGCCAGGCTTTGCGTCGAGGTCTTGCGACGCTGGCCGCTGCCGGCCACACCACAAGCTGCCACGGGGGTGACCTATGCCCGCAAGATCGACAAGGCGGAAGCCATGATCGATTGGCGGCGGACGGCCATCGAACTGGATCGCCATGTGCGTGCCTTCAATCCCTTCCCGGGGGCGCAAACGCGCTTTGCCGGGCAGAACATCAAACTCTGGCGAGCTTGGCCACTTGCCGTCGCTGGCGAGCCGGGTTGCATCCTGGCGCTGGACCGGGAGCAGATCGTGGTGGCCTGCGGCGAGGGGGCGCTGGCCATTGGCGAGTTGCAGAAGGCTGGTGGCAAGCGCTTGCCGGTACGGGAATTCCTGGCCGGGCGCCCGCTCAAACCGGGTGATTTTTTCGAGTTCGCTACCGCTGCGGCGGGCGAGAATCCGGCGGAATGAGGAAAATCCCGGTTTTTCACGGTCGACCGTGAAAAACCGGAAAAAATCAGGCGCTGCCGATGCCTTCGGCAACTGCGGTATCTTCGCCGGCGACCTGATTGCGGCCGGCGTTCTTCGCGCGGTAAAGCGCGAGATCGGCACGGCTCAGGGTCTGCTCCGGATTTTCGCCGGGGCGATACTCGCTGACGCCGATACTGACCGTGGCGTGTAGATCCGCGATGCTGGTACTGAGCGAGGCTTCGGCCAGCGCCGTACGGATTTTCTCCGCCACCTGCAGTCCTTGTTCGCCATCGCAATCCTGGAGGACGAGGAGGAATTCCTCTCCACCCCAACGCACGGCAAAGTCCGATGCGCGCAGCGATTGACGGAAGATTGCGGCGGCCTTGCGTAGCACTTCGTCGCCGACGCTGTGCCCGTGGCGGTCATTGACCTGCTTGAAATGGTCGAGGTCGGCGAGCAGGAAGCAGAAAGGTTGGCCGCTGCGGCGCTGGCTGCCCAGCAATTTGTCGACCAGCGCGCTGGCGGCGTGGCGGTTGAGCAGGCCGGTCAGCTTGTCGGTCGTGGCAGCCTGTTCGATGTGCCGGTGGTAGCGGGCCAGGGTCAGGTGGCTGAGTCCGACGATCAGGACGGTGACGCCGAGGCTGATCAGAAGGTTGAAGAGCAGGGTTTGACGGATGTCGGCCAGCGCCACGTCTTCGTTAAGCTCGACGAAGAGCCGCCACTTCAGTTCCGGCAGATAGTTCATGTGCAGGATGTATTGCTCGCCGTTGGCAGTGTACTGGTAGGAGCCGCTTGCCTCGCCGAGGATGCTGTCCAGGTGATCGCGCAATCCCGGGATGTCGCGCAGCAGGATGCCGTGGTTGCGCTGGCCGCTGCCGAGCACGATTTCGCCTTGGGCATCGACAAAGTAGATGCTGCGCCGGAAGCGTTTTTCGTAGTCGGCGATCAAGGTTCGCACCGCTTCGACGGTGAGCCCGATGCCGGCAATGCCGAGGTAGCGGCCGTTGTAGTCGTAGACCCGGTAGTTGATGAAGATGGTCAGGGCGTTGCGATTGGCGTAATCGAGATCGACGTTGATTTCGTAATCCGGTTGCATGACGCGGACGCGGGCGTACCAGGCATCGCGTTGCTCCTGGGGCTCGACCTGACGCAGGATGCCGTTGGCGGTGTAGTAATTGCGCGTCTTGTCGGAGATGAAATAGCTGCTGAAGGCGCCGTAACGGCTGCGGATTTCGCTCAGATAGCGGCTGATGGCATCGGCGTCACGCTCGCCGTTCAGCACCCAATCGCGGAGAAAGGTGTCGCTGGCCATGGTCGAGGAAATCAGGATCGGTCGAATCAGGTCCTTCTGGATTTCCGAGTAGATGTTGCTCGAGGTGAGCGGCAGATCCTGGCCGATCAGGGTATTGCGGATCGCTGCCCGCGAGCTGTAATAGCCGAAGAGGGCGGTGGCGATGAAGCCGGCGCCCAGCAGCAGGCTCAGGAGCAGCAGCAGTGAGCGGCGTTGATTGAAAAAGCGCGGTCGGCCAGACATGGGAAGGTGTCGATTGCGGTGATCGATGAAATATCGATTCTAACGCGGGGTTTCACGTGAAACTCCCCGGCCGCAGATTTCTTCCAGAATCCAGCCCAGGCGATAGCCGGCATCGGCCAGGCGCCGCCGGGCCAGCGCTTGCGCCCGAAGGTGGAATTCCGTATCGATCAGCGGCAGCAGGCTGCCCTGGCGCGATGGGTAGGCGGATTCCAGCAACTGCCGGCTCTCCTGGCGCCAGAGGCGGACGCTGCCGTGCACAGGTGGGTCGAATTCGGCAAGCAGGGAGCGCAGGCGGGCGGGCAGGCGTTTGCCGCGCAGGGAGTCGCGTCCCGGCAATTGATCCCAATAGCTGTGCAGATTGGTGAAGGGCCGGCGCGGATCGGTGAGATTTTCCACCTCGAAGCGGTTGCCGCCCTGGTCCTCCGCATAGCCGGTGTGCAGCGGCTGGTGCAGGTCGCCAATCAGGTGCAGCAGCCAGGGAAGCGCCCAGACGGCACGCTCGCTCTCCCGGTCCCGGTGCAGCAATTGCATCAGGGCCTCGCTCTGTCGTTCCAGTTCGCCCTGATCCGCGCCTCCTCGTGCGTCCCGGTCGACGTAGTGCCAGTGCCGATGCCGGCGGTTATCGACCAGGCCAGGCGGCGGTGCCAGCGGCGGGTCGCGGTCCTCGTCGTAGTAGCGCGGATCGTCGCGGATGGCGTCGGCCCAGGTGGCGGCTTCGGCAAATATCGCCAGCGGCGAGGTCGACCGTGTTTTTTCCGCCCAGTGCGGATGATCGGGGTGGCGCGCAAGCAATTCGCCGCAAGTGGCACGGGCTTCCGGCGACAGGCGTTCCCAGGCCAGCCCGGCGATCAGGCGATGACCGTTGGCGTTCCAGGCGGTGGCCGGCCCGGAAAGACAGAGGCTGCAAAGCAGACAAAAACGAAGCAGAAGGGTGAGCATGGCGGAGATTATGCACCGTGCGATAATGGCGATCTATGCGCAAAGTCCCTCCTCTTCCACCCGCCGTGCCGATACGCACGGGGTCACGCCGTCCGGGCGACTCACCGTGGGCGAATTCATCCATGAATTCATCGGCCCTTTCATCCGTGACTCCGCCCGATTCCCTGGCCTTTGCCTTGCTGCGGGCGGCGACCATCGTTGCCGGCGTGCTCGCCGGGCGCAGCCTGGCCGAAGGCCAGATCGGCCAGGTGGAGGCGCCTGCCCGTCCGGCGGTACAGGACCTGGTTTATGGCAGCCTGCGCAGTTACGGACGGGGAGATTTCTTTCTCTCCCGGCTGCTCGACCGGCCATTGAACGATGAAGACATCCACGCCCTGCTGCTGCTTGCCCTGTATCGACTCGAAACCCGCCCCGATGCCGTGCATACCGTCGTCGATCAGGCGGTGCTCGCGGCTGGCAGCCTTGCCGGCGGGCGTTGTCGCGGCCTGGTCAATGCCGTGCTCCGGCAGTTTCTCCGTCGCCAGCCGGAACTGCTTGCCGCCGCTTCGAGCGACCCGCTGACCGCCGCGCAATTGCCGGCGTGGTGGCTGGCGGAATTGCAAGCCGATCACCCCGAGCACTGGCCGGCCCTGGTGGCTGCCGGCAATGCGCCGCCACCAATGGGTTTGCGCGTCAATCTTCGTCATCATTCCCGTGCCGGATACCTGCAGCAACTGGCGGCATCCGGTATCGAAGCCCTGCCCTGGGGCGAGGCTGCGGCGCTGTACCTGCCACGGCCCCTGGCGGTGGAGCGGCTACCGCATTTTGCCGATGGCGGGGTGTCGGTCCAGGATCCCGGTGCCCAGCAGGCGGCGGAATGGCTGGCGCCGCTTGCCGGCGAGCGTGTCCTCGATGCCTGCGCGGCACCCGGCGGCAAGACCGCGCACCTGCTGGAAATGGCCGATCTCGATCTGCTCGCGCTCGATCTCAAGCCCTCGCGTTGTCGTCGCATCGAAGACAACCTGCGGCGGTTGGGGCTGACGGCCACGGTTCGCGTCGCCGACTGCGCGCAGCCGGAAAAATGGTGGGATGGTCGGCCCTTCGACGCCATTCTGGCCGACGTGCCTTGCACCGCCAGCGGCGTGGTGCGCCGCAATCCCGATGCCAAGTGGCTGCGGCGGGCCGAGGATGTGGCCAGTTTTGTCGCTACCCAGGCGCGCATCATCGATGCCCTCTGGCCCCTGCTGCGTCCCGGTGGTCGCATGCTTTACGCCACCTGTTCCCTGTTCGCCGCCGAAAACGGCGGGCAGATGGAGCGTTTCCTCGCCCGTCACCCGGATGCCCGGTGCCGGCGCCGGGAACAGTTGCTACCTACGGATGCCAGCGATGGTTTCTTCTACTGCCTGCTTGAGAAAACCTGCTGAACGCCGTGCTCCGGTCTGGCTCGCCCTCTGGCTGCTGCTTTTCTGGCCGCTGCTGGCGTTGACCGCGGAAATCGAGATTACCGGCCCGCAATTGAGCGCTGGCGACGAGGGTTATGTTCTGTCGGCCGACTTTTCCTTCGAGCTCGGACCTCGCCTCGAAGAAGCGGTGAGCCGGGGCGTTTCGCTGCATTTCGTCGCCGATTTCGAGCTGACTCGGCCGCGCTGGTACTGGCTCGACGAAAAACTGGTCAGCCGCAGCCAGACCTGGCGCCTGTCGTACAACGCCCTGACCCGGCAGTACCGCTTGGCCAACGGCGGTGGTCTGCACCAGTCGTTCACGACCCTGGCCGAGGCGCTGCAGGTTCTGTCGCGCCTGCGCCACTGGCTGGTGATCGACAAGGGGGCGCTTGCCGGCGAGCGCAGCCTGCGTCCGGGCGAGACTTATTTCGCAGCCTTGCGCCTGCGTCTCGACATCACGCAGTTGCCACGCCCCTTCCAGATCAGTGCCCTGGGCAACCGCGAATGGAATCTCGCTTCCGACTGGCGTGCATGGCAGCAGACCCTGCCGGCGGCAGCCGCTGCCTGGAGCGAGGGACGATGACATTACGACGCATCGTCGCCGGCGGCAGCGCCCTCGCAGCCGCGATTGCCGGCATTCTCTGGTTCCTGATGCTGGTGTCTACCGGTGCCGACACGGTCATCTTCTTCCGCAATTATCCGCTGCTGATCGGGCTCAACATCGTTCTTGCCCTCGGCATGCTGGCCCTGGTCGGCTGGCAGTTGCGCTCGCTGTGGCGCGACTACCGCGCCCAGGTTTTCGGCGCCCGCCTCAAACTGCGCCTGATGCTCATGTTCGGTGTCATCGCGGTACTGCCGGGCACCCTGGTCTATGGTGTTTCGGTGCAGTTCGTCACGCGCTCGATTGAAAGCTGGTTCGATGTCCGGGTCGAGAAGGCGCTGGAATCGGGCCTGCATCTCGGGCGTTCGGCGCTCGATTCGATGCTCTCCGACCTCAGCGAAAAGGGACGCTCGATGGCGGTCGAGCTTTCCGATCTGCGCGAGGCTTCGCGGCGTTCGGCCCTGCTGCGCCTGCGCGAGGAACGCGGGGTCCAGTCGGCGGCCCTGTTCTCGGTCGGCGGCCAGCTTCTATCCAGCGCCAGCGCCGAATTGGGCAGCCTGTTGCCGGAACTGCCTTCGCAAGCCCAGTTGAAGCAGGCCCGCACGCGTGCCCAGGCCAGCGTCGAGGGGGAGGGCGAGAAATTGCATCTGCGCGTGCTGGTGCCGGTCGCCGCCCGCGACGTATTCGAGGAGCCGCGCATCCTGCAGTTGATCCAGCCGGTACCGGCCTCGCTGGCGCTTGATGCCGACGCGGTCGAGGCGGTCTATCGCGATTACCAGGAGTTGCAGCTGGCCCGCGAGGGATTGACGCGAATTTATGCCCTCACCCTGACGTTGACCGTGTTGGTCGCTCTTTTCGGCGCCTTTGCACTGGCTTACCTGATGGCCCGTTCGCTGTCGGCACCGCTCTACATCCTGGCTGAAGGGACGCAGGCGGTGGCGCAGGGCGATTTCTCGCCGCGCCAGGCGATTTATAGTGGCGACGAACTCGGTGTCCTGACCCAGTCGTTCAACCGCATGACCCGCCAGCTCGACGATGCCCGCCGCGAAACCGAGCGCAATCGTGCCGATCTGGAAGCGGCGCGCGGCTATCTCGAATCGATCCTCGCCAACTTGTCGACCGGCGTGCTGGTTTTCGACCGTCGTTTCATGTTGCGCACGGTCAACGAAGGCGCACTGACCATTTTGAACGACGATTTCGAGGGGCTGATCAACGTTGCCGTCGACGAATGGCCGCGCCAGCATGCGCTTGGCGAATTCATCCGTCAGCATTTCGCGACCGCGCAGGAGCCGGAATGGCAGGCCCAGCTCGAACTGGAGCGTCCGAACGGCATGCCGCAGGTGCTCTTGCTGCGCGGCTCGCGCCTGCCGGAAGCCAGCGGTGGCGACATCGTCGTTTTCGACGACGTCACCCGGCTGATCGCGGCCCAGCGCAGCGCGGCCTGGGGCGAGGTGGCACGGCGGCTGGCGCACGAAATCAAGAACCCGCTGACGCCGATCCAGCTTTCGGCCGAGCGCCTGCAGTTCAAACTGGCCGACAAGCTGGCCAATGGCGATGCCGAGATGCTGGCACGCGGCACGCAAACGATCATCAACCAGGTCCAGGCGATGAAGCGGATGGTCGATGATTTCCGCGATTACGCGCGCCTGCCGGCCCCGGAGCTGGCGCCGCTCGATCTCAATGCCCTGATCGCCGAGATGCTCGGACTCTACGAAAGCTCGTCGGCCCGCATCGAGCCGCACCTGGCGCCGGTGTTACCGATGCTGCTTGGCGATCCGACGCAGATGCGCCAGGTCATTCACAACCTGTTGCGCAATGCCGAGGATGCCCTCGAAGGACGCGACGATCCGCGCATCGAAATTCATACCGAGGATTGCGGGCGATGCGCCCGGCTGCTGATTGCGGATAATGGACCGGGCTTTCCGGTCGAGTTGCTGCCGCGAATTTTTGAACCCTATGTAACGACCAAGGCGAGGGGGACCGGGCTGGGCCTGCCCATCGTCAAGAAGATTATCGAAGAACACCTGGGCACGATAGAAATCGGGAATGCGCCCAATGGCGGCGGGCGGATCGACATCCGCCTGCCGCTGCTCAAGAAGGAGGAAGGCAAGCATGGCCATCATACTGGTCGTTGATGACGAAGTCGGAATCCGCGAACTGCTGTCGGAAATCCTGATCGACGAGGGTTACGACGTGCGGCTCGCGGAAAATGCCGGTGCCGCGCGCCGCTTGCGTAACGAGCTGCGGCCGGATCTGGTCCTGCTCGATATCTGGATGCCGGACATGGACGGTATTTCGCTGCTCAAGGAGTGGCATGCCGCCGGGCACCTGACCATGCCGGTGGTGATGATGTCCGGGCACGGAACCATCGATACCGCCGTCGAGGCTACCCGTTTTGGTGCCTGCGATTTTCTGGAAAAGCCGATTGCCCTGCAAAAACTGCTGTCGACCGTGCAAAAGGCCCTGAAACACGATAAGCCGGTACAGCGCCCGCCGCTGACCTTGGAGGCTTTTGCCCGTGCCGGCTTTGTTCGGGAGTTTCGCCGCCGCCTCGAACAGGCGGCAGCGCGGACCTCGTCCCTGCTGCTCAAGGGAGTTACCGGCGGCATGGCAGAAATCTGTGCCCGTACCTTGCAGGCGGCGCGTGCGCCCTGGCTCGACCTGACCACGCTGAGCAGCGCCCTCACCCAGGAAATGCTGGAAAAGCTCGCCGGTGGCGTGATCTTCGTTCCGGACCTGGCGGCGTTGGGGAAGATGCAGCAGATGAATCTGTCTTTCGCCCTGGATCGACTGGAAAAGCAGCATCTCCTGTTGATTGCCGCCACGGGGACACCGTTGCCGGTGCTGGCCGAGTCGGGTTGGGACAGTAAATTGCTGGCTCGCCTCGGGGAAATCTGGGTCGCCTTGCCGGCGGTGGCCGGGCATGTCGACGATGTGCCGGAAATCGCCAATTTGCTGCTCAGCAATTTCATCGAGCGCGGCGAGGTGCCGCTGCGGCGTTTTTCCACCGCTGCGCTGAATGCCCTGCGGACCTTGCCCTGGCATAAATGGTCGGAGGCCGGCTGGGGCGAGTTGTACACCCTGGTGCGCAATCTGGCACTGACCTCGCTCGACGAGGAAATTGGCGCCGAAGACGTGCTCCGGGTGATGCCGGCGCAGGCTGTGGCCGATGCTGGGGAAACCTTGTTGCTGCCCCTGCTCGACCAGCCGCTGCGCGACGCGCGCGACGCTTTTGAAAAACTATACTTCGAGCATCATCTGCGGCGCGAAGGCGGCAACATGACTCGTCTGGCCGAACGTTCCGGTCTCGAACGCACGCATCTTTACCGCAAGCTCAAGCAGCTGGGCGTGGTGCTCGGCAAGCGGGGCGAGGATTAGTAGCCCGCCAGGCGGACGGTATCGCCGGGAGGAGCCGGCTTTGGGGGCATGCAGGGAGAGCGTGTGCCTGGAAAAGCCGGGGTTAACGCAGATTGTGCGGATCAAAAACGGATGACGCGGATTTCATGGGCTGCTCCGGCCACTTGTCCGGGGGCGATACGGCCGTTGCCGGCCAGCCTTTGAAAAGTTGCTGCTTATCCGTGGCATTTTTATCCAAATGGGGGTTTCAGGATGAAAGTGATCATTCTCGGTGCCGGCCAGGTCGGCGCCAGTGTGGCCGAAGGCCTGGTTTCGGAAGAAAACGACATCACCATCGTCGACCAGGACGCGGCGCGGCTGGCGCAGTTGCAGGACCGGCTCGACTTGCGCACGGTGGTTGGCAATGCCGCGACGCCCTCGGTACTCCGGAATGCCGGCGCCGAAGATGCCGACATGGTGATTGCCGTGACCCAGAGCGACCAGTCCAACTTGGTGGCCTGCAAACTCGCGCACAGCATCTTCAACATTCCGACGCGGATCGCCCGCTTGCGTTCGCATGATTTCCTGTCCGACGCCAGCTTGTTGTCGACGGACAATTTCGCCGTCGATTTCGCCCTCTGCCCGGAGCAGGTGATTACCGACTACATCTGTCGCCTGATCGAGTTTCCCGAAGCCTTGCAGGCGCTGCAGTTTGCCAAGGGGCGCCTCAGCCTGGTGGCGGTGCGCGCCTACGAAGGAGGGCTGATGGTCGGCCGGCCGATCCGGGAAATGCGCGAGCACCTGCCTTGGGGCATGGAGGCGAGGATTGCGGCGATTTTCCGGCGCGATCAGCCGGTGGCTCCCGATGGCGATACCTTGATCGAGGATGGCGACGAAATTTTCCTGCTGGCGGCGGCTGAAACCATTCGCCCCGTGCTGCGCCAGTTGCGACGGATGATGAATCCGGTACAGCGGATCATGATTGCCGGCGGCGGCAACATCGGCTTGCGCCTGGCGCGCACCCTGGAAAAACGTTACGAGCTCAAGGTGGTCGAGAATCGGCGCGAGCGCGCCGAATTCCTGGCCAACGAGCTGGACGAAGCCCTGGTCTTGCTCGGCGATGCCACCGACGAGGATCTGCTGGAGCAGGAGAACATTCGCGAAATGGACCTCTTCCTGGCCATGACCAACGACGATGAGGACAACATCATGGCCGGGAGCCTGGCCAAGCGTCTCGGCTGCAAGCGGGTGGTCGCGCTGATCAACCGCCGTGCCTACGCCGAGATGATCGAAGGCGGGCCGATCGATATCGGGATTTCGCCGGCGCAGGTCTCGATCGGGACCTTGCTCGCGCACGTCCGCCACGGCGATGTCGCCGAGGTGCATTCGCTGCGCCGGGGAGCGGCCGAAGCCCTGGAAATCGTCGCCCACGGCGATCCGGCGACTTCCAAGATCGTCGGCAAGCGGATCGATCAGATTGACTGGCCGGCCGGCGCCACGGCTGCGGCCCTGGTGCGCAATTTCGACAAGGCGGTGATCGTCGGTCAGACCGACGACTGGACTTCGATCACCCGCTACGGCGAAGTGGTGATTGCGCATCACGATACGGTGATCGAGGCCGGCGACCATGTGATTGTCTTCTGCACCAGCAAGAAGCTGGTGAAGAAGGTCGAGAAGCTGTTTGAAGTTGGTTTTCACTTTTTTTAGGCGTTGACCGTGAATTCCGTTGCTTCCCCCGCCGATAACCGCTTTGCACCGGTCTTCCGGGCCTTGGGCATGATCGTCATACTCTTCGGCTTGACCATGCTGCTGCCCCTGGTCTGTTCCTACCTCATGGATGACGGGGCGCAGACCGCTTACGACGAGGCCTTTGGCCTGACCATGTTTTCGGGCCTCTGGCTCTGGTATCGCTACCGCCGTTGCCGGCGCGAGCTGAACATCCGCGACGGCTTTTTGATGGTGGTGCTGGTGTGGACCGTGTTACCGGCCTTCGCCGCCATTCCGCTGATGCTACAACTCGGGATCAGCCATACCGATGCCTATTTCGAGGCCGTTTCCGGGCTGACCACTACCGGTTCGACGGTGCTGGCCAATATCGACCGCTTGCCGATGTCGATCAACCTCTGGCGGCACCAGCTGGTCTGGGTCGGCGGCATGGGCTTGATCGTGCTGGCGATTGCGATCCTGCCGCTGCTGGGGATCGGCGGGCGGCAGATGTTCAAGGCGGAAACACCGGGTCCGATGAAGGACAGCAAGATGACGCCGCGCATCGCCGAAACCGCCAAGGGGCTATGGCTGGTCTATCTCGGGGTGACCGTGGCCTGTCTGTTGAGCTATCGCTGGGCTGGCATGGAGTGGTTCGACGCGGTCTGCCATACCTTCTCGACCATGGGTCTGGGCGGCTTCTCGACGCACGATGCGAGTTTCGGCCATTTCGATTCGCCTCTGATCGAAGGGATTGCCATTGTCTTCATGCTCATCGCCGGGATGAATTTCGGCACCCTGTTCCTCGCCGTCAACGGCCGCAGCCTGCGCCCTTACCTGACGGACCCGGAAGCCGTCTGGTTTATCGGGGTGAGCCTGTTGAGCATTTTCGCGATCGCGATCTACATCTGGAAGGATGGAATGTATGTCGATTTCAATACCGCTCTTCGGCATGCGGCATTCAACGTCGTTTCCATCGCCACGACTACCGGTTATGCCAGCGTGGACTATGCCTTGTGGCCGATTTTTGCCCCGCTGTGGATGCTGTTCCTGTCGAGTTTCGTCACCAGCGCCGGATCGACCGGTGGCGGGATCAAGATGATGCGGGCGATCCTGCTCTACAAGCAGGTCTATCGCGAACTGCTGCGGGCGATGCATCCGAACGCCGTCTATAACGTGCGGATTGGCGGGCAGGTGGCGCCGCAACCCATCCTCTTCGCGGTCCTCGCCTTCGGCTTCATGTACATGGTCAGCATCGTCTCGCTGACGCTGCTCCTGGCCTTCACCGGGCTCGACATCGTCACGGCCTTCACCGCCATCGTGGCCAGCGTGAACAATACCGGCCCCGGCCTTGGCTTGGTCGGGCCGGCAACGACCTACGAAGTACTGGAGGATTTCCAGACCTGGATCTGCATTTTCGCCATGCTGCTCGGGCGCCTGGAGATCTTCACTTTACTGGTGGTACTGACGCCGGCTTTCTGGCGGAAGTGACCTGCGGCCCGGAAAGGCGGATAATTCCGCCTTTCGACTTTTTCCTAGAGCGGAGCCCATTGTGAGCCGACCCCGCAACGACACCTTCCTGCGTGCCCTCCTCAAGGAGCCGACCGAATACACGCCGCTGTGGCTGATGCGCCAGGCCGGCCGCTATCTGCCTGAGTATTGCGAGACCCGCAAGCGTGCCGGCAACTTCCTCAATCTGTGCAAGTCGCCGAGCATGGCCTGCGAGGTCACGCTGCAGCCGCTGGCGCGCTACGACCTCGACGCCGCGATCCTGTTTTCCGACATCCTCACCGTGCCCGACGCGATGGGCCTCGGCCTCTACTTCGCCGAAGGCGAGGGCCCGCGCTTCGAGCGGCCGCTGCGCGAGGAATGGGCGATCAACAACCTGACCGCGCCGGACCCCTACGAGCACCTCGGCTACGTGATGGATGCGGTTTCCGAAATCCGCCGTGCGCTGGATAACTCGGTGCCGCTGATCGGCTTCTCCGGCAGCCCGTACACGCTCGCCTGCTACATGATCGAAGGCCAGGGTTCGAGCGATTTCCGCCACATCAAGGGGATGATGTACAGCCGCCCGGATCTGCTGCACAAGATCCTGTCGGTGACCGCCGATGCCGTGACTGCCTACCTGAACGCCCAGATCGACTGCGGCGCGCAGGCGGTGATGATCTTCGACACCTGGGGCGGTTCGCTGTCGAACGCGGCCTACCAGGAATTCTCGCTGGCCTACATGCAGCGCATCGTCGCCGGCCTGAAGAAGGAGGTTGGCAAACCCGGGGACGGCCAGCGCATTCCCAGCATCGTGTTCACCAAGAACGGCGGCCTGTGGCTGGAGAAGATCGCCGCCATCGGCTGCGACGCGGTCGGCCTCGACTGGACCATCGACATCGGCGAAGCCCGCCGCCGCGTCGGCGACCAGGTCGCGCTGCAAGGCAACCTCGACCCCAACGTGCTGTTCGCACCGCCGGAAGTCGTCGCTGCCGAAGCGAAGAAGGTGCTCGACAGCTTTGGCGCTGGCAATACCGGCCACGTCTTCAACCTCGGCCACGGCATTTCGCAATTCACGCCGCCCGAGAGCGTCACCGCGCTGGTCGAGGCGGTGCACTCGCACAGCCGCACGCTGCGCAAGTAAACGCACCGGCGCACCGACCGGGACGGGCCTGCGGCCCTTTCCGGCGGTCGCCGACTGCTTGTTTGCTGGCTTCCGTCCGGCATGCCCGTCCTCCGCGTTGCCCTCGATGTTCCCCTTTACCGGCTGTTTGATTATTGGTCGGAATCGGCGTCGACCGTGGATGTCGGCCGCCGGGTGCGGGTGCCCTTCATTCGCGGCGAAAAAATCGGCGTCATCGTCGCCGTCCTCGCCGAAAGCGAGTGGCCGCGCGAGCAACTGAAGGACGCGCTGGAAATCCTCTGCGACCTGCCGCCGCTGCCGCCCGACTTTCTCGATCTCTGCGCCTTTGCCGCGACCTATTACCAGGCGCCGCCGGGCGAGGCCCTGCTGCAGGCGTTGCCGGCCGGGCTGAAGAAACTCAACCCCCCCAAGCGCCAGGCTGGCCGCAAAGCCAAGGCCGCCAAGCCGCTGCCTTCGCCGTCACTGACTGACGAGCAGGTTGCCGCCGTCGCCGCCGTCGAGCCGGGCGGCGGCTTTGCGGTGACCCTGCTGCACGGCGTCACCGGTAGCGGCAAGACCGAGGTCTACCTGCAGCTGATCGCCAAGGCGTTGGCGCAAGGCCGCCAAGTTTTGCTGCTGGTCCCCGAAATCAACCTGACGCCGCAGTTGGAAGAGCGGGTGCGCGGACGCTTTGCCGAGGTCGAGGTGGTCGCGCTGCATAGCGAACTCGCCGATGCCGCGCGCGAGCGCCACTGGCGGGCGGCTTTTTCCGGCAGCGCCGGGATCGTGCTCGGTACCCGCTTGGCAGTTTTCGCGCCCTTGCCACGGCTCGGGCTGATCATCGTCGATGAGGAGCACGACCCGTCGTTCAAGCAGCAGGACGGGATGCGCTACTCGGCGCGCGATCTGGCCGTGGTCCGTGCCTGCCAGCGCGATGTCCCGATCCTGCTCGGTTCGGCAACCCCATCGCTGGAGTCCTGGGCCAATGCCGGGCTCGGCCGCTACCGGCTGCAGACCCTGGCCAAGCGGGCCAATCCGGCGGCGGTGCTGCCGCAGGTGCGGCTCTACGACACCCGCCGCATGCCCCTGCGCGAGGGCGTCAGCGACGGCCTGCTGGGGGCGATCCGCGAGCGGCTGGAGCGCGGCGAGCAAAGCCTGGTCTTCCTCAACCGCCGCGGCTACGCGCCGGTGCTGGCTTGCCCGGCCTGCGGCTGGGTCTCGCGCTGCAAGCGCTGCGCCGCCAACCTGGTGCTGCACCTGGCCGACCGCCGTCTGCGCTGCCACCACTGCGGTTTCGAGCATCGCGTGCCGCCGGCCTGCCCAACCTGCGGCAACCAGGACATCCATCCTTACGGGCGCGGCACCCAGCGGCTCGAAGCCTGGCTCGCCGAAACCTTTCCCGGCGCCCGCGTGCTCCGCGTCGACCGCGATTCGGTGAAGAGCCGCAAGCAGTGGGAGGCGGTGCTCGAACGCATCCACGGCGGCGAGGCCGACATCCTGGTTGGCACCCAGATGCTGGCCAAGGGCCACGATTTCCCGAAGCTGACCCTGGTCGGCGTGCTCGGCGCCGATTCGGCGTTGTTCGCCGCTGACTGGCGCGCACCGGAGCGGCTTTTTGCGCAGCTGATGCAGGTCGCCGGGCGGGCCGGCCGGGCGGAGTTGAAGGGCGAGGTGATCGTCCAGACCCAGTACCCGGATCACCCGCTGTTCGCTGCGCTGGTTGCCCACGACTACCCCGGCTTTACCGCCGGCCAGTTGCGTGAGCGCGAGCAGGCCGGTTTCCCGCCGTATTCCTTCCAGGCCGTGCTGCGTGCCGAGGCGCCGGAGATGGCCGACGCCATCGCCTTTCTCAAGGCCGCCAGCGGCCTGCCGCCGGTCGCCGAGTTTCCCGACGTGTTGGTCTACGACCCGGTGCCAATGCGCATGGCGCGGTTGGCCAACCTGGAGCGTGGTCAGCTGCTGGTCGAATCGCATTCGCGGCCGCTGTTGCAGGCCTTCCTGCCGCGCTGGCGCGAGGCGATCGAGCAACTGCGCACGCCGGGCAAGCTGCGCTGGCATCTCGAAGTCGATCCCTTCGATTTCTGATCCGGCGGCAGGCATGCTGCTTGCGTGATCTTCCTCCCAGTCACGTTGAGGAGTGATCATGAAAATCCAGGAATCCAGCCTGCAATTGCAGGCCAGTCACGACGCCAAGCGGACGCACAAGGTCGAAGAGACGATGCAGCGCGAGTTCCGCCGGGTATTTTCGGACTTGAAAGCCGCCGAAGGAGAAAACGCCGAGGCGGCGAAAAAGCGGGTGCAGAAAATGCTGCAGTCCCTGATCGATGCAATCATTGCCGCGGTCGACGGCAAAAAATGCACAAAATCCGCAAACTTGCCGGAAGCGGCGGAAACCTCCGGGACGGCAAGCGGCAGCGGGGAACTTCCACGCCTGCCGGGGGTGGGTGGGGAAATCGACTGGCGTTCGACGCGCATCGAATACCTCTACGAAAGCGAGACGAGCCAGGTCTGCGGTCAGGGGCGGGTGGTCTGCAGCGATGGCCGTAGTCTGGAATTCGAGTTTTCCTTCAGTCGTGCTCGTGAATTCGAAAAAACCTCGCTTGAGCACAGCGAGGGCACGATCAAGTTGCGCGATCCCCTGATTCTGAGTTTTCCCGGCTGCGCGTCGGAGTTGAGCGAGGAGCGTATCGATTTCGATCTCGATGCCGATGGCCGGGCCGAGCGCATTCCCGCTCTCAATCGCGGTTGCGGCTTTCTCGTTTTCGACCGCAATGGCAACGGCAAGGCCGATAACGGCAAGGAGCTGTTCGGGGTCGCCAGCGGCGATGGCTTTGCCGACCTGGCCCAGCTCGATCGCGACGGCAATGGTTGGGTCGATGAAGGCGATCCCGATTTTTCACGTTTGCGGCTGTGGACCGTGGATGGCAGCAAAACCCTGGCCGAAGCCGGGATCGGGGCGCTGGCGACGGCGCGGGTGAGCGCACCGTTTTCATTGAAGACGGCGGATAACGCTTTGCTTGGCGAAATCCGCGCTGCCGGCATTTATCTCAGCGAAACCGGCGAGGCTGGCCGCATGGCGCAGGTCGACCTCGCCGTCGAAGAGACGTCAGCTACCTTGCCGGCGACTGGCGAGAACAAGCCAGGCGAGCGCCAGCAATTGACCGCCTAGAAGGAGCGCAAAGGTCAGGCGGAAGGCGCTGCCGCCTTCCAGGCCGGTGGCGCGCAGGGCATCGACGACAATGCCGATGCCCCATTGCAGGCCGAAGGCGCCGGCAAAGATGAGCAGGTTGAGGGCGGTGGTGGCGCGGCCGGAGAGTGTCGGCGGGAAGGCTTGCGCCACCAGCGAGTAGGAGAGATTGGAGAGCGAGAAACAGGCACCCAGTACCGGCCATAGCAAGTAGGCGGCAAAATCCGGCTGGATAACGATGAGAACGAAAATCGCGGTGGCCACGCTCATGGCCTGCAAGTACAGCCTGGCCATGCTCACACCCCGGCGTACCAGGGCGGTGGCGAAGAAGCCCATGAACAGGAAACCCGCGAGCATGGCGACGCTGATCCAGGTCAGGCGGGCGGCGACGGCGGCGGCATCGAGTCCTTCGAGCACCATCAGCCAGCGCGATACCCAGAGGCCCTGAATGGCCATGAATCCACCGGTGAAGAAAAATCCCATCGGGGCGTAGCGCCAGAAATGCGGGTGCGAAAAGACCTGGACAACACCGGCCAGTTGCTGACCAAGCCCGGCTGCATGCGTCTGTTCGTCCTTCTTGTCGGGAACGAAGAGCCAGAGCAGCAGGGCCACGGCGACCGTTGCCACGGCGAGTGCGAGCACGATACTGCGCCAGTTGGCAAAACCGAGGGCAAATTCGAGCGGCTTGGCGGCGGCGAGCGCCCCCAGGCCACCCGCCGCCATGACCCAGCCGGTGAGCGAGGCATGGCGTTCTGCCGGGAACCACTGGGCAAACGCCTTGAGCGAAGCCATCAGGCAGGCGGAAACGCCGAGACCGATCAAGGCGCGGCCGGCGGCCAGCCCGGCGAGGCCGTCGGCGAGCGCAAAGCAGAGGGTGCCGCTGGCGGCGATCAGCAGGAGCAGGGCTTCGACCCGGCGTGGTCCGAAGCGGTCGAGCAGGATGCCAAGCGGCAATTGGGCTGCGCCGAAGGCAAGAAAATAGGTGCTGGTCAGCAGGCCGAGGGCGTTGTCGGGCAATGCCAGCTCACTGGCCAGCACTGGTCCGATGACGGCGTTGGCCGTCCGGTAGAGGTAGGAGAGGAAATAGCCGGCGGCAAAGGGCAGGAAAAGGCGGAGGTAAAGACGGGTCAGCTGACCGCGGTCCAGGCTCGAGGAGATCATGGGCAGACGCAAAGGGGCAAGGGGGAGCGGGAAAGACGCGGGGAGAGGCGCCGGAGGAAGAGCGGATAAGTGGGTGGAGAGAAAGGACGGGTGAATCTGAATATCTCATTTCAGAGACAGATTACGTGGATAAACGCGGATTTCTCAGGGGTTTTCCGGGGGGGGCGGGCGGCTGGATATCGGCCTGGACCCCGGAAAACTGGCCTCGTCGGCGTCGAAGCTGCTTTTTCCAGGGAGAACAGGCGGAAAGAGCGCTCGATGGTCTCGGAGGTGTTCAGGCCGGGTCCGGTTTCACGTGGAACGTGGTGACCGGTGGCGGGGCGCTGTCGGGGTTGGCGCGTAGCCAGGCCGCCCGGCGCACGATCTTGTCCTGCCAGTGCTGGGCGATGCCAGGGGTGGCGGCAATGGCTTCCAGGGCTTCGGGCGTGGGGCGATGTTCCTGCCAGCAACGCATGGCGGCGCGCAGGCCGGGAGCGCCAGGCGGACGGTCAAGCGGGCGTAGACGGTCGCCGCTACGTGCCTCGCCGGTCTGGCTGACCCGGAAATACCAGCCGGTCAGTCCCTGTTCGGCAATAAAGGCCGCCATGCCATCGACGTCGAAGCGTTCGTCGATTTTCCAGCAGGGGTTGCGCGGCTGACAGAGTTGCAGGATGGCGCCGCCGAGGGCAAATCGCTCGCCGACGAAGACTTGGCTTTCGTCCAGGTCGTCCAGGGAAATGTTTTCTCCCATGCTGCCGGGCAGGAGTTGTGCTGCTGCAGTCGGGAAGGCCTGTGCGAGGCGTGCGTAATGTCGGGCCGGATAGAGATGGACTGCTTTTTCCGGTCCACCGTGAACGCGCAGGTCCGCCTGCTGGTCGCCGGCAAGACCCAGTGGGCCGATGAGAACGGAAGTTTCCAGGGCCTGCTTGTAAAAGCCGGTCGGTCGCCGGGATTGCGGCAGGGGGCGAATTTCGCCGATGAAGAGTTGGGTTTCGTGCATCGCCCGATTGTGCCATCAATCCGCCTGTCCTGCCTCCTCCGGTGGCCAAGGTGGCGGATCGAGCCCTTCGCCCGTCAGGGGCCAGAGGCGGGCGGCCCCACGAACGCCGGATGCGTCGCCATGGCGGGGGGCGAGAATGCGCGTGGCAAGGTGGTCGGAAAAGACGTGCGGTGCGCAGTGGGCGGGCAGGTTGCGATAGAGATGCGGCATGTTCGATAGTCCTCCGCCAAGAACGATCACTTCCGGGTCGAGCAGGTTGATCACGGTTGCCAGGGCCCGGCCCAGGCGGATTTCGTGGCGCTCCAGGCTGGCCTGGCAGGCGGCATCGCCGGCTTCGGCCCGTTCTTCGATTTCCTTGGCGGCGAGCCGCTGGCCGTGGTGGCGGAAATGATCGGCAGCCAGTCCCGGCCCCGACAGCCAGGTCTCGATGCAGCCGCTGCGGCCACAGTAGCAGGGTGGGCCCGGCCATTCGTCGAGACTGGCCGGAGGTAGCGGGTTGTGCCCCCATTCGCCGGCAATTGCCTGGTGTCCGGTGAGAAGATGTCCGTCGATGACGATCCCACCGCCGACCCCGGTGCCGAGGATGACGCCGAAAACGCTGCGCGCTCCGCGCCCGCTACCGTCGCAGGCTTCGGAGAGGGTGAAGCAGTTGGCATCGTTGGCGAGGCGGATCTCACGCTGGAGCAGCGTCTGGAGATCGTGGCGCAGGGGGCGGCCGATCAGGCAGGTCGAGTTGGCATTCTTGATCAGTCCGCCCGACAAGGATTCGGCACCGGGAATGCCGATGCCGATGCTGCCGGGCTGACCCAGGCTGTTTTCAAACGCCGCGACCAGCCCGGCTATGGCGGCCAGTGTTGCCGGATAGTCGCCCCGCGGG
This sequence comes from Azonexus sp., assembly GCF_023150235.1. Taxonomy (GTDB): domain Bacteria; phylum Pseudomonadota; class Gammaproteobacteria; order Burkholderiales; family Rhodocyclaceae; genus Azonexus. Next base: position 113,854 of record NZ_JAKLLH010000010.1, read on the forward strand.
GTGGCGATGCGTCGGCGCAGCAGTTCGCGGCCATCGGCGGCGAGTGCCAGGATTTCAATCTTGCTGCCGCCAAGGTCGATGCCGATGCGTGGCGGCGGCATCATGGTGTGCGCCCGGCCGGCCGGGTATCGATCCAGTGGCCGAGTTCCGCCGCGACCTGGGCGATGAGGGCGGGCCAGTCGCCGGTCCGGGGTTGCCGGAAAATCCGCATTACGCCGGGGTACCAGGGGCTGTCGTTGCGCCGTTTCAGCCAGCGCCAGTCGGGAAGGTGATCCGCCAGCAGCAGCCAGCAGGGGCGGGCAAGGGCGCCGGCAAGGTGAATGACGGCGGTGTCCACGCTGATCAAGAGATCGAGTTGCTGGAGAATGGCGGCGGTATCGGCAAAATCGTCGATGTCGCTTCCCAGTTCGTGGACGCCGGGAAGCGCCGAGGCGCCGTCCTTGTGCAGGGCCAGGAACTCGATGTCCGGGTAGGCCAGCAATGGGGCCAGCAAGGCGGGCGTGGGCAGGGAGCGCTGGCGGTCGTTGGCAAAGGCCGGGTTGCCCTGCCAGACCAGGCCAACCCGGAGCTTGCCGCGATCCGTCAGGCGGGCTTGCCAGCGTTCGCGCGCGGCTGCCGGTACCTGCAAGTAAGGCAGGCTTGCCGGTAGCGTGTCGGCCTGGCTGGCAAAACGTTGCGGCAGGCTGAGCGGGGCGATCCAGCAATCCCAGTCGCCGGGCTGTAGGGGCGTGCCGAGCGGCAAGACACGGTCGACTCCGGGCAAGGTGGCAAAAAGCCGTTCCAGTCCGGGATAGGCAAGAATGCCGACGCGGCTGGCTCCGGCAGCCTTGAGCATGGGCGCGTAGCGGCAGAAATGCAGCATGTCGCCGTAGCCGGCCTCGCAGCCGACGAGGATGCCGCGCCCGGCAAGCGATTCGCCCTGCCAGCAGGGCAGTGCCAGTTCGCGCTGCATCCAGCTCTGGCTCGTGCGCGCTTCCAGGCATTGCCAGCCTTCTTCGTAGCGAGCCTGGCGCAGGAGCAGGTAGGCAAGGTTGAATTGTGCGTTGCGATGTGCCGGATCGATTTCCAGTGCCTGGCGATAACAGGCTTCGGCGCGCACCTCGCGCTGCTGGCTGGCGTGGAGAACGCCGAGGCTGGACCAGGCTCCCGGATGGTCTGGAGCCGATTCGAGGGCCTGGAGGCAGACTGCTTCTGCTTCGGCAAGGCGCTGGCAGCGGCAAAGGAGAGCGCTCAGGTTGAGAAGGATCTGCGTGTTTCCGGGGGCTAGCGTCAGGGCAACGCGGCAGGAGTCCAGTGCAGCTTCGTACTGGCCGCAATCTTCCTGGGCCAGGGCGAGATTGGCGTGGATTTCGGGAACCTCCGGCGCCATTGTCCGCGCTGCGGCGAAGGCCTCCCGGGCGGCGGAGGAATCGCCGGCCTGGAGGCAGTCGAGGCCGTGGGCGAAGAGGGCTTCCGGATCGTCGCCGACGGGCGCCTTGCCGGCCTGCCCCGGCGGGAGCGGGTTCATCGTAAGACTAACTCCGGTTTGAAACCCCGCCCTTCAGGGCGGTGGGAGCCGACCCCGGCCTGAAGGCCGGGGTTTCAGGCGACCGTTTCGGGAGGGGATGCAAACCTCTTCCAAAACATGTTTGACCGACAGGCATGAATGCCTGTCGCTAATTTCTTGCTTGCCGCTCTTTCCTTCAGATGCGTCCGCCGACTGCCTTGACGCTGCCGTAGGAGGTGGTCATCGTGCGCAGTACGCTGGCGCCGGATTCGAGCAGGAGCATGAACAGGTCGCGCTCCGAGTAGAGGCAGATGTCGCTGTCGATGCCGTACTTGCGGGCCATGCTTGCCGCAAGCGGGCCGAAGCGCCGGGAGATCGGTTGATCCACCGCACTGTAGCCATCGCCCAGTTCCGAGTGCAGGCCGAGGATGGAGAGATAAATCCTGCCGCCGATCTTCAGTTTTTGCAGCAACTGGCGGACGATTTGCTTGGCTTCCGGGTAGGGCAGTGCGCAAAGGCCGCGCCGGATGAACACGATGTCGTAAGGCTCGCCCGGCAAGACCTCGGCCACCCCGCGCAGGTCGCCGCCGATGAAACGGATGTCGCCGTTGCAGCCACTGGCAAGGATCCGGCCTTCGAGCTCCTGGCGCGAGTCGGCCCGATCGACGATATCGACACCGGCACCCATGCGGGCAAATTTGGCCGCCAGCTCACAGCGGCCGGCAGGGGTAACGAAAACGCTGACCGTGTGGTCGTGGCGCTTCCGTTTGAAACATTCTTCAAGTGCCAGACGTTCCAACTCGTCCGCGCCCGTTTCAAGATGAACAGCGTTAATATTCATCGCATCGCTCCTCTGGCTCTAACCGCATTCTGCATGATGCGACAGGAGGATGACAACCGTGTTGCAGCTTGTGTGCTGTCGCTTGCCAGCCGGCGGGGTACGCCCCGATGGTGTCCGGCAAGTCTGTTGACGATGATTTGCCCCTGGGAGAAATCGATTGCTGGTCAGATTTGAATCCTCCGAAACCGGAGAAATCCTGATGTACGCCGAAACGGCGCGTGCCTTGCTGCAGGCGATGGGTAAAGAGTGCACCGCCCGTGGCGTTTTCCTGCAGCCGGAAATGCTGTCGGCCGCGCTGGCCTTGCGAGCGGCGATCAAGACGGCTGCTCCGGCAGCGGATGACGAGGAAGAGGCCGAGTGCCGACGGGAGAAAAAGCCCTTGCCGATCAGCTTCGGCCAGCGTGCCTGGCCTTTGCTCGATGCCCTGGAGCGCACCGCCAAGGCCGGCCCGGAAGCCAGCATTCTCTGGGAAGCCACCAGCGATTTCTGACTTTTTCACGGTCGACCGTGAAAAGGGGGCAAAACCGGTGGCCGGTACGACGCACGGGGAGCGGCTGCCGCCTCAACCGGTTTCCGTCCGGCCTCTCTCCGGTCTCAGTCGGGAAAAGCCTGGCGTATGCCCTGCAGTACGCGCGCGAGTTCGGCGGCAAAGCAGCCGAGTTGATCCGCATCCGGCGCCTGGCCGCCGCGCAATGGGGTTTCGAGCTGGCGTGCCGCATCCTGCAGGTCGCCGGCGCCGATGGTGCCGGCCAGACCCTTGGCACTGTGCACGCGATGCGCGGCCTCGTCGTAGTTGGCGCTGTCCAGCAGGGCTTGCAGCTGCGCCATTTCGTTGATGAAGCGGGTATGGAAATCGCGCAGCACCTTTTCGTAGAGGCTGGGCTTGTTCATCATCCGCAACAGCCCGTCTTCGGTGTCGATGCCGGGAATCTGCGGAAAGTTCGAGGTGCTCATGCGGGTTCTCCTGTCCTGTCCGGCATCAGAACAATTCGATGTCGTCGCTTTTTTCCTTCATTTCCGCCATGAAGCGTTCAACCGCTTCCTCGACCGGAACCCCATGCATTACGGCATCGAACATCGCCACTTCTTCGGCGGTGGTGTATTTGCCACGGATGCGCCCCTGCAATTCAACCCATTCGCCGGGATTGAAGAGGCGGCGGGTATCGCCGACCAGATCGCTGAGATCGCCCAGGCTGTGGCCGACGTGGGCCAGGCGTTGCACCAGCTTGTCGTAAAACTGGAAGGCGATGATGGCTTGATGGACCATGCCGGAAACGCTGGCGCTGATGCCTTGCAACTCGTTCTTGGCGCTGCCGGCTTCGCCGCTGTCGGGAAGGGCGTTCAGGGTTTCGCCGATCTGCTGCATGTAGCCGGCCATGGTGGTGAACGAAGCGGTGAGAACCTCGACCGAGGAGTGACTATCCTTCATCGCCGCCTCGATCTGCATGGCGGCTAGTTCGAGCATCAACACGGTTTCGCGAACCTGACTCCAGTTCAGGTCGGGGGCGTGGGCGGAGGTGCCGCGCGCCGGCAGGCTGGAAGATTCGTTCATGATGAGACGGCCCGGAAATGATCCGCGGAACTATAACCCATTCAGGGGGTGGCTTGCATCACGACGTAGTACTTGCGTACCGGGCTCAATACCTCGAAGGTGCCGGTGAAGCCGCCGGGAATGACGCAGGCGTCGCCCGGACCGAATTCGTGGGCAAGGCCCTGCTCGTCGCTGATACGGATACGGCCTTCGATGAGGACGAAAAATTCGTCTTTACCCTCGGCGAAGGCAATCTGCCAGGCACCGGGTTCGCAGTGCCAGATGCCGGCGCTGCGGCTTCCGTCCGCGGTGGCGAAGCATTCCCGGGTGGTGCGTAGCGGGTTGCCGGCGACCAGGCGGTCGGGGCGGGGGCGGTCGAAGACGGCTTCGGTTCGGCAGTGGGAAAAAACGGTCAGTTCGGGCATGGCATGGGCGGTGTCGGGGCGGTTTCGGCGAGGCGCGGAATCCGGGGCGGATGCGCCCATGTTAGCCTTGAGTGCTTGCTGGAAGGTCCGCGATGATAATCCGTTCCCTGTGGTTTTTTCTGTTTTTTGCCCTGTCGACCGTGTTTGTCCTTGCCGGTCCGCCGCCGCCGACGGTGGCGGTCGATGTCGGGCATGGCTGGCGCGATGGCGGTGCGCTTAGTGCGCGCGGCCGTAGTGAATTTGCCTTCAATCTCGAACTGGCCCGTCTTCTGGCCGGCGCCCTGCCCGAACATGGCCTGGCGGTACGGCGGGTGAATTTTTCCGGCGATATCGAGCACCTGGCGCAGCGGCCACGGCAGGCGGACGGCAGCGATTTCTTCATCTCGATTCACCATGACTCGATAGGCGAGGAATATCTGCAATTCTGGGATTGGGATGGCGAGGAGCAGAGCTATACGGAGCACAAGCGCGGCTTCGGCCTCTTCGTCTCGACTGAGAATCCCGATTTGCCGACCAGCCTGCGTTGCGCATCGGCGGTGGGGCAGGCCCTGCGGCGGGCGGGTTTCATCCCGACCCCCTGGCATGGGCGCAAGCACCTGGCGGCCGACGCCGAAAACGGGGTTTGGTATTACGACAGGCCGGTGGTTCTCTACCGCACCCGCTTGCCGGCCATTTTGTTCGAGGCCGGAGTCATCAAGCATCGGGAGGAGGAATTGGAACTGCGCGATCCCGAGCGCCAGCAGAAAATGGCGACCACCCTGGCGGCAGCGTTGGCTGCCTGCTTGCTCAGAGAAACACCGGTTCTGGAATGAGCTCGACGCCGAAACTGCTGCGTACGGCCTCCTGCACGGCCTGCATCGTGCGCTCGACCTCGGCGCCGGTGGCGCCGCCGCGATTGACCAGGACCAAGGCCTGTTCTTCGTACATTCCGACCGGGCCGAGGTCGCGTCCCTTCCAGCCGCTTTGTTCGATCAGCCAGCCGGCCGCCAGCTTGGTCCGCCCGTCGTTCTGCGGATAGCGCGGCATGTCGGGATGGGCGGCGAGCAATGCTGCACATTTCTCGCGCGAGACGACTGGGTTCTGGAAGAAGCTGCCGACGTTCGGTAGCGTCGCCGGGTCGGGCAGCTTGCGCCGGCGGATGGCGACGATGGCGTCGGCAATCGCCTGCGGGCTCGGGGTTGCGATCCGCTGCGCGGCCAGTTCTTCGGCGACGTCGTGGTAGCGGCAGTTGGCCTGCCAGGCCTTGGGCAGGCGGAAGACGACGCTGACGATCACCATCCGGCCGTCGGTATGCCAGCCGTGCTGCTTGAAGACGCTGTCGCGGTAGCCGAAATGGCAGCCTTTACGGTCGACCGTGATCAAGGCCCGTTTCTTGAAATCCCAGACCTGCAGCGAATGGATGCGCTCGCCGACTTCCTGGCCGTAGGCGCCGATGTTCTGGATCGGGGCGGCACCGACACTGCCGGGGATCAGGGCCAGGTTTTCCAGGCCCGGCCAGCCCTGGTCGAGGGTCCATTGCACGAATTGGTGCCAGTTCTCGCCGGCGCCGGCTTCGACGTACCAGGCTTCGGCATCCTCGCGCAGCAGCCGGCGGCCGGCGATCGCCATGTGCAGCAGCAGACCGTCGAAATCGCCGCGCAGCACGATATTCGATCCGCCGCCGAGGACGAAGCGCCGGCTCGCCTGAAGTTCATCCACGGTCAACTGGCCGGCATCGCTGATTTTCAGGTAGCGGGCGGCGCGGCCAGGGAGCGCCAGCGTATTGAACGGCGTCAGGTCTACGGCAGCAAGAACAGCAGGCATCGGGTATGCAAAATGGAGAATTGGGCCGGCAGGCAGGGTATCATCACGGGGCTGGGAGTGGGGGAAATAAGTGGGGAAAATTACACGCGGGAGAGCGGTGGCATGAGCGGGACAGAGCGTTCGGCATGGAGTAGTCCGTGGGTCTGGATGGTGACATTGAGCCTGCTTTTGCTGCTTGCCCAGTGGTTGCCGGCCAGCCGTTTCTTTTCCTCGCCGACGCATTACCTGCCGTTGCATACCGCGCTCGAACTTTTTTCCATGGCGGTTTCGGCGATGGTTTTCGCCCTCGCCTGGAATCTGCGCCGGCAACCCGCCAGCAGCCACGCCTTGCTGCTCGGCTGCGCCTTCCTCGCGATCGGGCTGATCGACCTGGCGCATACCTTGTCATATACCGGCATGCCCGAACTGGTCACGCCCAGCGGCCCGGAAAAGGCGATCAATTTCTGGCTGGCCGGGCGTTTCATCGGAGCTTTTGCCCTCTTTGCCGTGGCCTTGTTGCCCAAGGTTCGCTGGCCGGCACCGGCGGCCTGGGGCGGAGTCGCCGGCGCCTTGCTGCTGGCCGTCGGGGTGTGGTGGATCGGCTTGTTTCATGCCGAGTTGCTGCCGCGGACCTTCATCCCCGGCCAGGGCCTGACCGCACTCAAGATCGGTAGTGAATATGCCCTGACCGCCATCTATCTGCTGGCCGCGCTGCTCCTGCTGCGGCGCGCCTACCGCGAGTACGGCGAGCCGCGCAGCAATCTCGAATGGCTGGCGGCGGCGGCCTGGGTGCTCGGCCTGGCCGAAATGTTCTTCACGCTGTACCAGGATGTCACCGACCTCTTCAACTTGCTCGGCCACATTTACAAAACCCTGGCCTACCTGCTGATCTATCGGGCGCTGTACGTCGCCGGTGTGCGCGCGCCCTACCGCGAATTGCAGGACAACTATGTCGCCCTGAACGACATCCTCCGCGCCTCGCTCGACGGTTTCCTGCGCATCGACCGCAGCGGCCGCATCCGCGAGGTCAATAGCGCCTATGCCGAGGTTTCGGGCTATGCCGCCGACGAGATGTTGGGTACGTCGCTGGCCTCTCTGGAGGCGCACGAGGATGCGGCGGCGGTGAGCGCGCATATCGAGCGGGTATTGACCAGCGGCAGCGACCTGTTCGAGACCCGCCATCGGCGCAAGGACGGTAGCGTCTGGGATGTCGAAATCAGCGTCGTGTACAGCACCCGCGAAGGCGGCTTGTTCTACGTCTTCGTCCGCGACATCAGTGCCCGCAAGCACGCCGAAGCGAGTTTGCGCCTGCAGGGCGAAATCACCGCGCAGGCGGCCGAGGCCGTCAGCCTGGTGCGCGCCGCGGACGGCCAGTTGCTGTATTGCAACCGGCGCTTCAAGGAAATGTTCGGCTATGCCGCCGACGAGCAGCCAGCGCTCTCGGTCGTCTCCCCCCTGGTCGGTTCGCCGGAGCGCAGCAGCAGCCATGTCGTCGCCTGTCTGCGCCGCGACGGCTGGTGGCGCGGCGAAATCCTCAACCGACGCCAGGACGGCAGCAACTTCTGGTGCGCAGTCAATATCAGCGCCTTTCAGCACCCGGAACTGGGCGAGGTGTGGATTAGCCATCAGGCCGATATTTCGGAGCTGAAAAAGGTCGAGTTCGAGTTGCGGCAATTGAACGAAACGCTGGAGGAGCGCATCGCCGAGCGGACCGCCGAGGCCGAAGCGGCACGCCAGCAGGCGGAAGGCGCCAGCCGCGCGAAAAGCGTTTTTCTCGCCAACATGAGCCACGAAATCCGCACCCCGATGAACGCGATCATCGGCATGGCCGGCGTGATGCGCCGCGAAGGGGTGTCGGCCCGCCAGGCAGAGCGGCTCGACAGCATCGACATGGCGGCGCGGCATTTGCTCGGGGTGATCAACGATATTCTCGATTTTTCCAAGATCGAAGCCGGAAAATTCCGCCTCGAATCCTTGCCGCTGCATCTCGCCGCGGTCATGGGCAACGTCGCCTCGATGCTGTGCGATACCGCGCGGGCCAAGCAGGTCGAATTGCTGATCGAGGCCCCGGCTGATACGCAGCCGCTGCTCGGCGACCCGTTGCGCCTGCAGCAGGCGCTGCTGAATTACGCCGGCAATGCGCTGAAATTCACCGCGCAGGGGCAGGTCAGCCTGCGTGCGCTGTTGTTGGCGGATGCCGGGGATAGCGTGACGATCCGTTTCGAAGTCAGGGATACCGGGATCGGCATCGCCGAAGAGCATCTGCAACGCCTGTTCTCGCCGTTCGAGCAGGGCGACAATTCGACGACCCGGCGCTTTGGCGGAACCGGGCTGGGCTTGATCATCACCCGCAAGCTGGCCGCGATGATGGGCGGCGAGGTCGGAGTCGAAAGCCGGGTTGGCGAAGGCAGCCTGTTCTGGTTCTCGGCCTGCCTGAAAAAAGCCGACCCGCAGGCGCTCAAGACCCAGCTAATCGGTAGCCGCCATCCCGAAGCCCAGCTTCGGCAGCGCCATATCGGCCGGCGGGTCCTGCTGGTCGAGGACGAACCGATCAACCGCGAAGTCGGCCAGGTATTGCTCGAAGACGTCGGCCTGCGCGTCGACCTGGCCGGCGACGGTGGCGAGGCGCTGCAGCGGATTGCCGAGACCGCCTACGACCTGGTCCTGATGGACATGCAGATGCCGAACATGGACGGTCTCGAAGCCAGCCGCCGCATCCGTCAGCAGCCGGCGCTCGACTCCCTGCCGGTGATCGCGATGACCGCCAATGCCTTTGTCGAAGACCGGGCGCGCTGCCTCGATGCCGGGATGAATGATTTTGTCAGCAAGCCGGTCGATCCGCAGGCGTTGTACGCGACCCTGCTGCGTTGGCTTGAGCACCGCCACGAAGGCTAGCGGCGCCCTTTGTGCTGGCCGCTCAGGCGCCCCAGCGCTGCTGCAGCGCGTGTGGAATACGCAACTGGTCGAGGATGCGGGCGACGACGAAGTCGACCATTTCGCCGACGCTTTGCGGGTGCTGGTAAAAGCCCGGGCTGGGCGGCAGGATCACGGCACCGGCGCGGGCCAGACGCAGCATGTTTTCGAGGTGGATCACCGAGAACGGGGTTTCACGTGGAACCAGAACCAGTTTGCGGCCTTCCTTGAGCGCCACGTCGGCGGCGCGTTCGATCAGGTTGTCCGACAGGCCCTGGGCAATCGCCGCCAGCGTCCCCATGCTGCACGGGCAGACGACCATCGCGTCGGGCGGGTTGGAGCCGGAAGCCACTGGGGCAAACCATTCCTCGCGGCCGAAAACCTGCAGTTTTTCGCCGTCGACCGTGGGAAAACGTTCGAGCAGCCGGGCGTGCGCGTCAGCCGGTCGCGACGGCAGCTCGAATGCGAGTTCCTGGCGGGCGACGATCTGTGCCGCCTGCGAATACAGCAATTGCACCCGGCAGCCGGCGGCGAGCAGGCATTCGAGCAGGCGCAGGCCGTAAGGCATGCCGGAGGCACCGGTCAGGGCCAGGCAAATGGTCGGGGAAGTGGCTTGGCTGGGGAGCATCATGGTCAGTCGTGGACAGGCGGAGCGGGCACCGGTTCCTCCTGCAGCAGGCGGGCGGCGACCAGACCGTTGAGCGTACCAAAGAACAGCGCGGCGGCGGCGAACAGCGGCACGAGCAGGAGTACCCCGTCGTGCGGGATCAGCCACAGTCGGGCCAGTAGCAGCTGGCCGCCGATGTGGGCGAGGGCAGCGAAGATCGACAGGCTGACCGGTCCGAACCAGCGGGGCGGCAGGTGGCGGGCGAGGCCGAGCGTCAGCAGGCTGCAGACGGTGCCGCTCAGCGACAGGAAGAAACCGGGAGCGAGGAAATAGCCGAGCAGCAGACTGGCGGCGAGCACGCGCAGCAGGCTGACCCAGACCGCCGTGCCCCAGCCGTGGCGCAACAGCACGACCAGAATCACGATATTGGCCAGGCCCGGCTTGATCCCGGGCAAGGGCGAAGGCACGGCCGCATCGACCAGCGACAGTAGAACGGCCGCGCTGGCCAGACCGGCGATCCGCCGGTCCTCGTCGCTGACCGGCAGTTCAATAACTGAGCGAGTCATAGATGCGGGTGCGGCCGGTGATTTGCAGGCTGACGCGGTTCGGGGCGCAGATCGCGATTTCGCCGGGCCGGCTGAGCCAGCCCTGGCGCACGCAATACTGGCGTGGGCCAGGGTCGGAAACGACGCGGGCGCGGCCGGGTTCGACCGCGATCAGGGTGTTGCCGAGCGGACCGCTGACTTCGATCTGGCGGGGTTGGCCGAGGTCGAGGGTGGCGAAGATCCGCCCTTCCTGGCGGATTACCGCGTGCTCGCCGATTCCGGCCTGCCACAACAGCGGCAGGCTGGCGGTGACGGCGGCGGCGGTGGCGAGCAGAACCAGCCAGTCGCCGGGGCGCAGCAGGGATAACCAGGGCACCGGCCTAGTGTCCGGCCAGCGAACGGTGGCGCACCAGCACGCGGGCCTGGCCGGCGAATTCGCGGGCCAGCCATTCGGCAATGAAGACCGAGCGATGCTGGCCACCGGTGCAGCCGATGGCCACGGTCAGGTAATTGCGGTTGTCGCGGACGTAGGCCGGCAGCCAGTCGGCGACAAAGCGGCGGATGTCGCCGCGCATCCGGCAGACCTCGGGCTGGCCTTCGAGAAAGTCGATTACCGGCTGATCGCGGCCGGTCAGCGGGCGCAGGCTGGCTTCGTAGTGCGGGTTGGGCAGGCAGCGGACGTCGAAAACCAGGTCGGCATCGAGCGGCAGGCCGTGCTTGAAGCCGAAGGATTCGAACATCAGCGTCAGGCCCTGGCCGGGCTCCGACTCGATGAACTGGCGGACCCATTCGCGCAGCGCGTTGGCTTTCAGGTTGCTGGTGTCGATGCGGTGGCCGAGGCTGGCAATCGGTTCGAGCAGCCGGCGCTCCTGCTGGATGGCCTCCAGCAGCGAGATGCCCTCGCCGCTGAGCGGGTGGCGGCGGCGCGATTCGGAATAGCGCTTGAGCAGGATCTCGTCGCCGGCGTAAAGGAAGAGAAAAGTCGGCCGGGTGCCTTCGTCGGCCAGCAACTGCAGCTTTTCCGGCACCTGTTCGATGCCGAGGCCACCGGAGCGCGAGTCGATCGCGACCGCGACGCGGACCACGCCTTCGTTGCGCAGCATCCGTACCAAGGTTGGCAGCAAGACCACCGGCAGATTGTCGACGCAGTAATAGCCGGCATCTTCGAGCAGATGCAGGGCAACCGACTTGCCGGAGCCGGAGAGGCCGCTAATGAGAACGAGTTCCATGCCCGGCAGGATAATCAAGGCGGCAGCAGGCGGCAAGCTGCGGCATAATCCACGGATGCTCTGCAACGAAGAAGCCCGCGCTCTGCGGATCGCGACGGCCACGCCACAGGAGACGATGATTCATGCCCCACGCCCCGACTTTTCCCTTTCTTGCCGAGTTGACCGCGTTGCGCCGCGATATCCATGCGCACCCGGAACTGGCTTTTGACGAACACCGTACCGCCGACCTGGTCGCCAGCGAACTTGAGAGTTACGGGCTGGAAGTGCATCGCGGGATCGCCCGCACCGGTGTCGTCGGCGTGCTGCGCGCCGGCAATTCGGGGCGGATGATCGGCCTGCGTGCCGACATGGACGCGCTGCCGCTGCCCGAACTCAACGAATTCCCGCATCGCTCGAAGCACGCCGGCAAGATGCACGGCTGCGGCCACGACGGGCATACCGCGATGCTCCTCGGCGCCGCCCGCCACCTGGCCGCGCACCCGGACTTCGACGGCGTTGCGGTATTCATTTTCCAGCCCGCCGAGGAGTCCGAAGGCGGGGCGGCGGTGATGATCGAGGACGGCCTGTTCGAGCGCTTCCCGGTCGAGTCGGTCTATGGCCTGCACAACTGGCCGGGTATTCCGGTCGGCGAGATGGCGGTGATGCCGGGGCCGGTGATGGCCGGCACCTGTGGTTTCGAGATCATTGTCCGTGGTCACGGCTGCCACGCGGCGATGCCGCACCAGGGCGTCGATGCCATCGTTGCCGGTGCGCAACTGGTGCAGGCGCTGCAGACCGTGGTCAGCCGCAACCTGCATCCCTGCGAGTCGGCGGTGGTCAGCGTCACCCAGTTCCACGCCGGCGAGGCCTGGAATGTGATCCCCGAGGAAGTGGTGCTGCGCGGCACCCTCCGCAGCTTCAAGAGCGAGGTCCAGGAAACCGTCGAGCGCGCCATCGAACGCCTGTGCAGCGGTATCGCGGCGGCCAACGGAGCGCAGATTTCGGTGCATTTCGACCACCGCTATCCGGCCACGGTCAACAGCGTCCATGAGGCAAATTTCTGCCGCGAGGTGGCGGCCGAGGTATTCAGCGGCGAGCGGGTGCTGACCGACGTGCTGCCGTCGATGGGTGCCGAGGATTTTGCCTACATGCTGCGTGAGAAGCCCGGCTGCTACGTCTGGCTCGGCAACGGGCCGGGTACCGGTGGCTGCACCCTGCACAACCCGCATTACGACTTCAACGACGACATTCTCGGCTTTGGCGTCGCCTACTGGGTGCGCCTGGTGCAGAAAGCCCTGCCGCAGGCCGGGCGCTGAGTCGGCTTGCACCGGTTCGTCGCGCGACCCGCATTGTCCTGCGAATAGTGCGGCCAAGCGTGCCGCCCGTTGTGAAACCGGTTGTGCCGCCCGCGTTCAGTGGGCGGTCGCTATCCAGCCGTGGGCCAGGCGGATCGCGCCGCTGTGCAGCAGGTCGGCGATGCAGCGGCGGGCGACTTCGTCTGGGGCTCGCTGCAGAAAGCGCTGATTGACCGAGTTGGTGAAGGGCAGGTTGGCGATCAGGGCGTGAAACTCGTCTGCCGGCATACGCTGCTTTTCCAGCAGCGCAAACGAGGCGATGGTGCGGATCCCGTGCCAGGCCAGACCTTCGCCGTCGTTCTCGATCCGCGCCAGGCGTTGCAGACCGCGTTCGATGGCGCCGGCAGCGTCGGCAAAGGGCCGGCCGTGGCCGGGAATGACCAGGCGGAGCGGCAGGCGGCCGAGCATTTTCAGCGTTTCGCGGGTCGCGGCGAGGCCATCTTCGCTGCCGAGCAAGGTCGGGAAAATCAGGCCGAAGCCGTTTTCCCAGAGCGCATCGCCGGCGATCAGGATCCCGCCCACCGGGTCGAAAAAAGCTAGCGCATCATTGTCGTGACCGGGAACGCCCAGTACCTTCCAGTCGCGTTCGCCGAGCGTCAGCGTGGTGCCGGCGGCAATCGTCGCCGAAGGCTGGAAGCGCGCGCCCTGCTGGCGCAAAGGGCTGAGCAGCAGGGCTTCCTCGTTCCATTCGGCAATTGCTGCGGCAGCCCCGGCCGGGACCACCAGCGCACAGTCGTGGGCGGCCTGCAGCGCGGCATTGCCGCCGATGTGGTCGGAGTGGGCGTGGGTATTGACCACCTGGCGCAGGCGGCGGCCAGCGAGCGCATGGCCGACCAGCGCAACCGTCTGCTCGGCATGGGTGACGTAGCCGCTGTCGATGACGCTGGCCGCCTCGCCCTCAAGGCAGACCACATTGTTGGCCGACAGCCAGCCGCGTTCGAGGACGATCAGGTCGGCGGGCAGGCCCGGGTTCATTGCGGCGTATCGGGGTCGCAGCCGGCAGCGGGCAGCGGATCGACCGGCGTCGGTACGGTCTCGGCGACGATGCCGGGTTCGCCCAGCGGCGGCCGGCCGCAGCCCAGGCAGTAGCCGGAATCGGGGTCGGCCATGCAGACGCCGACGCAGAGGTAATCGTCCTGTCCGTCAGCCATGCGGCACCTCGTTCTGGTCGCTGGCCAGGCGGCGGCTGGTGACTCGGGCCAGGATCGCGACCCGCTCGGGGTTGCTGGCGGCGGCCCAGCCGGCGATTTCATCGAGGCTGCGGAAACAGCCGCTGCACAACTGACTGACCGGATCCATCCGGCAGATGTTGATGCAGGGAGAGGGAATGGAGGCAGAACTCAAGGCAGAACTCATTGGGGAAAAGGGCAAAAAAACCGGGTTGACCGTGAAAACCGTGCTTCAGATCAGCATGAAGCGATGCTGCTGGTCGCGCACCCGCTCGACGGCAGCACGGGCTTCCTCGCGGTCGACGCGGGCGAGCATCACCAAGTAATGACGCCGGTCGCGGGCGTTGAGTTCCGGGAAGTTGATCGTATGTACGTCGCTACCGGCGGCATCGCTGACCACGCCCATGTGGTCGATGCTGATGCTGACCGGGGTCAGGTTGAGCGAGGCCTCCGGCGTGTGCAGGAACTCGGCCAGCGCATTGACCAGGTTTTCCGGCAGCAGGGCGGCGGCAGCGCGGCGCAGCTGGGCGTCGATTTCGTCGATGTGGCGGGTGTGGACCGTGTAGGCCGGGCCGGCGGTGGCACCCTTGAGCACGGTCAGGTGCGCGCGTTCGACCGAGAGGTCGGAACGCAGCCCTTCGCGTTCGGCGCGCAGGGCTTCGACGTGGTCGTGGAAACTTAGCAGCAGGCTGTCGATGGCGCGCAGGTGCAGCTTGCGCAAGGTCTGTTCGAGCGAGCAGCTGGGTTCGACCAGGGTCTGGTCGGCGAAGTAGAGCACCCGTTGCGGCACCTCGGTTTGTACCAGATCGCCCTGGACGCTCATCCCCAGCTGCCGCTTTTCGTGGCGGCGGGCGGCGAACAGCGCGTAAAAATGGTCGCTGGCGTAGCAGGCTGGGTCGGCCAGGTAGTCGCGCACCGCCTGGCTGCGGCCGAGCATTTGCCCGACATCATCGGCGGTAGCGAACAGCGCGTGTACCAGCGGATCGGCGGCAAAAGCGTGGTGGCTGATTTCGATCGGTCCTGGCAAACCGGCGATCAGCCCGTCGCAGTAGCCGAGGGCGTATTCGACCGGGGCCGCCAGGTGGCGCTCGAAGGCCGGGTCGGCCTTGAGCATCGGCGCCACGATGGCGGCAATCCGGTCGAGCACCTGCTGCACCGGCGGCGAAGGCGGCGGCGCCGGGTGCAGCAACTCGGAAACGGCGGAAAGGAAACTCACGCGGTGGCAGGCTCGGGGCGGATCAGGCGCTATTCAGGCAAATCGCCCGGCCGGCCTTGGCGCCGTTGGGGCGGTTGATGGCGCTGGAAATCCAGTCGCCGACTGCCGCCAGTTTAGCCAGATCGATCCCGGTTGCAATGCCCAGCCCGTGCAGCAGGTACACCACGTCCTCGGTAGCGACGTTGCCGGAGGCGCCCTTGGCATACGGACAGCCGCCCAGCCCGGCAACCGAGGCGTCGAACACCGCCAGCCCCATCTCCAGCGAGGCATGGACGTTGGCAATCGCCATCCCGTAGGTATCGTGGTAGTGGCCGGCGAGCTTGGCCAGCGGCACGACGCGGGCGCAGGCGTCGAGCATGCGGCGGATCGAGTCGGGATTGCCGACGCCGACGGTATCGCCGAGCGAAACCTCGTAGCAGCCCATTTCGTACAGGGTTTTGGCGACCTGCGCGACCTTCTCCGGCGCTACCGCGCCTTCGTAAGGGCAGCCGACGACGCAGGAAACATAGCCGCGCACCGGGATTTCCAGCGCCGAGGCGGCGGAGACTACCGGTTCGAAGCGCTTCAGGCTTTCGGCAATCGAACAATTGATGTTCTTCTGCGAAAAGGCCTCGGAGGCGGCACCGAAGATCGCCACCTCGTCGGCCTTGGCCACCACCGCGCCGTCGAAACCCTGCAGGTTGGGGGTCAGCGCGGTATAGGTGACGCCCGGCTGGCGGTGGATGCCGGCGAGCACGGCGCTGTTGTCGCCCATCTGCGGCACCCATTTCGGCGAGACGAAGGAGGTGGCCTCGATCACCGGCACGCCGGCGGCGGCGAGGCGGTCGATGAGCTCGATCTTGAGCTCGGTCGGGACCACCTGTTTTTCGTTCTGCAGGCCGTCGCGCGGGCCGACTTCGACGATCTTGACGCGTTGCGGATAGCTCATGCGTGGGCCTCTTCCTCAAGTTTGAGTTCGGATTTCATCTGCTGGCGAATCATGAATTTCTGGATCTTGCCGGTGATGGTCATCGGGAAATTATCGACGAAACGCAGGTGGCGCGGCACCTTGTAATGCGCGATCTGGCCCTGGCAGAAGTCGCGGATGTCCTGTTCGCTGCAGCTTTGGCCGGGTTTCAGGATGATCCAGGCGCAGAGTTCCTCGCCGTACTTGTGGTCGGGAATGCCGACCACCTGCACATCCTGGATCTTGGGGTGGCGGTAGAGGAATTCCTCGATCTCGCGCGGATAGATGTTCTCACCGCCGCGAATCACCATGTCCTTGAGCCGGCCAACGATGTTGCAATAGCCTTCGTCGTCGATGGTCGCCAGGTCGCCGGTGTGCATCCAGCCGTTTTTATCGATGGCTTCGGCGGTCTTGGCTTCGTCACCCCAGTAGCCGAGCATCACCGAATAGCCCCGGGTCAGCAGTTCGCCGGGCTGGCCGCGCGGCACGATGCGGCCGTCGGTATCGACGATCTTGACTTCCAGGTGCGGCTGGATCCGGCCGACCGTAGACACCCGGCGCTCGACCGGGTCGCTGGTCGAACTCTGGAACGAAACCGGCGAGGTTTCGGTCATGCCGTAGGCAATGGTCACTTCGTTCATGTTCATTTCGCCGATCACTCGCTTCATCACCTCGATCGGGCAGGGGCTGCCGGCCATGATCCCGGTACGCAGCGTATCGAGCGAGAAGGACTTGAATTCCGGGTGGTCGAGCATGGCGATGAACATGGTCGGTACCCCGTGCAGCGCCGTGCATTTTTCATCGGCGACGGTCTGCAGCGTGGACAGCGGGTCGAAGCCTTCGGCCGGGATCACCATCGCCGCGCCGTGGGTCAGCGCGGCGAGGTTGCCGAGGACCATGCCGAAGCAGTGGTAGAAAGGCACCGGGATGCACAGGCGGTCTTGCGGCGTCAGCCGCATCGCCTCGCCGACGAAGAAACCGTTGTTGAGCACGTTGTGGTGGGTCAGCGTCGCGCCCTTGGGCGAGCCAGTGGTGCCCGAGGTGAACTGGATGTTGATCGCGTCGTCGAACTGCAGTTGCAGCGCCAGTTCGGCGAGCTCGTTAAGTTCGGCGCGGCTGGCCGGGCGGCGCAGCTCGTCGAAATTGAGCAGGCCGGGGGTCTTTTCGCTGCCCAGGCGGATCGCCCATTCGAGCTGCGGCAGGCGGGCGCAACGGGCGGCGCCGGGGGCGGCGCTGGCCAGTTCCGGCGCCAGGTCCTGGAGCATTTCGAGGTAATTGCTGCTCTTGAAGCTGGGGGCCAGGATCAGCACCCGGCAGCCGACCTTGTTCAGGGCGTATTCGAGTTCGGCGCGGCGGTAGGCCGGGTTGATATTGACCTGGACCAGGCCGGCCTTGGCGGTGGCGAACTGGGTCAGCACCCATTCGAGGTTGTTCTGCGACCAGATGCCGATCCGGTCGCCGGCTTGCAGGCCGAGGCGGCGCAGGCCGCAGGCCAGGTTATCGACGGCTTCCTTGAGTTGGGCATAGCTCAGTCGCGCCTGCTGGTGGCGGACGACCAGGGCCTCGCGGCTGGCGTATTGCTGGCAGATGGCGTCGAAATGGTCGCCGATGGTGGCGCCGATGAGAGGCTGTTGGCTCGCCCCGTGGACGTAGCTGTACTGTGCTTGCATGGGTTTGTCTCCTCACACCCTCTTCCGGGGTGGTGTGGTGCAGCAGAAGTTGGTCATGGGCGGCACCCGGCTGGGCCGGGCGCCGCGTTCAGGTTCAGGCGCTGGCTTCGAATTCGACCAACGGTGCGCCGTCGCTGACCTGTTCACCGGCGGCGTAGCAGAAGGCTTTGACGGTACCGGCGGCGGGGGCGGTGATGGTGTGTTCCATCTTCATCGCTTCGAGAATCAGCAGCGGCGTGCCTTTGTCGACCTTCTGGCCGACTTGGGCGAGCAGGGCAACGACCTTGCCCGGCATCGGCGCCGTCAGGCCACCGCCGTGGCTGTCGCCGGCGTCGACGCGGTGCAGCGGATCGTCGCGGAGCAGGGTCCAGGTGGCGCCGTGCAGGAAGACGTTGCGCTTGTCGTCGACCGCAACCACCGAGGCGATCAGCCGGCGGTCGTCGAGTTCGACGGCAAAACGGTCGCCATCAAGCTTTTTACCGCGTGCCACGGTCGACTCGCCGTTGAGGCTGATTTTCCAGCTGTCGCGGCGATAGCCGACCTGGGCTTCGACCAGCGTCTCGCCGTCCTTGAAGCTGATCGTGCGTGCCGCCGACAGGTTCATCCGCCAGCCGTCGCGGGCATGCCAGGGCGAGTGCGGGTCGCCGCTGCGCTGGGCGGTGGCTTTGGCCGCGTGCTGCTCCCAGAGCAGTTCGCCGACGGTGGCGACCAGCAGCGCATCGCGTGGCACCGGCTGGATTTCGGGGAAAAGGAAATCTTTCTGGCGTTCGATCAGGCCGGTGTCGAGGTCGGCGCCGGCAAAGGCTGGGCAGGCGACGAGACGGGACAGAAAGTCGATATTGGTGGTCAGCCCGGCCACCTGGTAATCGGCCAGCGCTTTGCGCATCCGCGCCAGTGCGCCGTCGCGGGTTTCGTCCCAGACGATCAGCTTGGCGATCATCGGGTCGTAGAAGGGGGTGATTTCGTCGCTTTCCTCGACCCCGGTATCGACGCGCACATTTAACGATTCGGCCGGCGGGGCCAGGCGGATCAGGCGGCCGGTGGCGGGCAGGAAGCCCTTGTTGGCGTCTTCGGCGTAAATCCGCGCTTCCAGCGCATGGCCACGGATTGCCAGTTGTTCCTGCTTGAGCGGCAGCGGCTGGCCGGCGGCAACGCGCAACTGCCACTCGACCAGATCTTGCCCGGTAATCATCTCGGTGACCGGGTGCTCGACCTGCAGGCGGGTGTTCATCTCCATGAAGTAGAAGGTGCCGTCCTGCATGGCAATGAACTCGACGGTGCCGGCACCGACGTAACCGACGGCCTTGGCCGCCGCCACGGCGGCTTCGCCCATCTGGCGGCGGCGCTCTTCCGGCATGCCGGGGGCGGGTGCTTCTTCCAGTACCTTCTGGTGGCGGCGCTGCACCGAGCAGTCGCGCTCGAAGAGGTAGACGCAGTTGCCGAGGGTGTCGGCAAAAACCTGGATTTCGATGTGGCGCGGCTTGGTGATGTACTTCTCGATCAGCACATGGTCGTCGCCGAAGCTGGAAATCGCCTCGCGCTTGCACGAGGCCAGCGCATCGAGAAAATCTTCGGACTTTTCGACCAGACGCATGCCCTTGCCGCCACCGCCGGCAGCAGCCTTGATCAGCACCGGATAGCCAATGCCGTCGGCTTCCCGGTGCAGCAGTTCGGGGTTCTGGTCGTCGCCGTGGTAGCCGGGGGTCAGCGGCACACTGGCGGCGCCCATCAGCTTCTTGGCTTCGGACTTGGAGCCCATGGCGCGGATCGCCGAAGCCGGCGGGCCGATGAAGGTGATGCCGTTGGCGGCGAGCGCCTCGGCGAATTCCTCGTTTTCCGAGAGGAAGCCGTAGCCCGGATGCACCGCCTGGGCGCCGGTGCGCTTGCAGGCGTCGATGATCTTGTCGGCGACCAGATAGGACTCGCGCGCGGCGGCCGGCCCGAGCAGCACCGCCTCGTCGGCGAGGCGGACGTGGCGGGCGTTGGCGTCGGCCTCGGAATAAACGGCGACGGTACGGATGCCCATGCGGCGGGCGGTCTTGATCACGCGGCAGGCGATTTCTCCGCGGTTGGCAATCAGAATTTTGGTGAACATGCTTGTCTCGTCCTCTTTATTGTTTTGCTCTATTGAAAAAATTTTCCAGGCGAGCCCGGACATCGTCGAAATCCGCCGCATAGGCATTGAGTGTTTCCAGACGAAGGGCGTCGTCTAGCTCGCGGCCGATCAGGTCGAGGATGGTTTCCTTGGCCGAGCGGACGGCGTGCTGGCTGTTGCCGAGTATCATCCGGGCGTAGCTTTCGGCGGTGGCCATGACTTGATCGGCCGGTACGACCCGATTGACCAGGCCGAGGCGTAGTGCTTCGTCGGCCAGAACTTCCCGACCGGTGAGCGTCAGGTCGAGGGCGACGGACATGCCGGCGATGGCGAGCAGGCGAACTAGGCCGCCATCGCCTTGATGCAAGCCCTGGCGGACTTCAAAGACGCCGAATTTGGCGTGTTCTGCTGCGATTCTGATGTCACAGGCCAGGGCTAGCTCGAAGCCGCCACCGATAGCGTGGCCGTTGATGGCGCAGATCACCGGTTTAGTGATGCGGTGCTGGCCGCGTGTCAGTCCGCCGCCGATGCCTTTGCCCAGATTACGGCGGGCATCGAGCAGCGTGGCCTTTTCCCATTTCGGAATGAAGGTTTTGAGATCGGCGCCGGCACAGAAAGCCTTGCCGTTGCCGGTCAGGATGGCGACATCGACTGACTCGTCACGCTCGAAATCCTGCCAGATCGTCCATAGTGCTTCGTTTAATGCGTCGTCGAGCGCATTCAGGGCCTCGGGCCGATTTAGCGTGATATAGGCAATGCGTTCGCATTTTTCGTAAATGACAGGAGTCATGTTGAAGGCCCTCAGGCGATCCAGCCCGGATTACGTTTGTCGAGGAAGGCCGAGATGCCGTCCTTGGCTTCCGGCGTGGCGCGCAGATGGGCGATGCGGTGGGCGGTGTCGTTGACCACGTTGTCGTTGATCGGCTGGTTGTCGACGGCGCGGATCAGGTCCTTGGCGGCGGCCTGGGCGCAGGGGCCGCCCTGCAGCAGCGCAGTGACGATTTCCTGCACCTTGGCGTCGAGCTGCTCGGGCTCGACCGCTTCGTGCACCAGCCCGATTTCACGGGCGCGGGCGGCGTCGATACGCTCGGCCGACTGGAAGTAGCGGTAAGCCTGACGGGCACCGATGGCGCGCACGACGTAGGGCGAAATCGCCGACGGGATGATTCCGAACTTGACCTCAGAAGTCGCGAACACCGCCTTGGTCGAGGCCACCGCGATGTCGCAGGCGGCGGTCAGACCGGTGCCACCGCCGAGGGCGGCGCCCTGGACGCGGGCAATGGTCGGCTTCTTCATCTCGGCCAGCACGCGCAGCATGCGGGCCAGGGCGCGGGCATCGTTGAGGTTTTCATCGACGCCGTTATTCGCGGCGCGCTTCATCCAGTTGAGGTCGGCGCCAGCGGAAAAGCTCTTGCCGCGCCCGGCGAGCACGACGACGCGGACGCTCGCATCCTTGTCGAGTTCGAGGCAAGCGGCGGTCAGTTCGCCGATCAAGGCCTCGTCAAAGGCGTTATGGACGTCGGGACGATTCATCCAGATCGTCGCGACCTGATTCGCGGTTTCGATTTCCAGCGTCTGGTAGTTGGTGGTCATGGTGTCTCCGTAATTCTTGCTGTTGTGCTTTTGGGAAATGCTCGGTTTTCACGGTCGACCGTGAAAAGTTTGGGTTTTGGGTGGGGGTTTTGCCTGCTGGCAGGTTGTTTTTCCTTGCAGGCGCTGGTTTCCGCCGCTGACCGGCGGGCGTACTTTCTTTTGTCTTGCCAAAAGAAAGTAGCCAAAGAAAAGGCGCGCCCACTGCGGCGCCCGGCTGAGCCGGGTGCTCTGCGCTGCTCGGACGAGCGGGCGGTTCGCATGAACTCGCCTGCAGCTCAAACAATGCGAACCGACGACTCCCGCCCGCCCTGCGCTACTCGACGCCGCAGAGGGCCGGGTGAAAAACATCCCGGATTCACGGTCGACCGTGAAAATGGGCGTTTTTGCCAGTCGACCGTAAAAACCAGTCAGCTGTGTTTTTTGCTCCAGCTCATCCGCCGCGACGCCTTTGGGCCCCCATGTGGAGCGCCGAGCAACGCAGGCGAGCCGGGGGCTTTCGGCGAGGACTGTTTGAGGCCCGCAGGGCCGAGTTCCGCAGCCGCCCGGCTCGCCGAGTAGCGCAGGGCAGTCGGCGCAGCCGACCGCGTAGCCTGGGGTCGCCTTTTCTTTGCTTACTTTCTTTTGGCGAAGCAAAAGAAAGTGAGGTGCCCTCAAGGCGAAACCCGGCCACTCAGCCACCGCCAAAGTGAAACCTGAGCGATCAGCCACCTGCAAGGCAGGGCCAACCCGATCCGCCACCATCAAGGCAACAGAACCCGTCTCAGGCAAAGCGGAGGCTACCGGCAAGGCAGCAGGCAAGTGCTGCACCATTACATCCGGAACACACCGAACTTGGTCTCTTCCGCCGGCGCGTTCATCGCCGCCGACAGCCCCAGACCGAGCACCCGCCGGGTGTCGGCGGGGTCGATGATGCCGTCGTCCCAGAGGCGGGCGCTGGCGTAGTAGGGGTGACCCTGTTGTTCGTATTGCTCGCGGATCGGCGCCTTGAAGGCGGCTTCTTCGTCGGCGCTCCAGGTCTTGCCGGCGGCTTCCAGCCCGTCGCGCTTGACCGTGGCCAGCACGCCGGCAGCCTGTTCGCCGCCCATCACCGAAATCCGGGAGTTCGGCCACATCCACAGGAAGCGCGGGCTGTAGGCGCGGCCGCACATGCCGTAGTTGCCGGCGCCGAAGGAACCGCCGATGACGACGGTGAATTTCGGCACCTTGGCGGTGGCGACGGCGGTGACCATCTTGGCGCCGTCACGGGCGATGCCGCCGTTTTCGTACTTCTTGCCGACCATGAAGCCGGTGATGTTCTGCAGGAAGACCAGCGGAATCCCGCGCTGGGCGCAGAGTTCGATGAAGTGGGCGCCTTTTTGCGCCGATTCGGAGAACAGGATGCCGTTGTTGGCGACGATGCCGACCGGGTAACCCCAGATTTTGGCGAAGCCGCAGACCAGGGTCGTGCCGTAGCGGGCCTTGAATTCGTCGAAGTCGGAGCCGTCGACGACGCGGGCGATGATTTCGCGGACGTCGAAGGGCTTCTTGGCGTCGGTCGGGATCACGCCGTAGAGTTCTTCGGCGGCGTAGAGCGGTTCGGCCGGCAGGCTCAGCGCGACCGGCGGCGCCTTTTTCCAGTTCAGGTTGCGGACGATGCTGCGGGCAATCGCCAGCGCGTGCGCGTCGTTTTCGGCAAGGTGGTCGGCAACGCCGGAAACCCGGGTATGCACGTCGGCGCCGCCGAGGTCTTCGGCGGAGACGATTTCACCGGTCGCAGCCTTCACCAGCGGTGGGCCGCCGAGGAAGATGGTGCCCTGGTTCTTGACGATGATCGACTCGTCGCACATCGCCGGAACGTAGGCGCCGCCGGCGGTACACGAGCCCATCACCGCCGCGATCTGCGGAATGCCCTTGGCCGACAGGTTGGCCTGGTTGAAGAAGATGCGGCCGAAGTGTTCCTTGTCCGGGAAGACTTCGTCCTGCAGCGGCAGGAAGGCGCCGCCGGAGTCGACCAGGTAGATGCAGGGCAGGCGGTTTTCGAGCGCGATTTCCTGCGCTCGCAGGTGCTTTTTCACGGTCAACGGGTAGTAGGTGCCACCTTTCACCGTCGCGTCGTTGGCGACGATCATGCACTCGACGCCTTCGACGCGGCCGATGCCGGCGATCATCGACGCCGCCGGCACGTCGCCGCCGTACATCCCGTAAGCCGCGAACTGGCCGATTTCGAGGAAAGGTGTGCCGGGGTCGAGCAGGCCATTGACCCGCTCGCGCGGCAGCAGCTTGCCGCGCGCCAGATGTTTCTGGCGGGCCGCCTCGGGGCCGCCGAGGGCGATCTTCTCGACCTGTTCTTCGAGCTCGTCGACCAGGGCCCGCATCGCCGTCGCATTGGCTTGAAAATCGGCGCTGCGCGGGTTGAGTTGCGATTTCAGTGTTGTCATGTCTCTTCCTAGTTATGAGTTGCCTGGTTGCCCAGGGGGTTGAGTGGCTTCGCTGACAGCTCAAGCCCCTAGGCAACTCGATCCTTTCTTTTACGCTTTACAACTGCTTTTCCTCTTTCAGCCACTTATCGACCGGTTCCGGCCGGTAGGCGGTCATTTGCGCCAGCAAGTCGTCGATCTCGTCGCTGCACAGCGCCATCGCCCGGTTTTGCGGACGCAGGAAGCCGTCGGCAACGGCGCGGTCGAACATCGCCAGCAGCGGGTCGTAGAAACCATTCACATTGAGCAGGCCCATCGGTTTCACGTGAAACCCGAGCTGGCCCCAGGTCAGGATTTCGCAGAATTCCTCGAAAGTGCCGAAGCCACCGGGCAGCGCGATGAAGCCGTCGGACAACTCGGCCATTCGTGCCTTGCGCGTGTGCATCGAGTCGACCACCTCGATCCGGGTCAGCGCCCGATGATCGACGGCGCACCCGGCCACTTCCTTGCCCATCAAGGCTTGCGGGATGATCCCGGTGACCTGGCCGCCGGCGGCCAGGCAAGCATCGGCGACCGCGCCCATCAGGCCGATGTTGCCGGCGCCATAGACCAGTTCGATCCCGCGCGCGGCGAGCAGGCGGCCGAGTTGCTCGGCAGTCTGGCGGTAGAGCGTGTGGTGGCCGGCATTCGAGCCACAGAAGACGCAAATCGATTTCATCGGGAACCGTCGGAAAGGTGAGTGTGCTGAAAAAGCGCGTTCAGAAACCGCCGCTGGCCAGCCACTGCTCGATTTGCGGCAGGCGGTCGGCGCCGAAGAAGTGTTCGCCGTCGACGATCACGTGCGGCGAGCCGAAGACGCCGGCAGCCAGCGCCTGTTCGCAGGCGTCCTTGAGCTGGGCCTTGACCTCGGGGCTTTGCAGCGCGGCGGCGAGCTGATCACCCCCCAAGGGGGCTTCTTTCAGGGCGCGGTCAACTCCCTGTTCGGCGGCAATTTCGAGCACTACCTCGGGCGCGGAAATGTCGCGGTCGGCGACGAAGAAGGCGCGATAGACAGCCAGCGCGAAGCGGCGGGCGAGCGCGGCGTCCTGCCCCTGCAGCCAGTAACAGGCACGGGCGGCGTTCTGGGTCGGCAGCGGGAAGCGTGACGGCGGGTTGTAGGGCAGGCCCATGAAGCGGGCCGAGCGGGCGAAGTCGTTGAACACGTATTTCGCCTTGGCGCTGCTGCCATCGACCGGCGGCCGCGAACCGGTGGCCTGGAAGATGACGCCGAGCAGGATCGGGTGCCAGTTCACCGTGCGCCCGTGGCGGGCGGCGACGGCGTCGATTTTTTCCGCCAACAGATAGCCGTAAGGGCTGGAAAAATCGAAATAAAAGTCGAGCGGGTCCGACATGTTGTCTCCTTCTGGCTGGGTGTTTATTCTTGGAAAAGGCCGGTAGCTGCTTGGGTGATGCTGTTCAAACCGTCAGTTTTGTCCGCCCTCGTTCTGGAAATTGGGCAAATCGGTTTTTTCGTGATCGCATGCCCAGCGAAAAAGCGTTCTGGGGTCGATATCGACCTGTCCATCCAGGAATTCCAGGCATCCCCAGTCGGGGTCGACCTTCATGCTGTCGAGGTCGCTTTCCTTGAGATGTGCGGCGAGCAGGGGGCCGAGGTCGCAACCGAGCCGCTTGCCGCCCGAAAATTCGAGGAAGAAAAGGTAATGCTCAAGATGCCGGGCGGAGACAAGTTTGTAGTCCATGCGCTTACTCCAGAGGCGGCAGTGGGTGAAAGTTCTGCGTATCCCACATTTCGATGAGCTCTTCCTGGTGCAATTCTGCCCATTCCCTTACCAATTGACGGCAACGCTTCGGCAGGTTTCCGTCGATGATATTCAGATTTTCCAGACCGAGCACCGCCTCATGATCACCGTATTTGACGTGAATGTGCCTGGGTGGGTGTTCACGATCGATCAGGAACATGCGGATGACGATTCCGTAAAAGCGACAGATTTCCGGCATGGCGTTATTTATTCCAGGAATGAGCGGGGTGGTGCTCGCCCCGCTAGCAGGTTTTACTCGGCGGCGATGCTGCGGCCGATCACCAGGCGCTGGATGTCGTTGGCGCCTTCGTAGATCTGGCAGATGCGCACGTCGCGGTAGATGCGTTCGACCGGGAAGTCGCTGGTGTAGCCGACGCCGCCGTGGATCTGGATGGCGGCGGAGGCGATCTTCTCGGCGGCTTCGGAGGCGAACATCTTGGCCATTGAGGCTTCCTTCAGGCAGGGCTTGCCGGCGTCCTTGAGCTGGGCGGCGCGCCAGACCATCAGGCGGGCGGCGTCGAGCAGGGTGTTCATGTCG
>NZ_JAKLLH010000038.1 GCF_023150235.1 Azonexus sp.
TGGTCCTTGGTCCTTGGTCCTTGGTCCTTGGTCCTTGGTCCTTGGTCCTTGGTCCTTGGTCCTTGGTCCTTGGTCCTTGGTCCTTGGTCCTTGGTCCTTGGTCCTTGGTCCTTGGTCCTTGGTCCTTGGTCCTTGGTCCTCGGTCCTTGGTCCTTGGTCCTCGGTCCTTGGTCCTTGGTCCTTGGTCCTCGATCCTCGATCCTCGATCCTCGATCCTCGATCCTCACCCCCCACCGACGGCGACGACGATTTCCAGGCGGTCGCCGGAGTTCAGTGGCGTGCCGGCGTGCAGGCTTTTCGGGACGATCTCGCCATTTTTTTCCACGGCAATACGCTTGCCCGTGTATCCGAGCTGGTCGATCAGCCCGGCGACGGTCAGGGCTGCGGGAAACTGGCGGTCTTCGCCATTGATCGTGAGATTCAGCATCGGACTATTTTAGCTGATGACGCCCCCAAACCGTTGGTGTGAAAACGCAACACTCGCCGTGGGCGATCGTCAATCGCTTTACGCCGGTGCTTGACGAAAAAATGTAAAAGATTGCAAATTGAGAGCCTCGCAAGGGGACTTCGATTTCACGGGCGGAGGGTCCGGGGAACGATGAAAATTCAACAACATCAGGGGAGTAGAAAATGAAGAGAGGTCTTTCCATCGCTGCCGTCGCGCTGTCCGGGATCATCAGCACTTCGGCGCAGGCACAACTGAGCTGCGCAAATCCTACGGCTTCCAGGTCGCTGTCAATGGCAACCAGGGTTCGCTGATCTGCGATTCCAAGTCGACCAGCTTCATCGACGCATTGAAGAATTTTTCCACCAGCAACATCAACTACACCGACACTTCGGTCGCCAATGTCCTGGGGCGCTTCAGCGATGTGAATATCAATCTCAGCTACCTCGACAGCTCGACCCGCCTCAACTACAACTTCGTTGAAATCGGCGAACACGGCAGCTTTACCGGTGCTACCCGCAAGGAGTCCCAGCGCATGCTCGAGGACTACATCAAGAAGAACGGGATCATCGGCAAGATCATGAACTATCAGGCGCAGCACTCGGCCACCAGTCCGATTACCGGTGCCGGCGGCATGATCCCGATGATGATGAGCGCCGACTTCAATGCTTCCTTCAGCGCTTCGCCGACCGCTGTTTCCGCCCCCGCCAGCAGCGGTGCCGGCAACAACAACCTGCTCGGCGTCGGCCTGAGCTACGGCTCCTACAACGTCAGCAACAGTGCCGACAAGGTGTCCACCGCTTCGATCCCTCTTTCCTACACCATCCGCAACGACATCGACCCGCGTCGCCAGCTGAGCTTCAGCATGCCGATCACCGTCGTCGAAGTCGGCAGCGCCAAGACCGTGCATTCCGGCCTCGGCGTCGCCTACCGTCTGCCCCTGAGCGACTACTGGACGATCACTCCGAGTGCCCGCTACTCGGCGGTCGCCTCGGCCGACCGGGCAACGGTGGCCACGCTCTACTCGGCATCGGTCGCCAGCAACTACGTGATCCCGATGTCCGGCTTCGACATCGCCATCGGCAACATGCTCGGTTACTACCAGACCGGCAAGTTCAGCGCCGGCGACTACTCCTTCGACCCGTCGATCAAGAGCATGGCGATGCGTAACGGCGTGATGCTGTCGCAGCCGGTCAATCTGGGCAAGAAAATGACTATCGAGTATTCGCTGATCGATACCCGTTATTTTGGTGGCGACAAGCCTTTCCTCGATAACTTCCAGGAACTGGGCATCACCATCGGCACCAACAAGAGCGCGCAGGATGCCCGCAGCTTCGTTCGCGGCGGCCTGACCCTGATGCGTGGTCCCGGTACTCAGGGCTTTACCGCCAATATCGGCTACTGGTTCTGAGTCTTCCCTTACCCGGAGCAGTCGGCGGCCACCTCCGGGTGGCCGTTTTTTTTCCCGTTGCAGCCGCGCGGGCCTATCCAGGCGACCCATCATGCACCATCGACTCTCTCTCATGCTGCTTGTCGGTAGTTTTGCAGCCACCACCGCCCTGGCGGATTATTCGACCGATCAGATCCAGATGGCGGCGACCGGCCGCTACGACCTGCTCGAGAAAAGCATCGAGGAGCAGGCCCGCGCCAAGCCGCTGGGAACCCGCGACCAACATGCCTTGTGTTACGCCTATTCCAAAACAAAGCGTTACCACCGCCTGCTGGAATGTCTCGATACCCTGGAGGCCAAGGTGGCTCAGGGCGACAGGCGTACCCGTCTCTTCGGTCTCAACGATGCGACTCCGGCCATTCACATCATGCGTGCGGAGGCCCACATCGAGCTCGGCCGCTATGCCGAAGCGGTGAAGGAGGCCGAGAAGACCCTCGCCTGGCTGAAGGACGACGATAGCGACGATTTCGATATGTGGAGCAATGCCTATGCCGCACTTTCCCTGGCTCATGCCCTCGGGGGCGACGAGGAAAATGCCTGGAAGGCGGAAAAATCCTTACGGAATATTCCCGTTGGGCCGCTCAGCGATTACGCGAATGCCAAGGCCTTTGCCCTGGCGCGCGCCCGCATGGGGCTCAAGGATTACGCAGGCGTGATTGACGCCATTCGCGATGACCGCAGCTTTGCCATCAACGTCTTTCTCGATCGCCTGGTCAGCGGCAGCTT
The DNA here is from genome assembly GCF_023150235.1 of Azonexus sp. Taxonomy (GTDB): domain Bacteria; phylum Pseudomonadota; class Gammaproteobacteria; order Burkholderiales; family Rhodocyclaceae; genus Azonexus. The sequence continues at coordinate 2,622 of NZ_JAKLLH010000038.1, forward strand.
CCTCACCGGCGTGAACAACTGGGTGTGGGCCGAATTGCCGCGTGCCTTCATGCTCAACAAGGCCTTGCTCGAAAGCGGGCAGATCGACGAAGCCCGGCGCGGTTTCGATCGTCTGCTGGAGATTCGCCAAGTCCGCGAAAATGGCGAAATCTACTGGCTGCTGCTGGCCGACCGGGGCCGTATCGCCGACGGCGACGGTCGCGGCGACGAAGCATTGAAGCATTATCGCGAGGCGATCGAACAGGTCGAGCAGCAGCGCGCCAGCATCAATACCGAAGCCAGCAAGATCGGCTTTGTCGGCGACAAACAGGCGCTTTATTCCAGAGCCGTTGAAGCCGCCCGCAAGCTGGGGCAGGATCAGCTCGCCTTCGAGTTCATCGAACGTGCCAAGTCGCGCGCCCTGGTCGACCTGCTGGCTGCCCGTGAAAGTACCCCGCTGGCGGCAGCGCGGAACAGCGATAGTCGGCAGAAGCTGGAAAAACTGCTGGCTGCCCGCCATGCGGCCAGTTTGCAGCTGCCGGTCGATATGAGCCAGGACGGGGCGGGAAAGACTCGTCAGAACGCCCGCCAAGAAAGCCAGGATTTGCAGCAGAAAGACCCGCAGCTGGCCTCCCTGATCACGGTCAACGCCCTCTCCAGCCATGAAATCCGCGAACTGCTGCAAGGCGACGAGGTGCTGCTTGAATACTTCGGCCTGGGCGATGCGCTCTATCTCTTCGTCCTCGATCGCCAGGGGCAGGCGCTGTTGCGTCTCGACTCCCCGGCCCTGGAAGCCGCCATTCGCGAATTCCGGCATCTGATCCAGGAGCAGGCGCCGGAGGCCAGGTCCAAGGGGCAGGCGCTCTACCGGCAACTGATTGCGCCGGCCGCGGCTCGCCTGGGGCAGCGCAATCTCTTGATCGTGCCGCATGGTCCCTTGCACTATCTGCCTTTTGCCGCGCTCGACGATGGCCGCGATGTGCTGATTGCCGGGCGCAGCCTGCGTTTCCTGCCCAGCTCCAGTGTCCAGAAATATCTGCGTCCGGCGGGTCGCTCGCCGCTCGACAATCTCCTGATCTACGGCAACCCCGATCTCGGAGACAGCCGGCTCGATCTACCAAGTGCCGAGGATGAGGCGAAAAGCCTGGCCTCTCTCTTGCCCAAAGCCCGGCTCCTGACCCGCAAGCAGGCGACGGAAACGACTTTCAAGCAGGAGGCAGGGAAATTCGCCCACCTGCATATCGCCTCGCATGGGCAGTTCAAGAGCGACAAGGCGCTGGAATCGCGCCTTCTGCTGGCCAGGGACGAAGCCAACGATGGCTCCTTGACCGTGGCGGAACTCTACGAAACCCGTCTCAACGCCGATCTGGTCACCCTTTCGGCTTGCGAGACCGGTCTCGGCAAGCAACTCAGCGGCGACGACCTGATCGGTCTCACGCGCGGTTTTCTCTATGCCGGCACCAGTAACATCGTGGCCAGTCTCTGGGAGGTCGACGACGAAGCCACCTCTCTATTGATGAAGGATTTCTACAGCCGTCTAAAGCAGGGGAACAGCAAGCGGGAAGCACTGCGCCAGGCGCAGTTGAATCTGCGAAAAACTCACCCTGACCCCTTTTTCTGGGCGGCTTTCTATCTCACCGGTCAGGGGCTGTGAGCGGGGGCAGGCCGCGCGGCTTTCTCGGTGCGTGGGTGAAGAGCGGGTCGTAGAGCCAGTTCGGCAGCAAGCGCAGCAGCTTGGCAACGATGCCCATCTGCCAGGGGATGACTGCGTAGCTGCTGCCGCGTTCGATGACCGCCGCAAAGCGTTTGGCGGCTTCGCCGGCCGGGAGCAAAAACGGCATTTTGTAGGGGTTGACCGTGGTCATCGGCGTATCGATGTAACCCGGTGCGATGGTGACCACGCGCGGGCCGTCTGCGGCACGCATTTCGAGGCGCAGGCTTTCAAGATAGGCAATCGCCGCGGCTTTCGAGGCCGAATAGGCTTCGGCACCGGGCAGGCCGCGAATTCCGGCGACCGAGGCGATGCCGACCAGTCGGCGGCGACTCGCCTCCGGGGCCGTCCGCATGGCCGGGATGAAGGGCGCAAAGCTCGCCGCCATGCCATAGACGTTGATGTCGAGAATGCGGCGGATGGTCGGCAGATCCTCTTCGCATTCGGTGAGCGTGCCGGCGGAAACGCCGGCCGAGGCGATGACGATGTCCGGTACGCCGAAACGGGCCATGAAATCCTCGGCTGCAAGGTGCAAGGCCGGGGCGTCGGCGACATCGAGCGGATAGCAGGCATGGGCGCCGCCGAGGCGATCGTTCAACGCCTGTAGATGTTCGGCCCGCCGCGCCGCCAGGCCGAGGCGGGCACCGCGCGCGGCATATTCGAGCGCCAGCGCCTCGCCGATTCCGGATGAGGCGCCTGTGATGAAGACCTTGAGGGGCAATCGGCCTTGGAACTTCATCGGGACAGCGGGCGGCTCGGGCGAAAGCAGGATCGTTCCCGCCTTGTTCGCAAGGGCGAGCAGGGCGGGCGGAGAGGGGCGGGGCGTTGGAAAAGAAGCATCGAAATCCGCGTTGACGCTGCCCGCCCCGGAATTACTTCCTGCCGCCTTTTTCGCTGCGGGTTTTGGCAATCAGCTTGTCGGCGATGGCCAGGGTCTCGGCAAAATCCTTGCCGCCAACCAGGTATTTGCCGTCAACCGCCAGCGCCGGCACACCCTGTATCTTGTAGGCCTGCGCCAGCTGGTCGCCGCGCTTGACCTTGCTCATGATCCCGAAGGACGAGAAGACCTCGGAGAATTTACGGGCGTCGACGCCCTTCTTGACCAGCCAGTCCTGCATCGTCTTCTCGTCGAAGAGATTGACGCGCTCGCCATGGATGGCCTTGAAGATATCGGTCTCGAGGCGCTTCAGGTCGCCCGTGGCTTCGAGTGCGTAATACAGGCGGGCAATGTTGGCCCAGGCGGCGCGGCCGAAGCTGACCGGTACCTTGCGTACCACCACGTCGGCGCCCTGTCTGGCGATCCATGGCGACAGCACCGGCTCGAAATCGGCGCAATGCGGGCAGCCGTAGCTGAAAAATTCGAGGACTTCGATCTTGCCCGGTTCCTCGCCGGGTTGCACCGGCACGATGGGGGTGTAGTCCTTGCCCGCGCTCTGGGGGAAGGCGGGTACGGTCAACAGGCTGCCGGCGGCAAAAAGCGCGGCAACGAAGTGGCGACGATTGAGGGTCATCCCGAAAACTCCTTTACTTGGCAAGTTGGGCATCGATGCCCGAGCGTGCCAACTCGGCACGCACCGTGTTCACATCCTCGACGCGGGCGTAGGGGCCGACGCGCACGCGGTAGAAAGTTTTGTCCTGCACCATGACCTGCTGCACGACCGCCTCGATCCCCATGAAGGCAAGCTTGGCCTTCTGGTTGTCGGCGTCCTGCGCGGTGCTGAAGGAGCCCGCCTGCAGGAAGAGCGGCGTCCGGCTTTCCCGGGCCTCTTCCTTTCTCGGCTCCTCCTTCTTTTCTTCTTTCCTTTCTTCCTTCTTCGCTTCCTCTTTCTTCGGCTCTTCCTTTTTGGCCTCGGGTGCTGCGGCGCCCTTGTCGGGGGCAGCCTCGCTCTTGCCGGGAAGGATGTCGTAGAACTGGAAACGTTTTTCCGGCACCGGATCGCCCGGCTTGCCGGGTAGCGCCAGCGGCTGTCCCGACGGGTGGTCGGCGCGGGTCGGCAGCGGCACCTTGTTGGCGAAGGGCAACGGCGACTTGTTCAGATACCAGACCACGCCAGCGGCGATCCCGACGCCGAGCACCAGGCCGATGAACATGCCGACCAGCGTGCCGCCGCCGGATTTTTTCCTGGCCGGCTGCGCCTGGCGGCGCGGCGGCTTCATGTCGCGACTCATCGTTTCTCCCTGCGCGAATTACATCGATTCGGGGCAGCTGGTGCCGAGAATCGCCATGCCGTTGCGAATCACCTGGCGCACGGCGGCGGCCAACGCCACCCGGGCCAGGCGCAGCGGCTCGTCATCGACCAGCATCCGCTCGGCGTTGTACCAGCCGTGGAACTCGCCGGCCAGATCCTTGAGATAGAACGCGATCTGGTGCGGCGCCAGGTCGCGCGCCGCGGTTTCGACCACTTCGCGGAACTGCGCCAGCTGGTTGGCGAGCGCCAGTTCGCGCTCGTTGGCCAGCAACGACAGGTCGGCGGTGGCCAGCTCGGCGAGATTGCCGCCCAGCTGTTCGGTCCACTGGTTGATCACCGAGCAGACGCGAGCGTGCGCGTACTGAATGTAATAGACCGGGTTCTCGTTGGTCTGGCTCTTGGCCAGGTCGAGATCGAAATCGAGGTGCTGATCCGACTTGCGCAGCGCGTAGAAGAAGCGGCAGGCGTCGTTGCCGACTTCGCGGCGCAGTTCGCGCAGGGTGACGAATTCACCCGAGCGGGTGGACATCGAGGCCTTCTGGCCGTTGCGATAGAGCACGGCGAACTGGACCAGCGCCACCTGCAGTTTTTCGCTGTCGAGGTCGAGCGCCTTGATCGCGCCGGTCACACGCGGGATGTAGCCGTGGTGGTCGGCGCCCCAGATGTTGATCACCTTGTCGAAACCGCGCTCGAACTTGTTCAGGTGGTAGGCGATGTCGGAGGCGAAATAGGTATACAAGCCGTTTTCGCGCTGGACGACGCGGTCCTTCTCGTCGCCGAAGGCGGTCGAGCGGAACCACTTGGCGCCGTTCTGCAGGTAGATGTGGCCCTTCTCTTCGAGCAGGGCGACGCAACGGGCGACCAGACCGGTGTCGTAGAGCGACTTCTCGGAATACCAGACCTCGAATTCGACGCCGAACTCCTTCAAGTCGTCGCGGCAGTCTTCGAGCTGTTCGTTGAGCGCGTGCTGGTGGACGTAATGCCAGTCGCCGTCGAGCAGCTCCTTGGCCTGGGCGATCAGCGCATCGAGGTGCAGCTCGCGCTGCTTCTTGGCTTCGTCATCGGCGCGCTCGGCTTCCGGCAGACCCGGCGTGCCGGCGACCACGTCGGCGGCGGCGCGGACGAACTTGTCGCCGTGAGCGACGGTCATCTGCCTGGCCATTTCGCGCACGTAGTCGCCCTGGTAGGCGTTGGGCGGGAATGGCACGCTCTGGCCGTGCTGATCGAGGTAGCGCAGCCAGGTCGACAGGCCGAGGATGTCCATCTGCCGGCCGGCGTCATTGACGTAATACTCGCGGGTCACATCCCAGCCGGCAAACGACAGCAGGCTGGACAGCGAAGCGCCGTAGGCGGCGCCGCGGCCGTGACCGACGTGCAGCGGACCGGTCGGGTTGGCGGAAACGAACTCGACCTGCACTTTTTGGCCACCACCCACGGTCGACTTGCCGAAATCGGCATTTTCGGCAAGCACGGCCTGGACCACGCCGGTCTTGCTGCCGGCATCGAGACGGAAGTTGATGAACCCGGCACCGGCCACTTCGGCCGCCGTCACCAGCGTCGACACCGGCAGTTCGTTGACCAGTTGCTGCGCGATTTCGCGCGGATTCTTCTTCAGCGCGCGCGCCAGTTGCATCGCGAGATTGGTGGCGAAATCGCCGTGCGAGGGGTCGCGCGGGCGTTCGAGCAGGATGGGCGTGGCGGCGGCGGTGGGCGCAACGCTGGCCAGGGCCTGTTGCAGCAATGCGGTCAGTTGGGTTTTGACGTCTTGGGCCATTGGAATTCGGCAAAAAAGCAAAAAGTCGATTATACGCTGCCGGCTGGACAACGCCGTCGGGGCTTCGCGCTTTCAGGCTTCTGCCAGGCAGACCCGGTTACGGCCGCTGGCCTTGGCCTGGTAAAGCCCTTTGTCGGCGAGGTTGAGCAGCTGGTCGAGGGTGTGGTCGCGGGCATCGAGCATGGCAATGCCGAGCGAGGCCGTGAAGCGGAAGGGCAGGGCACCGGGTAGTGGCACCTCGGTATCGGCGACCGCCTGGCGCAGTCTCTCGGCCACTTCGGCCGCGCCTTCGAGCGGCGTTTCCGGCAGCAGGATCGCGAATTCCTCACCGCCCATGCGCCCGGCAACATCGCTGGTGCGCAGGATGCCGCGAAAAACCTCGGCCAGCCGCACCAGTACCGTGTCGCCGAATTTATGTCCGTGGCGGTCGTTGATCGCCTTGAAGTGGTCCACGTCGAGCATCAGGATCGCCAGTTGCCCGCCGTAGCGGATCGAGCGATTGAGTTCGTGCTCGGCAATCTGCATGAAGTGCCGGCGGTTGGGCAGCCCGGTCAGGAAATCGGTGTGCGCCTGTCTTTGCAGTTCGACCTCGAGATGCTTGCGTTCGGTAATGTCGACATGGATGCCGCTCATGCGGATCGGGCAGCCGGCGGCATCGCGGGCGGTGACCCGGCCATGATCGAAAATCCAGCGATAGCTACCGTCGCGATGCAGCATCCGGTATTCCATGCGATGTTTTTCCAAGCGTCCGGCCTGGGTTTCGTTGAGCGAACGCCAGACGCGCTCGCGGTCGTCGGGATGCACCAGGGTCAGGCCATCCAGCACCTTGCTGTCGAGCTCGCTCAGGCGATAGCCGAGCATCTCGGCCCAACGTTCGTTGCGGTCCACCCGGTCGAGCACGATGTCCCAGTCCCAGAGGCCGAGTTCGGCGGCCTCCAGCACCATGCGCAATTGCTCCTCGCGGCTGCGCAGGGCGGCCTCGGTCTCCTTGCGCTGGCTGATGTCGCGCACCAGCGAGCAATTAAATTCGCGACCGTCGAACTCGACATGATTGGCTACCACCTCAATCGGGAAAATACTTCCGGCCCGGGTCAGGTGTTGCGACTCGAAGGTCAGCGAGCCGCGTGCCTTCAGGGCCTGCCAGTAGTCCGGCCAGCGGGCGGCCTTGTACTTCGGGTCGACATCGCCGACGCAGAGGCGCAGCAGTTCTTCCCGGCGGTAGCCAAGGTTGCGGTAGGCGGTTTCGTTGGCATCGAGAATGCGGCCTTCCCGGTCGATCCAGAAAATTTCGTCGTCGATGCGATTGAGGCTGCGCAGGATGAATTGCAGCAGACGTTCCGGCGGCAGGCCGAAGCTGTCGGCGTCGAGACCGGAGAGCGGCCTTCCCGGTGCCGGCGGCGTCGGGTCCGGGTGGATTTCGGTCGGTGCGGCCATGGCCGGGGAGGGGTGGTCTTTCATCGGCAACGAACTCCGTTTGCTGGGCATTCCCGGCGGGAAAAGCCAGCGGGCTTGGGATACGTCGGTTCTTCCGGCAGCTTGTGCCCGCGGGGGCGGGGTGCGAAGAATTACCCACGCCAGGTGGCGCGGGCATCATCCTAACGCGACTTTCGCACCCGGTGCGCGCAAAAATGGCGAAAATCCACGGTCGACCGTGTTTGCGGGCAAAAAAGCTTGCTTTCGATCAAAGCATTGCGCGGGCAGGGTGGTGCGAGATAGCGGCAAATTGGGGATAATACGGGCGTTTGAACTCAAGGGTCCAGCCCCATGTCGCCGCAGCCTCTCCCTCGCCGGGATTCCCGCCAGCAGGACGAGTACCTCGAAATTTTGCGCGAGGTTTTCGAGAAAAAAATTTCTTTCAACCAGTTGCTCGGCTTGCGCGTGCTTTCCCTGCGGCACGATGCGCCCCGTCTCGGCTTTGCCATGCGCAACGAGTTGATTGGCAGTTATTCTCACGGTCGACTGCACGGTGGCGTGATTTCCGCCGTGCTCGATACCGTCGGCGGACTGGCCGTGACACTGGCAATCGGGGAGAAGTACGCCAGCGAAAACGCCGAGCAGGTAATGCACCGCTTCGCACGAATCGGCACTATCGATCTGCGGGTCGATTACCTGCGTCCGGGCATCGGTGCGCACTTCGAGGCCCGTGGCGAAGTCACTCGCCTGGGCGGGCGCATCGCCTCGACGCAGATGTCCCTGCTGGGCGAGGATGGGCAGGTGGTTGCCACCGCCGCCGCTGCCTATGTGGTGAGTTGAGGGCTACAGCAGCAGGTCGGGGGGGAGCATGGCACGCAGCACGGTCTGGGTTTCGCCCCGGCGCAGACGATTGCTCAACCACCATAGCGCGCCTTTCTTGACGCTCCACTCGGCTTCGGCGCCGGCCAGGAGCAGGGCCGCGAGGCGCCCCAGGGTCGGCTGGTGGCCGATGATCAGCGTCGCTCCCGGCGCGGTCGGCCATTCGGAGGCGGCAATCAGTTCCGAAACGCAGGCGTCCGGCCCCAGGCGGCGCAGGGTCTCGAAGGGTAGCTCGAGTGCGGCGGCGGTTTGCTGCGTGCGGACCGCCGGGCTCACCAGGATGCGCATCTCCTTGGGCGCGTACTTCCTGATCCACTCCGCCATCAGTTTGGCCTGACGCTGTCCACGCTCGGTCAGGGGGCGGTTCAGGTCATCGCTGCCTTCCTCGGCCTCGGCGTGTCGCCACAACAGCAGTTCCATTGCAGGGTTCTCAAAAAAACGACGATCATAGACCGGCAAAATTACATGGCGATGAATTTCTTCCCCGGCCGACGCTTGCGGCAAGTGCCGCCGCTTCGCCGGCGAGGCTCGCGGCGGAGGGTATAATTCTCCCTCTCCGACCTGATCGAGTCCGCGCCGAACATGCTTTCCTCCCTTCATCGCTCCGCTTCCTTCTGCCTGTTGCTCCTCGCGCCACTGGGGGCCGCGCTGGCGCAGACCGCCAGCGTGCAGATGCCGGTCCCGCCGACGGTGGTCGCCAAATCCTGGGTCTTGCTCGAAATGGGTTCCGGCCAGACCCTGACGGCGGAAAAACCCGACGAGCGGCTGGAGCCGGCGTCGCTGACCAAGCTGATGACCGCCTACCTGACTTTCTCGGCCATTCGCCAGAAGACGCTGGGCCTGCAGCAGCCCCTGCCGGTATCGCAGAAAGCCTGGAAAACCGGTGGCTCGAAAATGTTCATCAAGGTCGATACGCAAGTCCCGGTCGAAGAACTGATCAAGGGCATGATCGTGCAGTCCGGCAACGACGCCTGCGTTGCCTTGGCCGAAGGCATCGCCGGTAGCGAGGAGAGCTTTGCGCAGTTGATGAACCGCGAGGCGCAGCGCCTGGGGATGAAAGCCTCGAACTTCCGTAACTCGACCGGCCTGCCCGACCCCAACCATTACACTACCGCCCGCGACCTGTCGATTCTGGCCGCCGCGCTGATCCGCGATTTTCCCGAGGAATACAGAAAGTATTACTCGATGAAGGAATTCCGCTACAACAACATCACCCAGCCCAATCGCAACCGCCTGCTTTTCATCGATCCCAGTGTCGATGGCGTCAAGACGGGTTACACGGCGGCGGCGGGCTACTGCCTGATTTCTTCCGCCCTGCGCGACAAGCGCCGCCTGCTCTCGGTGGTGCTCGGCACGGCCTCGGACGGCGCCCGCGCGTCGGAATCGCAGAAACTGCTGAACTGGGGTTTCCTTTCCTTCGACGGCATGACGCTCTATGGCAAGGACCAGCCGGTAGCCACGCCGCGTGTCTGGAAAGGCGCGCAAAATCAGGTCAAGGCCGGCTTCGTCAGCGACTTGACGCTGGCCCTGCCCAAGGGCTACGCGGACAAGCTCAAGAGCGAATTCGTCGCCGGCGCCCGTCTGGTGGCGCCGATTCAAGCGGGGCAGGAGGTCGGCATGCTCAAGGTCAGCATCGATGGCAAGCCTTATGCGGAGTATCCCGTCCTGGCGCTTGAAAACGTGGCGACGGCCGGCTTTCTCGGGCGGGCCATCGACAGCGTCAAACTCTGGTTCAACTAAATCGCCCTCGCCACCTTTCCGCCCGCCAGGAACTTCAGCATGACTCCCTGCCTGACTTCGCCGCATGTTGCCGACCCGGTCTATCTCAATGGCCGCTTCCTGCCGCTGGCCGAGGCCAGCGTGTCGCCGCTCGACCGGGGTTTTCTCTACGGCGACGGCGTTTATGAAGTGATCCCGGTGTACTCGCGGCGGGCGTTCCGGATCGACGAGCATCTCGCTCGCCTGCAGGCGACGCTGAATGGCATCGCCTTGCCCAATCCGCTGCCGCTCGACGCCTGGCGCGCGGTGGTCGAACAACTGATCGCTGCCGCGCCGTGGGGCGACCAGTCGATCTACCTGCAGGTGACGCGCGGTGCCGATAACAAGCGCGATCACGCCTTTCCGCCCACCAGCGTCCCGGCCACCGTCTTTGCCTTTGCCGGGCCGTTGGTGACGCCGGACGCCGCCACCCGTGCCGCAGGCGTCGTGGCGATCAGCGTGCCGGATCTGCGCTGGTCGCGCTGCGACCTCAAGGTCATCTCCTTGCTGCCGAATGTGCTGGCCCGCCAGCTGGCGGTGGCGCAGGGCTGCGCCGAAGCACTGCTGATCCGCGATGGCTACCTCAAGGAGGGCGCCGCATCGAATGTTTTCGTCGTTCGCGACGGGGTGTTGCTGGCTCCGCCAAAGACCCACCTGATGCTGCCCGGCATCACCTACGACGTGATCCTCGAACTCGCGCAATGCCACGGTCAACCCCTGGAAATCCGTGAAATCAGCGAAGCGGAACTTCGCAGTGCCGACGAGGTCTGGATGACCTCCTCGACCAAGGAAGTGCTGGCCATTGTCCGCCTCGACGGCCAGCCGGTCGGTAGCGGCACGCCCGGGCCGCTGGCGGCGCGGATGTGGCAGTGGTACCAGGACTTCAAGAACTCCGTGATGCGCCAAGGCTGAATGGCGATTGAATTAAGGTTTGACTGATGGCTGAACAACCCGAAACCCTGCTCGAATTTCCTTGCAACTTCCCGCTCAAGATCATGGGCAAGGCTGACGACCAACTGGCCCAGGTCGTCCTGGAAATCGTCACCCGACATGCCCCGGGCTTTGACGGCGCGACGATGGAAATGCGCGCCAGCTCCGGCGGCAAATACGTCGGCCTGACCTGCACCGTGGTCGCCACCTCCAAGCCGCAGCTCGACGCGCTGTACATGGAGCTGACCGCGCACCCGCTGGTCAAGGTCGTCCTCTAAGCCGGCCCGCCCAGCGTGGAGCAGCCTGCTGCCGGCGGCCAGCCGCCGTTGATCGTCAAGCGCCTCGGGCGCGTCGAGTACGAACCGACCTTTGCCGCGATGCAGGCCTTCACCGCCAGCCGCGACGAGCAGACACCCGACGAGTTGTGGATCGTCGAACATCCGCCGGTCTATACCCTGGGCCAGGCCGGCAAGCCCGAGCACATCCTGGCCGACAACGGCATCCCGCTGGTCAGGATCGATCGCGGCGGACAAGTCACCTACCACGGCCCCGGCCAGGTGGTGATCTACCTGCTGCTCGACCTGCACCGGCACAAAATCAAGGTCCGCGAACTGGTCACCACCATCGAGCAGGCGGTGATCGACCTGCTCGCCGCGCACGGCGTCAGCGCCGAACGTCGCGACGGCGCCCCCGGTGTCTATGTCGGGGCCGCCAAAATCGCCGCGCTCGGCCTGCGCATCCGCAACGGCCGTTCCTACCACGGCGTTTCGCTCAACGTAGACATGGACCTGACCCCCTTCACCGCGATCAATCCCTGCGGCTATCCGGGCCTGCAGGTCATCCAGACCCGCGACCTCAATCTACCGCTCACCGCTCACGAGGCCGGCGAGCAGCTTTGCCAACACCTGCTACAGCAACTGGAACTCCATCATGGCTGACGACAACTCCGCAGACCGCAGCGCCAAGCAAAAAGGCGTCAAAGAAATGGGCGTTAAACAAAAGGGCGAACTGAAGACGGCGCGCATTCCGATCAAGATCGTTCCGGTTGACACCCCGTTGAAAAAACCGGAATGGATACGCGTCAAGGCCGGCAACAGCGCCGGTCGTTTCGGCGAGATCAAGTCCATGCTGCGCGAAAAAAAGCTCCACACCGTCTGCGAGGAAGCCGCCTGCCCGAATATCGGTGAGTGCTTCGGCCGCGGCACCGCGACTTTCATGATCCTCGGCGACATCTGCACCCGCCGCTGCCCCTTCTGCGACGTTGGCCACGGTACGCCGCTGCCGCCCAACCCCAACGAGCCGCAGGAACTCGCCGCATCGGTCGCCGCGCTCAAGCTGCGTTATGTGGTGATTACCAGCGTTGACCGTGACGATTTGCGCGATGGCGGCGCCCAGCACTTCGTCGACGTCATCCGCGCCGTCCGCGCCGCCTCGCCGACCACCACCATCGAAACCTTGGTCCCCGACTTCCGTGGGCGCATGGACGTGGCGCTGGACGTTCTCGGTCAAGCCCTGCCCGACGTCCTCAACCACAACCTGGAAACCGTGCCGCGCCTCTACAAGCAGGCCCGTCCCGGCGCCGACTACGCCCACTCGCTGGAATTCCTCAAGCAGTTCAAGGCCCGCTACCCGCAGGTCAACACCAAGTCCGGGCTGATGGTCGGCCTCGGCGAGGAAGACGACGAAATCCTCGGCGTCATGCGCGACCTGCGCGCCCACGACGTGGACATGCTGACCATCGGTCAATACCTCGCCCCCTCCGGCCACCACCTGCCGGTCAGCCGTTACGTCCATCCCGACGTCTTCAAGATGTTCGAGAACGAAGCCAAAACCATGGGCTTCTCCGGCGCCGCCTGCGCGCCGATGGTCCGCTCCTCGTACTGGGCCGACCAGCAGGCGCATAACGCCGGGGTATGAGTGTAAATTCCAACGATAAATGCTAGTGAACATCGCTCCAGGCTAATCATCCATCGATAAATGCTACTGGAGCGCACATGGAGAACTTGCCGAGCTTCCCTAGCCTGACACCAGATGAACGAATCTGGCGGCTAGACTGGTTCGGCGAGTGCGCCTACCCAGGGAGCGTCCGACGCTACGCCCAGCCCTGCATCAAGGTTAGTCTTTCGCCTCTGCGGTGCGATCCTAGCGATCACTCCGCACTTTCTCTTCCCGATAGCACCGATCATCAGCATACAAACGAAGCCTGGGTACCAATTGCGGCTTTACCCATGCTGGCGATCGGCGACCTTTGGCAGGCAGGAAAGCAAATCGCCTCACCTGACTATCAGGTGGAGAAATTTAGGCGTCTAGAAATCCACCCCGAGTCCACGGCCTTTGTGAAGGCCGGCCTTGCACTTGAGGAGCGTTTCCTTCTTCCTTTGAGCCGTCATCCTTGGCATCGGCATCACACACAGTCTTACTGCGTATCGATCTCCTTGGGAGATCAGCGCCGGCTATTGATCCCATGCGTAGAGATCATCCGTTTTTACTTCGGCTCCTCCAGCAATTTTCTCCAGCGACTATTCACAGCACCTCTGGCCCCAGAGAGTCTCTGGAGCAGCAAGCACCTAAATCCGGCTACGCGACACCTTCATCTGATTTTGGCTAATCACCTATCGGGACTGTCGGCCGCAGACATCGGGCGAATAGCAGAAAGCAAATTTGCCTGGCGGGCCGCTGCAGGCATTTACGCCTCTTGCCAAAAGGCAACAGCGACGGGACATCTCGCCTATCCGTATACCGGGCTCCCATTCGAAGGAAACACTGACCTTGGGGTAAGCGGGATGTGGCTTCCACTCGGCGATCAGGAAAACGCCACCTTCCTGGTATTTCGAATTCGCTCTTGCTCCCATCCGTTCCCCTTTCAGTCCTTGTCCTACGAGGCTGGAAGACGGAAAGCACGGTACGACTCCCCGAAAAAATCCGGAGAAGACAAAAGAGTCTTTTCTCGAAATGCGCGGGGAGATGAGATGTGCGAGGTGGCCGAAACGGATCCAGGAAACAGGCGGACGCAGCACTCCCGGACCCTCACAGGGCCGCTGCGTTTCCCCGACCTGGCTCGCAAGCAGATTTGGCGGGACAAAATCGAGACCATGCCCCATGCCGACGTATATCTTAGGCATGCTGACGGGAATATGGAGCAAGTAGCATTTGGAGAAGCGGAAGGAAGCTCAGCAACGCCGGCGATCGATCTGGAGCAGTCGGCCATTGCGGGCATTGCATCCAAAAACATCTCGCTGCCTTGGTTCGTACGTGCGGGACTGAAACAGATTGCAGCCAATCAGGACTATGCCTCCGCAAACCTCGCAGTAAAAGTTGTTGTCCCCCAAGGCATGACTCAGCCTGTATTCAGTTTGCCGATGGTAATTGATGAAGACGGCGTGATTGATGCTGCACACCTATTCAATAAAAGTGAGGGCTGCCCCCGCCAACGACGCGGATGCTTTGTCGAAATTACCGAATCGGCACGGAACTCGTGCTATTGGGTAATACTGGAAGGGGGGCATCAGGGTGATCAGCCTTCCGTCTACCAAGTGACCAAAATTGAAGTTGGGGTTGTCTTAGCCTTGGGATTGGACGCGGTTCAATAGCACGTTATCGAACCGCAAACTTTTCCGGATACCCACTTCGGAATGCACTTTGTTCGGCCGTAGCGGTCCTTGGTCAATCGGCACCTGTATTTTCGCGACTGTGCCACGGAATTCCTGTGATGCACAAATCAGAATGCTGAACAGATGCGTGCAAACCCGCATATAAAACTCACTGCATTGGTGCAAGAATTTGTCATCACAAGTCTATAACGATGCTTTGATTAGCAGGTCCGCTTTGGGGGACGCATGGGTGCGAGTGGTTTCGAGACCGGTCAATTGCTTCTGACTAAACGCGAACGAGACGTCATGCAATTGACGCTCGAAGGCTTGGATAATCACGGGATTGCCAGGCAACTGGGCATCAGTCACCGGACAGTCGAAACCCACAAGGCACGCGTGCTGCAGAAAATTGGTGTCAGCAGCGTGGCTGAGCTGATTCGCATGAGCGATGCTCGGATCAAGGCCGACGCGCAGCTGCTTTCCGATCTCTACGTGTTCGTCAAACGGCACGGGGCATAACATGGCGCTGCCTGCGGTCATTCAGGACATCATCCGGCTCATCGGTCACAGCAAGACGATGGCGCTGGTCGAAGTGATCGGCGAGCGGGCGACGCGCAAGCTGGCAGCCGAATATGGCACCGGCGAACCGCTGTACATCGCGCTGTGCGACAATGCCATGCGCGAAGACCGTAACCGCAAGATGATCGCCCGCTATGAGGCGCTGCTGGCCGAGAAGCACAGCGGGCGCGGCGCAGTGTCGATCCTGGTGCGGGAATTCGGGCCGAGCAGCTATCGGTCAGTCGAGAAGATCGTCAATGCGCCGCTGCCGGTACCGTCAATGACCAGGGTCTTTGCACTCGAATATCATAATGGCTGAATTCCGAGGATGCTTCGCATGATGGACTCCTCCAGATTGGCGAATTTACGTTTCTGGCGCTTGCTGAGTTTTGTCTTGGCAAAGGCGGGTTGCGTGGTATCGAGG
>NZ_JAKLLH010000011.1 GCF_023150235.1 Azonexus sp.
GACCAGTTCGTGAATGCATTTGGAATATTGAGGCCGTCATGGAAATTTGGAGCCTCGTTAAATTCATTAAAAACAATGGCTTGCATTTTATCACATGACGGCTTCGGATGGGGTGGGGGGAATCTGACAAAGTAGAACTAGCCACTGCACTTTTGGCCTCATTGACCATCAGGTGCAGCTTGGCGTACATCCTCCGCAGCAGCGCCATTACCCGCTCACCTGCCTTCTTACTGCGAACATACACGTTCGCGTCGTCGGCGTAGCGCACGAAGCAATGCCCCCGGCCTTCCAGTGCCTTATTCACTTCATCCAGCAAGACATTCGCCAGCAACGGCGACAGCGGCCCGCCTTGCGGCGTCCCCTGATACCGCGACACGACGACGCCATCCCGCATGATCCTGTTCAGATACGCCCGGATCAGCCGCAATATGCCAGCATCACCAATCCGCTTCTGTAGGCGGCCCAGCAGAATGTCGTGATTGACCCGATCAAAGAATTTCTCTAGATCAACATCCACCACGATTCGGCGTCCCGACTGAACATAGGCTTGCGCACGAACAACCGCTTCCTGTGCGCTGCGCCCCGGTCGGAATCCAAAGCTGTACTCGCTGAAAGTCGAGTCCAGCTGCGGTTGCAAGACTTGCAGCAACGCTTGCTGGATCAGTCGATCCGTCACCGTCGGGATGCCCAGCTCGCGTTCGCCTCCGTCTGGCTTCGGGATCGTCACCCGTCGCACCGGACTGGGTCGGTACGTCCCCTGTAATAGCTGATCACGAATCACCGGCCACGCCGTTCGCAAGTAGCGGGCGGTCTCGGGAATATCCCGGCCATCCACGCCAGCCGCGCCTTTGTTAGCCCGCACCCGTTTCCACGCTTGTTGCAGGTTCTCTCTCGTCAGTGCCGCCAACAGCAACACTGACCCTGTGCTTCCCGTTTCATGTCGCGGGCGTGTCGCTTCGTCGCTGGTGCATGCACGCACGGCTTCACCGTCCGCTACTGGCACCCGCCCCGGTTCCCCAGGCATCTGACGCAAGGCTTCACACATCGACATGGCGTAAAACACTCCTTCTCGTTTGGCCCTTCGCTCCAAACCGGCAGCTACTACGCCCCGAAGGAAGTCCCCTTGGGGGACGGCCTCTGCTGACTTCTCGCTCCAGATTTAACCGTCGCCCTTTCAGGCACAAGGCGAGATATCCTCAGGTAAGAACGCACTCCTTCTCTGCACAACCGCCGGATCTACGCCACTTCGCCTTGATCACGAGAGCTTTGCGGTTCCATGCCCGCTCGCCCTGCTCAGCAGCGCCTTCTATCCGGTTCTTCCCCCTCAAGGGGGGACCGAGGTGTTCATCGGCTCGCAGATTACGTTCCACGCTTCCTCCCCACGCTCGGTCACCCTCACGCAGTTGCGCTTCACTTCGTTCGTCGTGATCAACTTACGACGGGACTTGCTCCCGCAGGAGTGCGCCCATGCTGGGCGCACAAAGCAAAAAGCCCAGTCCGAAGACTGGGCTAACTGCTTGATTCCATTGGTCGGGGCGGCGGGATTCGAACTCGCGACCCCTTGCACCCCATGCAAGTGCGCTACCAGGCTGCGCTACGCCCCGACAAGAGAGAAAGATTATAGCAGGTGTTTCAGAAATTTCAAGCAGAATTCAAAGGCGAAGCATCTCGGCGATCGCGCTCAGCTGCACCCGCAGGTCGCCGAGCGGGTTTTCCGTCGGTTCCGGTTCCGACTCGGCAAAAGCCAGTGCCGCCTGCGGTGTTTCCAATGCGATCCCACCCTCTTCCAGGCGATTGCGCGCACCGCTGATGGTGAATCCCTGGTTGTAGAGAAGTTCGCGGATGCGACGGACGAGCAGGACTTCGTGATGCTGGTAGTAGCGGCGGTTGCCCCGCCGCTTGACCGGCTTCAACTGGGTGAATTCCTGTTCCCAGTAACGCAGCACATGCGGCTTGACGCCGCACAACTCGCTGACCTCGCCAATCGTGAAATAACGTTTGGCGGGGATCGGCGGCAGGTCTTCCTTGACAGGCGGCTTAGCTGGTCGCTGTTCCATTATAGGCAAGTTCGACGTCCGACTTCAGTTTCTGACTGGCGTGGAAAGTCACCACCCGGCGGGCAGTAATCGGGATCTCCTCGCCGGTTTTGGGATTACGACCGGGCCGCTGCGGCTTGTCGCGCAACTGGAAGTTTCCGAAGCCGGAGAGTTTGACGCCGTCACCAATCTCCAGCGCATTGCGGATCTCGTCGAAAAAAGCCTCGACCATATCCTTGGCCTCACGCTTGTTGAGGCCAACTCTCTCGAACAGCAGATCAGCAAGTTCGGCTTTGGTAAGCGTCATTGTCGTCTTATTTCCGTCAGGCACGCAGTTGAGCACCGAATGCCTGTTCGAGACAGGACACCAGTTGCTGCATCGCAGCATCAACTTCAGAATCTAGCAAAGTACGTTGAGTATCTTGCATAACTATACGGAAAGCAAGACTTTTCTTGTTTTCCGGAACCCCTTTGCCGACGTAGAGATCGAACAACTGAACGTCCTTGACCAGCGCCGGCGCAGCATTTTTCAGGCCGTCCAGCAAGGCTTGAAGTTGCAGCGACTGGTCCACCACCACCGCCAGGTCGCGGATCACCGGCGGAAATTTGGAGACCTCGACATAGGCCGGCACAGCGGCTGCCTTGAGTGCGGCGAAATCGAGTTCGAAAAGGACCGGTGCATTCGGCAGGTCGTATTTCTGGACCCACTCGGGATGCAACTCGCCGAGGCAGCCAATCTCGCAACCATCGAGCAGCACACGCGCGGCGCGCCCCGGATGCAGCGCCGGATGCGCCAGTTTTTCGAAACGCAAGGCGGCTGGGGCAAGCAAGGCTTCCAGATCGCCCTTGACGTCGTAAAAGTCGACCTTGCGACCGCCGCTGCCCCAGCCTTCCGGCAAAGCGCCACCAAAGCTGAGACCGGCCAGTTTCCACGGCTGACGATAGCCCACAACCGGAGTCGCCGCAGCATCGCGGTGGAAAGTACGACCAACCTCGAACAGACGCACACGGGTCTGCTTGCGCTTGAGGTTGGTCACCAGGTTGGCAATCAGGCCACCGAACAAGTTGGAACGCATCACCGCCATCTGGCTGGCAATCGGGTTGGCCAGGCGGATCAGGTCAAGCTCTTCGCTCTTGGCCGCGAAATCCGCCTCCCATGCCTCTTCGACGAAGGCAAAGTTAACCACTTCCTGGTAGCCGCGGTCGGCCAGCATCTGGCGGATGCGGTAAGCCGGCCGCTGTGCCTCCGGCTGGCGCTGCATCGCCATCCGGGCCTGCGGTGCCGGCGCCGGGATGTTGTCGTAGCCGACGAGGCGGGCAATTTCTTCGATCAGGTCCTCCTCGATTTCCATGTCGAAGCGCCAGGTCGGCGGCGTCACCAGGAAATCGTCGCCTTGGCGAACAAAACTCAGGGCCAGGCCGCTGAAGATGCCGGCGATGCGCTCGGCACCCAGGGCCACGCCCAGCACCTTCTCGGCACGCGCCGTACGCAGACGCACCGGCGGCCGCGCCGGCAGATCGGCCTTGGCCTCGACGACCGGCCCCGCAGCCCCGCCGCAAATTTCAAGAATCAGTTGCGTGGCACGCTCGATCGCAGCGCGGGTACCGCCGAAATCGACTCCGCGCTCGAAGCGGTGCGAGGCATCGGAGGCAAAACCGTAACGCCGGGCGCGACCGGCAATGGCTTTCGGCGCAAAGAAGGCAGACTCCAGGAAGAGCTCACTGGTTTCCAGCGTGATACCGCTTTCTTCGCCCCCCATCACCCCAGCCATCGCCAGCGGTTTTTCATCGTCGGCGATCATCAGTACATCGCCACTCAAAGCCAGGGTCTGCTCGTTGAGCAACAGCAACTGCTCATCCTCGCGCGCCATCCGGGCATGCACCGCACCGGAGAGGCGGGTGTTATCGAAGGCATGCAGTGGCTGCCCCAGTTCAAGCATCACGTAGTTGGTGATATCGACCAGCGCCGAAATGGCACGAATCCCGCTACGCTCGAGGCGGCGCTGCATCCATTCGGGAGTCGCCGCCTTGGCATCGACGCCCTTGATCACGCGGCCGTAGTACAGCGGGCAAGCGGCCGGGGCATCGAGCATGACCACGCGGTGATCGGGAATCGTCGGCGCCACTTCAGCAACCTGAGGCAAGACCGTCGCAGCCTCGGTGATCGCTCCGACTTCGCGGGCGATCCCTTGCAGCGACAGGCAGTCGGCACGGTTCGGCGTCAGCTTGATCTCGAAGACGTGATCGTCGAGTTCCAGGTGTTCGCGGATGCTCTGCCCGACCGGCGCATCGGCCGCCAGGATCAGCAGACCGGAAGCATCCTCGGCGATTCCGAGTTCCTTCGCTGAACACAGCATCCCGGACGATTCGATGCCGCGCACCTTGGCAACCTTGATCTTGAAATCGCCGGGCAGTTCGGCGCCGGGCAATGCACACGGCACCTTGAGGCCAGCCGCCACATTGGGCGCCCCGCAAACGATCTGCTGCGGCGTGCCGGCACCGATATCGACCTGGCAGACATTGAGACGATCGGCATCCGGGTGCTTGACGACTTCCAGCACCTGGGCAACGACGACTTGGTTGAAGGCGGGCGCGACCGGGTCGAGTTCCTCGACTTCGAGGCCGGCCATGGTCAGCAGATGGGACAATTCCTCGCTCGACAATGCGGGATTGACGAGGGAACGCAACCAGGATTCAGAGAATTTCATGGGCTTGTCTCGAAAATGGGATCAGGCGAATTGGCGCAGGAAACGCAGGTCGCCCTCGAAGAACAGGCGCAAGTCATTGACGCCGTAGCGCAGCATGGTCAGCCGGTCGGGACCGAAGCCGAAGGCAAAGCCGGTGTATTTTTCCGGGTCGATCCCGGCGATCTTCAACACATTCGGATGCACCATGCCGCAGCCGGCGATTTCCAGCCAGCGGCCCTTGAGCGCACCGCTCATGAAGGCGACGTCGATTTCCGCGGACGGCTCGGTAAACGGAAAGAAGGACGGACGGAAACGCACCGTCAGATCGTCGGTCTCGAAAAAGCTCTTCAGGAAATCGGCGATCACACCCTTGAGGTCAGCGAAAGAAACGTTCTCGCCCACCCACAGGCCTTCGACCTGGTGGAACATCGGCGAGTGCGTCGCGTCGGAGTCGACACGATAAACGCGACCCGGCGCGATGATGCGGATTTCCGGCATTTTTTCCAGTTGACCGTATTTGGCCACGTGCGCCTGCATGTAACGCGCCTGGATCGGGCTGGTATGAGTCCGCAGCAATACCTTTTCGGCCAGCGTGCCGTCCGGATTCTGCAGATAAAAAGTGTCGTGCATGGAACGCGCCGGGTGATCTTCAGGCGTGTTCAAGGCGGTGAAATTATGGAAATCTTCTTCGATTTCCGGGCCATCGGCGACTTCGAAGCCGATCGATGCAAACAGCGACTCGATGCGTTCCAGCGTGCGCGTCACCGGATGCAAGCCACCGCGCGCTTCGGCGCGACCGGGCAGCGTGACATCCAGCGCCTCTTCAGCCAGTCGCGCTTCCAGCGCCGCCTTGCGGATCGCCTCGCGGCGCGCATTCAGCGCATTCTCAACCGCCGTCTTGGCGACATTGATGGCGGCACCCGCCGTTTTCTTTTCCTCGGGCGGCAACTTGCCCAGACCCTTCAGGAGTTCGGTAATCTGGCCGCTCTTGCCGAGAAAGCGGGCCTTGGCCTGCTCCAGCGCGTCCGGGTCGGAAATGGCAGCAAAGGCGACCTGTGCCTCGCTAACGATCTGATCGAGATTGTCCATGGACTTCTACCAACAATAGGGCCAAACAGGAAGGGAGCACCGGCAACACGCACGGCATCCCATAGAAACCAGCGGCAACCTGCAGCTTTCCCACCGGGAGAGCACAGGCACCAACAAAAAAGGAGGCTTGCGCCTCCTTTTTCGTCAAGAGCTTAAGCTCAGGCGCCGAGCTTTGCCTTGGCCTGGGCGGCCAGAGCGGCAAATGCCGGCTGATCGAAGACAGCCAGATCGGCCAGAACCTTGCGGTCGACTTCGATATTGGCCTTCTTCAGACCGTTCATGAAGGTGCTGTACTTCATGCCCAGCTCGCGAGCTGCCGCATTGATACGGGCGATCCACAGGGAACGGAACTGACGCTTGCGCTGACGACGGTCACGGTATTGGTACTGACCGGCCTTCATCACCGCCTGCTTGGCGATACGATATACGTTCTTTCGGCGACCGCGGTAACCCTTGGCCTGGGCCAGAACCTTCTTGTGACGGGCGCGAGCCGTTACACCACGTTTAACTCTAGGCATCTGCTATCTCCTTATGCGTAGGGCATCATGGCGCGGACGGAAGCTGCGTCACGCTCGTTGACGGCGGTCGAACCGCGCAGGTGGCGCTTGTTCTTGGTCGTCTTCTTGGTCAGGATGTGGCGCTTGAAAGCCTGGCCGCGCTTGATGGAACCACCGGCGCGAACCGAGAAACGCTTCTTGGCGCTGCTCTTGGTCTTCATCTTGGGCATTTTGATGCTCCTTAATGACATGCTTGCAGGTGGTTTCCGACGGAAACGCTTCCGAACCCGTAAGCACTTGTATTTAGCTGGCCGTTACCGGACAGCCGGTACTGCAAAAACGAACCCGAAAACCGGGTTCCTGAAAAATCTTACTTTTTCTTGGCCGGGCCAATGACCATCACCATCTGCCGACCTTCCATCTTGGGCATCTGCTCGACCAGACCCAACTCATCAAGATCGGTCTTGATCCGTTCGAGCTGGCGCATACCGAACTCCTGGTGGGCCATTTCGCGGCCGCGGAAGCGCAAAGTGACCTTGACCTTGTCGCCTTCTTCCAGGAAGCGCGTCATGTTGCGCAACTTGATCTGGTAGTCGTTCTCGTCGGTACCCGGGCGCAGTTTGACTTCCTTGACCTGCACCTGCTTCTGCTTGAGCTTGGCCTCGTGCGCCCGCTTGGCTTCCTGGTACTTGAATTTGCCGTAATCCATGACCCGGCAGACCGGCGGCTTGGCCAGCGGCGCGATTTCGACCAGATCAACCCCGGCCTCTTCCGCCATCTGCAGAGCGACACGAACCGTAACAATGCCTAACTGCTCGCCTTCCAAACCCTGGAGACGGATCTCGTGACCCGTGATTTCCTCGTTGAGGCGATGCGTCTTGTTCTGAGCGATGGTAAAACCCCCAAAATATCAATAATTAAGCCGTGCCACTCCGCGCAGCGACTTCCCCTCGGAGTCGCTCGATCAGAGCCTCGACCGACAACTGGCCAAGATCCTGACCACCGCGAGTACGCACGGCTACCAACCCGGCTTCCTTCTCTTTGTCACCGACGACGAGCTGGTAAGGCAACCGGTTCAAGCTATGTTCGCGGATTTTATAGGTAATCTTCTCGTTACGCAAATCAGCCTCGGCACGGAAGCCCGCTGCATGCAGCTTTTGGGCAACTTCGGCAGCGTATTCGGCTTGTTTTTCCGAAATATTCAGCACCACCGCCTGAATCGGTGCCAGCCACAGCGGCAAGGCACCGGCAAAGTTCTCGATCAGAATGCCGATGAAACGCTCCAGCGAACCAAGGATGGCGCGATGCAACATCACCGGCGTCTTGCGCTCGTCGTTGCCAGCCACATATTCGGCACCGAGACGTCCCGGCATCGAGAAGTCGACCTGCATCGTGCCGCACTGCCAGGAGCGACCGATCGCATCCTTGATGTGAAACTCGATCTTGGGGCCGTAAAACGCCCCCTCACCCGGCAACTCGGTCCACTCCAGACCGGAAGCACGCAAGCCCTGACGCAAGGCATCCTCGGCCTTATCCCAGATTTCATCGGTCCCGACACGCCCTTCCGGACGCAAGGCCAGCTTGACGGCAACGTCATTGAAACCGAAATCGGCATAGACTCGCTTGACCAGTGCATTGAAGGCGGTGACCTCGGATTCGATCTGCTCTTCGGTACAGAAAATATGACCGTCGTCCTGAACAAAACCGCGCACCCGCATCAATCCGTGCAAAGCGCCGGTCGGCTCGTTGCGATGACAGGAACCAAACTCACCGTAGCGCAACGGCAGTTCGCGATAAGAGCGCAGGCCGTTATTGAAAACCTGGACATGCCCCGGGCAATTCATCGGCTTGACTGCATAGTCGCGGTTCTCCGACGCGGTCGTGAACATATTGTCCTTGTAGTGATCCCAGTGCCCCGACTTTTCCCACAGGGACTTATCGAGAATCTGCGGGCAGCGGACTTCCTGGTAACCGTTATCGCGGTAAACCTTGCGCATGTACTGCTCGATCTCCTGCCATACCGCCCAACCCTTGGGGTGCCAGAACACCAGACCCGGCGCCTCGTCCTGCATGTGAAACAGGTCGAACTGCTTGCCCAGGCGGCGATGGTCGCGCTTTTCGGCCTCTTCCAGCATATGCAGATAGGCATCGAGATCTTCCTTCTTCGCCCAGGCCGTGCCGTAGATCCGCTGCAACTGCTCATTGCGATGATCGCCGCGCCAGTAAGCGCCGGCCACCTTCATCAACTTGAAAACCTTGAGCTTGGCGGTGGTCGGCACGTGCGGACCGCGGCAGAGGTCGATGAAATCGCCTTCGCGATAAAGCGAAACCTGCTCGCCAGCCGGGATCGCCCCAATCAACTCGGCCTTGTATTTTTCACCCTGACCCAGGAAAAACTTGACCGCCTCGTCGCGCTCCCAGACCTCGCGGCTGACCGGAATATCCTTTTTCGCCAACTCGGCCATACGCTTCTCAATCGCCTCGAGATCCTCGGGGGTAAACGGACGCTTGTAGGCGAAGTCGTAGTAGAAACCGTTTTCAACCACCGGACCGATGGTAACCTGCGCCTCCGGGAACAACTCCTTGACCGCATAGGCCAGCAAGTGGGCCGTCGAGTGCCGGATGATTTCCAGACCCTCGGCATCGCGGTCGGTGACAATTGCCAGATCGACGTTGCGGTCAATCAGATAAGAGGTATCAACCAGCACCCCGTCGACTTTGCCGGCCAGCGCCGCACGCGCCAGACCCGCGCCGATGCTGGCCGCCACTTCGGCGATTGTCAGGGCTTGCTCATAAGAGCGAATGGAACCATCAGGAAGTCGAATATCGGGCATGACCGGCCTCAAGGCGAAAAAAAAGTGCGGGCTGAGCCGCACTTTTTTGTTAACAATGAAGGCTGACTCGTAATTTACGATTTCTGAACTGCATTGCTAGTTCGGAAAGTAGTCACATCAGCCTCATCAGGAATTTTGGTAGGCGGTATTGGAATCGAACCAACGACCTCCACGATGTCAACGTGGCGCTCTAACCAACTGAGCTAACCGCCTAAAGAAGCCCGCATTATAGACCATGCCGAAAATCCGTCAAGAAAATTTTCCATAAAATTTCCAAACTCCGCCCTAGAGGAGAATTCCGTGACGGAAGCCGCTATTGCGGAGGGGTGAAACGCCCACATTCTGCTTGCCGCTATAATCCAGGCCCGGCCTCATCCTGCCCTCGGTTTTCAAAGTGCGCCCCTCTTCCCTGCTTCCGCTTCCCTCCCTTCCTCAACCCGGACAACGCCGCGACCTGCCGACAGTGGCCGGTGCGGCGGATGCCCTGCTTCTGGCCGAACTCGCCGGGGCACACCAGGGCCGCCTCTTCGTTGCCATCACCGAAAATGCCGCCGATGCCCAGCGTTTGCTGGAGGAGATTCCCTGGTTTGCGCCGCAATTGCGCGTGCGCCTGCTGCCTGACTGGGAAACATTGCCCTACGACGCCTTTTCTCCGCACCAGGATCTGGTTTCGGAACGCCTGGCGACATTGTGGGCAAGCCTGCAGGGAGAGCTGGATATTTTGCTGGTGCCGGCATCGACCGCCGTTTACCGGCTGGCTCCCCCGGAATTTCTTGCTGCTTACACCTTCGCCTTCAAAAAAGGGGAAACGGTCGACGCCGAGAAATTCCGTACTCAGGTCACGCTGGCCGGGTACGCCCACGTCACCCAGGTGGTATCGCCCGGCGAATACTCGATCCGTGGCGGCCTGATCGACCTTTTTCCCATGGGTTCGGCGCTGCCTTACCGGCTCGACCTGTTCGACGACGAAATCGATAGCATCAAGACCTTCGACGTCGATAGCCAGCGCACCCTCTACCCGGTGCCGGAAGTGCGCCTGTTGCCGGCTCGGGAATTTCCGCTCGACGAACGCGGTCGCACCCGCTTTCGTCAGAAATTCCGCGAGTCCTTTGAGGGCGATCCGGCAAAATCGGGGATTTACAAGGATGTTTCCCAGAGTATCGCCAGCGCCGGTATCGAGTATTACCTGCCGCTCTTCTTCGAGGAGACAGCCACTCTCTTCGATTATCTTCCCCGGGACGCCCTTTTCATCACCCACGGTGATGCCAGCGGAGCGATAGCGGCTTTCTGGAGGGATACCCGTTCGCGCCATACCCTTCTCCAAGGCGACAAATCCCGCCCCCTGCTACCTCCGGAAGAGCTTTTCCTCAGCGACGAAATTTTTTTCCTCGCTGCAAGAAATTACGGTCGACTGGCCTTGACCGGCAAAAATGCCGAGACAAGCGCGTCGACCGTGAAACTCCCCGATATCGCCGTCGACCGCCGCGCCGAAGACCCGCTGGGCAAGCTCAGGCACTGGCTGGCCAACAAACCTGGACGCGTGCTGCTGCTTGCCGAATCGGCCGGCCGCCGTGAAACCCTGGCCGCGATGCTCGCCGAACACGGTTTAAAGCCAGCGGCCAGCGCCGACTTTGCCGCTTTTGTCGCCGGCGATGCGCCGCTGGCGCTGGGCGTCGCCCCCTTGCACGCCGGCTTCATGCTCGCCGGCAGCGCCGCCGGCACAGCGCTGAGCTTCATCACCGAAGCCGAACTGTATGCCGGCGCCCCCCGCCGTAATCGCCGCGAAGCCGCGCGCAAGGCCAGTTTCGACAACTGGCTGAAAGACCTCACCGAGCTCAAGGTCGGCGACCCGGTGGTGCATGAAAGCCACGGCATCGGTCGCTACCAGGGCCTGATCCGCATGGATCTGGGCAACGGCGAGCAGGAGTTTCTCGAACTGCACTACGCCAACGCCGCCAAGCTGTTCGTGCCGGTCGCCCAGTTGCACGTGATCTCGCGCTATTCCGGCGCTGAACCGGACGCGGCGCCGCTGCATACGCTCGGTTCCGGCCAGTGGGAAAAGGCCAAGCGCAAGGCCGCCGAGCAGGCGCGTGACACCGCCGCCGAACTGCTCGCGCTGTATGCCGCCCGCGCCGCGCGCCAGGGCCACGCCTTCGCCTTCCAGGAAAACGACTACGAGTTGTTTGCCGACGGCTTCGGCTTCGAAGAAACCGCCGACCAGGCGGCCGCCATCGCCGCCGTGATCGAGGACATGAAATCGGGCAAACCGATGGACCGTCTGGTTTGCGGCGACGTCGGCTTCGGCAAGACCGAGGTCGCGCTGCGCGCCGCCTTCTGCGCCGTTGCCGGCGGCAAGCAGGTGGCGGTGCTCTGCCCGACCACCCTGCTCTGCGAACAGCACTACCAGACCTTTGCCGACCGTTTTGCCGACTGGCCGGTCAAGGTCGCCGAGATTTCCCGCTTCAAGACCGCCAAGGAATCGGCGCAAGCCCTGCAGGAACTGGCCGAAGGCAAGATCGACATCATCATCGGCACCCACAAGCTGATCGGCAAGGACGTCAAGTTCAACCGCCTGGGCCTGGTCGTCATCGACGAGGAACACCGCTTCGGCGTGCGCCAGAAGGAAACGCTGAAGGCGATGCGTGCCGAAGTCGATGTCCTGACCCTGACCGCAACGCCGATCCCGCGCACGCTGGCGATGTCGATGGAAGGCCTGCGCGACTTCTCGGTGATCGCCACCGCGCCGCAAAAACGGCTGGCGATCAAGACCTTCGTCTCGAAATTCTCCGATGGCATCATCCGCGAAGCCGTGCTGCGTGAATTGAAGCGCGGCGGCCAGGTGTATTTCCTGCACAACGAGGTCGACACCATCGAGAACATGCGCGAAAAGCTGGAAAAGCTGGTACCGGAAGCGCGCATCGTGATCGGCCACGGCCAGATGAACGAGCGCGAGCTGGAGCGCGTGATGCGCGACTTCACCAGCCAGCGCGCCAACCTGCTGTTGTGTACCACCATTATCGAAACCGGGATCGACAACCCGCACGCCAACACCATCCTGATCAACCGCTCGGAAAAATTCGGCCTCGCCCAGCTGCACCAGTTGCGCGGCCGGGTCGGCCGTTCGCATCACCAGGCCTACGCCTACCTGCTGGTGCAGGACGAGAAGGCATTGACCAAGCAGGCCAAGCAGCGGCTGGAAGCGATCCAGATGTCCGAAGAACTCGGCTCCGGCTTCTTCCTGGCGATGCATGACCTGGAAATCCGCGGCGCCGGCGAGGTGCTCGGCGACAATCAGTCGGGCGAAATGCAGGAAGTCGGCTTCAACGTGTTCACCGAGATGCTCAACCGCGCGGTGTCGCAGCTACGCCAGGGCAAGACGGTGGAAGCGCTGGACCTGACCCAGCCGCTCGGGATCAGCACCGAAATCAACCTGCGCACCCCGGCGCTGTTACCCGATGCCTACTGCCCGGATGTGCACGAACGCCTGACGCTGTACAAGCGCCTGGCCAACTGCGAAAGCGCCGAAGAACTCGACGCGATGCAGGAAGAACTGGTCGACCGTTTCGGCGAATTGCCGCTGCAAGGGCAATCCTTGCTGGCGACACACCGTCTGCGCCTCTTGGTCAAGCCCTTGCTGATCCAGAAGCTGGATGCGACGACCGACCAGATCACCCTGCAGTTCAGCCCGGAGTTCACGAAGAATCCACCCATCGAGCCGATCAAGATCATCAATTTGATCCAGAAGAACCGGAACTATAAGCTGGCCGGACAGGATAAAATTTCTCTTTTGCGCCACTGCCCGGGCCTCAACGACAAGGTAGCGGCGATCAAGGACATGATACGCGAGCTGAGCAAATGACCAATAAACTAGAAAATGTGAATGTTTCCGCCTTCGATGCCATGCCAACGCCGGCGGAAATCCAGGATAAATTGCCGTTGACCGTGAGCGCCGAGACCACCGTCGCCCACGGCCGCGAAGTGATGCGCCGCATCCTCGACCGCAAGGATCACCGCCTCTTCGTCGTCGTCGGCCCCTGCTCGATCCACGACCCGGTCGCCGGGCTCGATTACGCCCGCCGCCTCAAGGCACTCGCCGACGAAGTCTCCGACACCCTGGTGCTGGTGATGCGCGTCTATTTTGAAAAACCGCGCACCACGGTGGGCTGGAAGGGCTACATCAACGACCCGTTCATGGACGACTCCTTCCAGGTCAATATCGGCATGGAAAAGGCCCGCGAGTTCCTGTTGGCGGTCAATGAACTCGGCCTACCCGCCGGCACCGAAGCCCTCGACCCCTACGGCCCGCAGTACTACGGCGACCTGATCGCATGGACCGCCATCGGCGCCCGCACCACCGAATCGCAGACCCACCGCGAAATGTCGTCCGGCCTGTCCACCCCGGTCGGTTTCAAGAACGCGACCAACGGCGACCTCACCGTCGCCGTCAATGCAATTCTTTCCGCCTCGCGCCCGCACTCCTTCCTCGGCATCAACAGCGACGGCCGCGTCGCCATCGTCCGCACCACCGGCAACGCCTACGGCCACGTCGTGCTGCGCGGCGGCGACGGCAAGCCCAACTACGACACGGTCTCGGTCACCGTCGCCGAGCAGGCGATTGCCAAGGGCAAGCTGCCGGCCAACATCGTCGTCGACTGCTCGCACGCCAACAGTTCCAAGAAGCCGGAACTGCAGCCGCTGGTGATGAACGACGTAGTCAATCAGATCCGCAACGGCAACAAGTCGCTGGTCGGGGTGATGATCGAATCCAACCTCGAAGCCGGCAACCAGGCGATCCCCGCCGACCTCAGCCAGCTCAAGTACGGCTGTTCGGTCACCGACGGTTGCGTCGACTGGGACGCCACCGAGAAGATGATCCGCGACGCCGCCGTGATGCTGCGCGACGTGCTGCCCGAGCGTCTGGGCTGAAGGCCAAAGCCGATGCATCCGGCCAAGGTGGTCCGCGCGCAGGTCAGAACGCTGACCGACCTGCCCAATATCGGGCCAGCCATGGCCGGCGACCTGCGCCAGCTCGGCATCAATGAGCCGGCACAACTCAAGGGGCGCGATCCGTTCGCGCTCTACGACCAACTCTGTGCGATCACCGGGCAGCGCCATGACCCGTGCGTGATCGACGTCTTCATCTCGATCACCCGCTTCATGGATGGCGCCGATGCACACGCCTGGTGGCACTACACCGGCGAACGCAAAGCCATCCAGCAGCAGCGGGCCGCCACACGCCGAACATCATGAATCTGATCATCCAGGGCGGCGCCCTGCCGACTTTTCTCCTTGACCGCATTTTTGCCGCCACCGGCGCGTCGACCGTGGAACCGCGTCCGCCGCAGGTGGTGCGCTTGCTGGGCGCGACGCGCACGCCGGCGTTCGACGAACTGATCCCGCTGATCGAAGCTGAAAAGCTCGACTGGGCTTTTGTCCCCGCCGGCAAGAAGCTGTCCGATTTCGGGCTGATCTGCTTCGACATGGATTCGACGCTGATCACCATCGAGTGCATCGACGAACTGGCTGACTTTGCCGGCAAGAAGGCCGAGGTTTCCGCAGTCACCGAAGCGGCGATGCGCGGCGAGATCGACTACCGCGAGAGCCTGCGCCGCCGCCTGGCGCTGATGGCCGGCCTCGATGCCCGCGTCCTCGCCCGTGTTTACGGCGAACGCCTGCTGCTCTCCGACGGAGCACGCGAGCTGCTCGAAGCCTGCCAGAACGCCGGCCTGCGCACCGCGATCCTGTCCGGCGGCTTCACCTATTTCACCGAACGCCTGCGCATCGAACTCGGTCTCGATTTCGCCACCTCGAACGAGCTGGAAATCGTCGGCGGCAAACTCAGCGGCCGCGTCGTCGGCGACATCGTCGACGCCAGCGCCAAGGCCCACCACCTGCTGCGCCTGCGCGACGAACTCGGTCTCACCAAGGAACAGGTGATCGCCTGCGGCGACGGCGCCAACGACCTGCTGATGCTGGCCGAAGCCGGCCTCTCGGTGGCCTTCCGCGCCAAACCGGCGACCCGCGCCAAGGCCGACATGGCGATCAACTTCGGCGGACTCGATGCACTGCTCAAGCTGTTCGACTGAAGCGCCGGCCCGGTGACGCGTTATTCCCGTTGCCGAAAGTCCTGGCGGCGGCACTTCTTCCTCGATTGTTTCTTCCGGCTCGCGGCAAGGAGGCGAAGGGGAGCGAAGGAGAGGGGAGCCGCAAAAGGCCACGGGCTGGCGAGGGAAAATGGGCGTCGATCACGGTCGACCGTGAAAAATGGCAAAAATGCGCTGCCCGGCTTGCGGTTACAATCCCTCGCATCCCTTTCTTCCACGGATTTTTTCCGATCATGAACAGTCGCCCTGGCTCCGCACTGGAAGTCCTCCTGATCCAGGTAGGCAGCAAGACCTTCGCTCTGCCGCTTGCCGCCGTCCGCTATATAGACCGCATGCCGCCGGAGTTTTGCAGCAGCGGCGCGGGGGTCGAGGATTATTTCGTCTTCGAGGAAGAAGCCCTGAGCTTCATTTCGCTCTGGGACAGACTCGGACAGGACTCGGCTTACGCCGAATACGATGCCATGCAGCAGATGCTGCCGCAACGTCGCCAGGACCATCTCGACTGGATGTCCGCGCTGGAACACTCCCTGCGTAGCGGCGCCCCTTTCAGCAAGGCCCGCAATCCGCACGACTGCGCCTTTGGCCAGTGGTTCTACGCCTATCGGCCGAGCGATCGCCGCCTGAGCCTGCTACTCTCCCAGTTCGAGCAGCCGCACGCCATTATCCACGGCCTGGCCGACCGCCTGCTGGCGATGGTCGATCATGGCCAGCAGGCAGCCGCGCTTGCCGAATTCGAGACGGCCCGCGACACCACGCTGGCCACCCTGATGCAGTTGTTCGATTCGGCCAGCCAGTTGATCGTCGAATTGCAGCGCCGCATCGCGGTCATTCTCGGCAGCGGCGAGCAGGCACGAGCCCTTGGTGCCGATGCCGTGCGGGACATCGTTCTGGTTCCCCCGGAACGTTGCAAATCGCCACACGGCAGCGGGCCGGTCGCCGGCCTGATCCTGCTCGACGACGGCCACTTGGTGCCGCTCATCGACTGGAAAAGACTCTAAGCACCGTCACCGGGCGCCGCATCGCCCGCGCCTCACTCGAAGTCGTGCGCGATCCGGTAATGCCCGGGGCGCGCCGCATCGGCCACGGCAATGGCGCTCAGCAGTTGACGGAGCGGCGAACTGGCGTCGGGGGCGATCTCGATCCGGGCGTCGATGGCCCGCGCCCGTCCTTCGCGCGTCAGGGTGGCTTCGCCGGCCAGACGGAGGGCAGCGGATTCGCGACTGCCAAAGGCAAGACGCCCGCCGCTTGCCGCCGCAAAGGCCCAATGGACGGTGAGCGGCGGCAGATTCCGCTCCGGAAGAAGATCGAGGACGAGCTCGCTTCCCTCGATCTCTGCCTCGCCGCTCCAGCCCTCGGCCAGCACATAGTGCCACTGCCCGTGCCGGATGCCGATTCGCCCCGACCAGCCCGAACCCGGCAATCCCGGCCAGATCAGCGGGAAGCGCATTGGCCGTGTCAGCTGCAGATTCTCGGCCTTCAGCACAATCCCCAGCGGATGCGGAGCCACCCGGATGCTGCCGCCGGCGAGGTCGATACGCCACAAGCCGCTCAGAACCCGTTCCGGCCCCCAGCGCACCTCGCCCAGATCGTGCCAGGCAGCGTCGGGCGCGGCGCGCAGGAAGAGGCGCCCTGACCCCTGCCACAGCTGGCCCTCGGGCACGGCCAGCAGACAGCGTTGCGCACAGCGCGATGCGAGCATTTCGGCAAGAATGCTGGCCGGCAGACGGACGAGGACCAGCAGGAAAAGCGCGCAAGAAATCAGCAGCGCCTGCCGCCATGCACGCCTCCGCTGCCGGCCGATCCCGTTCATGGCCGCTCCTGCAGGCTGCGGAATTCGGCCTCGACCTCGATCTGGCCGCTCTGCCCGGCGACGGCGTTCACCTGGCAGCGGTACAGCGACCAGCGCCGCTCGCCATGCAGTTTCGCCACCCAGTCCAGCCACTGCGCGGCGTCGACCCGGCCACGGAAAAGCAGCTCGCCCCGGGGGCCGGCCTGCGCGCTGACCTGGGTTCCCAGGGCACGGGCCTGGACGGCCAGTTCCTTCACGCCGACCTCGGCGAGCCGATCCGGCTTCGCATCCCGCGCCCGCAGCAGGCTGGCCCGCTCGGCCAGGGCACGAACCTGTTCGGCCGTCTGCGCCAGACGCGGCAGCTGCTGCCGCAGCTTTTTTCGCTCATGATGCAGCACCCAGGCGGATTGAAGGCAGAGCGAACCCAGCAGCACCAGCGCCAGTATCTGCAGAATGCGCCGTTCGCGCGGATTCCGCTGCGCCCAAAAACGCTGCCCGGCCGGCCACGCCGGAAGAGCACCATGCTGGCGATTGTTTGTCATCGTCCCTCTCCCGTGCTCAGCGTCACTTCCAGCATTCCTTCCCGCCGTTCCTGGCCACAGTGCAGGCCGGCGGCACGGCATGCCACGAGCAGTTCATCGACATCCGTGCCGGCCTCGCCAGCCAAGCGCGCCCGCAAGCGGCCATCGCCGTAATCGAGAGCGAGCAGGCGTCCGGCCAGGGCCGGCGCTTCGGAAAACGGGGCGAGCAAATTCAGAAAATCTCCCGCCCCCAGGCGCCCTTGCGCGCTTTCCAGGGCGTCAACATGGCGTTGCAACTGCAAGACGGCGTCCACCTGCGCGCCGCCGGGGAAAATCCGGGCAAATTCACGGTCGACCGTGAATTTGTACTCTTTTGCCTGGTAAGCCATCCACCCCCAGTCAGCCAGGGCAGCGAGCAAGGCCAGGGCCAGAAAGCCGAGGGCGAGGAAGGCCGGGTAACGCAACTGCCGACGCCAGGCCGGCGCCCGCGCCGGAACCGCGAGCGGGCCGTAGAGAAAGCCGGCACCGCCGGGCGGCAAGCGTTGGGGCGCGGCCAGTAGTTGCAGTGTCTGGCGGTCGGCGGCCGCCAGCTCCGCGAGCAATTCCGCCTCGGTGCCGCCCTCGCTTCCACCCTCGTCCGCCAGGTAGCCGCAGCGGAGCGGAAAATCCACGCCAGCCCCGGCCAGCGCACTCCGCCAGGCGCCGAGCTCGGCAACGGCAATCGCCATGCCCCCCGGCTCGGGAAAACGGATATTCAGCCTGCCGCCCACCCACATCGCCTCGCCGGCGGGCAAGGTAAAAATCAGCGGCCAGGCGCTGCGCACGTACAGCCCGAGTTCGCCCAGGCGCTGGCACAAGGCATGCAGACGGGCCTGGGCCAGCACCCCCACCATCCGCGCCGCGCCGGCCGGTTGCGCTCCCTCGTCGAGAACCACGAAGGACAGTCGCGCCGGGTCGTCGAGAAGGTCGTCTTCGAGCACGGCCGCCAGGACTTCCGGCGACTGCGCCCGATTTCCCGCCGGGAGGACGGCCGCATGCACGGCAACCTGGATGCCGGCAAGCAGCAGATCGCAAGGCAGCCCCTGCGTCTCGCCGTCGGCCGAGGCCGGCGGGCGCGGCCACGACTCCGGGCCGCCACAGCCGCTTTCCAGCGTTCGCCCCCGCTCGTCGCGCAATATCCACGGGCATTCGCGCCGTGGATCGGGCCAGTCATCGGGAACGATCAGGGTAAGGGTCGGCATTATCGGTTCGAGATCCAGAGAATTCGCGGCTGCGGTAAATGTGGCTGGCGCTGGAGCAGGCTCTGCAGTTGGCTTCGGCTGCGGGCACCGCTCACCTGCACGCGGGCAAGAAAATACTGGCTGACGGTGGTCAGATCCACGAGTGCGGCCAATTGCGCCTTGTCGCCCAGGCGCCGGCGGAATTCGGCGACATCGCGAAAAGGCAGGCCGACCCGCTGCCGGGTCAGGTTGCGCGCGGCATCGAGATCCAGGCCCGGCAGAACGGCAAACAGCACCTCGGCGCCGGCCGTA
Organism: Azonexus sp.; assembly: GCF_023150235.1. Taxonomy (GTDB): domain Bacteria; phylum Pseudomonadota; class Gammaproteobacteria; order Burkholderiales; family Rhodocyclaceae; genus Azonexus. Next base: position 19,090 of record NZ_JAKLLH010000011.1, read on the forward strand.
TTGACATTGATCGCCTGGCTGCCGGGCAGGACGGTCGCGTGCGCCGCCAATTGCCCCATCGCCTTGCCGGCATAGCCGGGAACCCCGGCCAGGTCACCCCAGAGCAGAAGCCGCCGGCGTGACTGGCCGCTGGCCTCGGCCTGGGTGGCGGCCGCCGCCTCCGGCCTTGCCGCCAGATGGCGGAGCAAGGCATCGGCCAATGCATCGGGCAGGGCAAGCGCGGACAAGAGACGCCGATAGGCAGCGAGGGCGCTCTTGTCGACCACGCCGCCGGCGAGCACCAGGTTATTGAGATTGAATCGCCCTTGCAGGTCGGCGATCCGCCCGGAAACTTCCTTGTCTCCCTGGCGCAGGGGCGGCAGGATACGCGCCCATTCCTCATCCAGGGTATCGATGGCGGAACGACGGGCATCGACCCCGAGCACGACCCGGCAAAAATCGAGTGCCGCATGGGCAAGAGCCGTCGCCTGATCCTTTTCCCGCATCAGCGCGACGCTTTCGATCCAGTGATCCATGCGTTGCAGCAGCCAGGTCGCCGTGGTCGCCGCCAGCGCCACGACCAGAATCGCCGTGACCACCGCCCCGCCCTTCTGCTGCGGTCGACGCGGAAAAATGCGGAAAATGCGCTTGCCGGAAAGCATCTCAACCCGCCGCCGGCAAATCGAAGATGCGCTCGATACGGCGTCCGTCCGGCAGGACCAGCTCGAAGCGAATGGCGCGCGGCAAATCGCCGCCCTGTGCGCTCGTGCTCCACGTCCGGCGCCACGTGCCATGGCGGTCGAGACAGGCCATATCGATCTGGCGCAAACCGTCGAGCAGGCGCAAACGCCTTACGGCGGCAGTTTCCTCGCGCCCCGACCAGAGCAGCAACCAGAGCGTGCCGCCGTCACCGCCGTCGCCCTCTTCCCAACGATAGGCCACCCGCTGCGCCTCGCCCGTCGTCCAGGCCGGGCGCACGAAGCTCAGTTGCCCGCTGCGACGCCCTTGCTCATCAGCCGCGCTCAATTGCCAGAAAGCCGCGTCACTGCCGGGCGAGAGCGCCGGCGGCAAGGCCTGGCGCAAGTCGTTTCCGATGCGCTCGAAGGCCGCGGCCAGCGTCTGCCACTCATCGGCATGCTGCCCCAACCGGGCGGAAGCCAGGCGAACCTGGTCGAGACCGCGATAGCCGAGCACGCCGACCACCGCCAGCAAGGTGACGGCAACAAGCACCTCGATCAGGCTGAAACCTCCTGCCCGCCCCGGTCTCACAAGCCCCCCACGAAACTGTTCAGTTGTGCCAGGGGCTGCGAGCTTCCCGCCGCATGCACCCGGATCTCGACGCGACGAAACATCTCCTGCGGCATGGCGCCGACCGTCATCTGCCAGGCGAAGCGTTCGCCGCCCAATTCGGTCTCGCCTCTTTCCTCGCCGGGTGGCGGCACCTGGCGCGTCGCCCGCAACGAGGCGAGGCGGTTTTCCGCCACCCAAGCCGCCAATTGCCGCGAACGCAGGGCGTCGGCCGTATCCGAGCTGCCGACCCCGGCCCGTATCGCGGCCACCAGGCCAATGGCCAGGATCGCCAGGGCGACGAGAACCTCGATCAAGGTAAAGCCCGCCAGCGGCAGGCGAGTGCGCGGACTCATGGCATTTCCCGCACGCTGACCAGGCCGCTGACCCCGCCTTCGAGCAACCACTGCCGACCCGCTCCCCGGAGATGCAGGACGAACAGGGTGGGCTGAGCGGAAAAAACCACCCGCCCAGAGACGGGCATGGCCATGCCCTCCACCTCGAGGGCCTGCACCGAGAGATCCTGGGGCAAGGACGGCGGGGGCTGGGAGGTGCCGCCGACGGGCAGCCAGCCTCCGACCCCGCTCCCTTCGGCGCCGGGGAGCGCCTGCCAGACTTTTCCCTGGTCGGCATCGATGCCCCAGGCGTGATCGCGTCCGCTGCCACGGGCCTGCAAGCCCGCCCAGGCGGCTTGTGCCGCGAGTTGCTCGACCGCCCGGCGCTGCCCGGCCAGACCCTCGTCGGGCAAGGTCACGACCACCGCTCCCGCCAGAATGCCGACGATCACCAGCGCCACCAGGATTTCAAGCAGCGTGAAGCCGGCTTCCGCGCCATGCGGCCCGCTACTGCCAGTTGCCGATATCGGCATCGGACCCCTCGCCGCCGGCCACGCCATCCGCGCCGAAGCTGAAGACATCGATCTCGCCGCGCAGGCCGGGATTCAGGAACTGGTACGGCTGGCCCCAGGGATCGAGCGGCAGGCGTTCGATGTAGCCGCCCTGCTTCCAGCCCTCGGGAACCGGTGCCTGCTGCGGCTTGCTTACCAGTGCCTGCAGACCTTGTTCGGTCGTCGGGTAGCGGCGGTTGTCGAGCCGATACAGCTTGAGTGCCTGCGCCAGCGAGGCGATATCCTGGCGCGCGGCCACTACCCGCGACTCGTCGGGGCGGCTCATCACCTTGGGTACGACCAGCGCGGCCAGGATGCCGAGAATGACCACGACGACCATGATTTCGATCAGCGTGAATCCGCGCTGGGTCGGCAGGTTTCCGCCATGGCGCGGAAGAGGATTGAAAAGTTGCTTTTTCATCGTAAGACTAACTCCGGTTTGAAACCCCGCCCTTCAGGGCGGTGGGAGCCGGCCCCGGCCTGAAGGCCGGGGTTTCAGGCGACCGTTTCGGGAGGGGATGCAAACCCCTTCCAAAACATGTTTGACCGACAGGCATGAATGCCTGTCGCTAATTTCTTGCTCATCGCAATAATTGGTTGATTTCCAGTATCGGTTGCAATATCGCCAGCACGATCACCAGCACGAGAACCCCCATTCCCAGGATCAGCATGGGTTCGAGCAAACTCATGCTCAGGCTGAGACGGTTGCCCACCTCTTCCGCCTGCTGGCTGGCGGTTTTGTCCAGCATCTGGCCGAGACGGCCGCTGGACTCGCCGCTGCCGACCATATGCACCAGCATCGGCGGGAAGAGCCTGGCCTCGGCCAAGGCCCGCCCCAGCGTCATGCCCTCGCGCACCTGCTCGGCAATACGCTCGAGCGCCAGGCGGCAGGGAAGCAGCCAGACGACCTCCCTGGCGGCCTGCAGCGCGGGCAGCAGGGGAACGCCGCTTCCGACCAGGATGGCGAGGGTCTGCGCCAGGCGCGCGCTATCGAATCCGAGAAGCAGCGCCCCGACAAACGGCAGGCGCAGGAGTTGCCGATGCCACCGCAAGCGCCATGCCGGCAGGAGCGAGAGGCGGCGAAAACCCCAGATCGCCGCCGCTCCGGCCAGCAGCAGCCCGGGCCAGGCCGCACGCAGGAAACTGCTGCAGGCGATCAGGGCTTGCGTCAGCCAGGGCAAGGTCTGCTTGCCATTCTGAAAAACGGCCACCACCTGCGGCACCACGTAAACCATCAGGGCCGCGATCACCAGGCTGGCCACCAGCACGACCACCAGCGGATAGGCCAACGCCTGGATGATGCGCTGGCGCAGGGCACTGCGTTTTTCCAGATGGTCGGCGAGGCGGTTCATCACCTCTCCCAGGCGGCCGCTCTGCTCGCCGGCGGCGATCAAGGCGCAATACAGGGTATCGAAGGCTGAAGTATGGCTCGCCAGCGCCCGGCTCAAGGACTGGCCGGCAAGCAGGGCCTCGCGTACCTCTCCGAGCACGAAGCGCAGCCGTGGCTCGCTGCTTTGCTCGATGAGCACCGCCAGCGTCTGTCCGATCGGAATGCCGGCCTCGAGCAAGGTCGCCCACTGTCGCGTCAGGATCACCCGCTCACTGCTGCGCAGACCGGCTTGCCGGGAGTGGCCCGCCGGGCTCGCCAGCGGCGAGTCGACGGAAAGAGGCGTCAAGCCCTGCTCGCGAAGCAAGCTGCGGGCCTGGCGCGGCGTTTCCGCCACGATTTCCCCGGACAGCTCGCGGCCGTCCAGCGCCAGGGCGCGGTAACGAAAGCTGCTCATGCCCCAAGCTTCGTCAAGGCCGGCGCGGCGATGGAGAAAAGCATGCTCATGCGTCCCTGGTTACCCGCAACAATTCTTCCCAGGAGGTTTCTCCGGCGATCAGCCAGCGCAGGGCATCGTCGCGCAGGAGGCGCAGTTGCCCCTCCGCGATGGCCGCGCGGCGCAGCTCGGCCTCGTCGCCGCGATGGTGGATCGTCGCGGCCAGCGCCGGGCTGATTTCCAGCAACTCATAGATGCCGATCCGCCCGGCGTAGCCGGTGTGGGCACATTCGCGGCATCCGACGGGATGATGAAGCTGGCGCACCGCTGCCGGCAGCCCGAGGGCGGGATCGACCGGTGCCGCGCGCCGACAGTGCGGACACAGGCGCCGGACCAGGCGCTGTGCCAGAACCGCCTGCAAGCTGGAAGAGAGGAGAAAGGGCTCGACCCCCATGTCGGTCAGGCGGGTAATGGCGCTAGCGGCATCGTTGGTGTGCAGGGTCGCCAGTACCAGATGCCCGGTCAGGCTGGCCTGGACGGCAATCTGCGCCGTTTCGGCATCGCGGATCTCACCGATCATCACCACATCGGGATCCTGACGGAGAATGGCGCGCAGGGCGCGGGCAAAATCCAGTTCTACCCTGGCGTTGACCGGAATCTGCCCGACGCCGGGCAAATCGTATTCGACCGGATCTTCGACCGTCATGATGTTCAAGCGGCGGGCATCCAGGCGCGAGAGCGCGGCGTAGAGGGTGGTCGTCTTGCCGGAACCGGTCGGCCCGGTGACGAGAACGATCCCGTGCGGCTGGGCGATCAGGCGATCCATGCGCGCCAGGGTATCTCCGGCCATGCCGAGACGCTCCAGGTCAAGCCGCGCCGGATCCTTGTCGAGCAGGCGCAGAACCACCCGCTCGCCATGCGTCACCGGCAAGGTGGATACCCGCACATCCGTTCCCCGCCCGGCGATGCGCACGCTCAGGCGACCATCCTGCGGCAGGCGTTTTTCCGCGATGTCCAGGCTGGCCATGATCTTGATGCGCGAGACCATGGCCGCGTGCAGGGCACGATTGGGGCGCACGATGTCGCGCAACATGCCGTCATGACGAAACCTGACCACCGACTGCCGTTCGTAAGGTTCGATGTGGATATCGGAAACGCCCTCCCGCGCGGCCTGTGTCAGCAGGGCGTTGATCATGCGGATGATCGGCGCCTCGTCCTGGCGGTCGAGCAGATCCTCGACCGGCGGCAGGGTTTCCATCAGGCGCGAGAGATCCATGTCCTGATCGATGTCGCTAGTCACCTCGGCCAGGGTCTGGTCGCCCTGGGCATAGATCGCCGCCAGACGCCGCTCGAACTCGTCGGCCGCCAAGGGCACGGGCGTGCCGGCGATCCGGTGGCTGCGCGCCACCTCGGCCAGGGCCGCCCACGGCAGGCGCCCGTTTTCCGGCGAGCGGTACCAGATCGGGCCATTTTCGCCGTTGACCGTAAGCGTGGCGATGATCCCGTGCCGACGGGCAAAGGCATACGGCAGGCGCGGGGTCCAGCCCTCGTGGCCCATCTTCACTGCTCGGCCGCCAGGGGACGGTCGGCCCGCACATCCATGGCCGGCAGTTCGGGAATGCCGCCGCGCTCCGACAACGCGGCATCGGCCTGGCGCTGGTGATTCTGCTGCTCGAGCATGCGCCGGTAGCGGTCGTCGGCGATTTCCCGGTAGCTGCCTTCGTCGTAAATGATGCGGGGCCGCAGGAAAACCATCAGGTTGGTCTTCTTGCGGCTGCGGTTTTCATAGCGGAAAAGATTGCGCAAAACGGGAACGTCGCCGATAACCGGCACCTTCTCCTCGTTATTGCCCATGCTGTCCTCGATCAGGCCGCCGAGAACGATGATTTTTCCGTCATCGACCAGCACGCTAGATTCCAGCGAGCGCTTGTTGGTGGTCGGCCCCGAGGCGCTGCTGGCGGTGCCGGGCTGCACCGACGAGGCCTCCTGGTAAATCTGGACGCGGATCACGCCCCCCTGCGTAATCTGCGGGCGAACCTTGAGGGTCAGGCCGACATCGCGCCGCTCGTAGGTCTGGAAAGGCGTCACGCTGCTGCTGTTGCCCACCGTGCTGAAAGAGCCGGTGACGAAGGGCAGGTTCTGACCGATGACGATCTTTGCCTCCTCGTTATCCAGGGTCGTGATGCTGGGGGTGGACAGGATGTTGCCGTTGGCCTCGGTTTCCAGGAAACGAGCCAGCAAGCCGAGATTGGTGATGGTTCCCAGGCCGGGAATATTGATCTGCCCATCGACCAAGCCGAAATTGAAGCCCTTGCCGACGCTGCCGATATTCACGGCGCTGGAAATGATGTTCTTGCCACTGCCACCGAAATTGGTACCGCCTATCGCCTTCAGTCCTTCCTTGCCGACACCGCTCAGATCCTGCCACTGGATACCGAATTCAGCCGCCCGCTCGGCAGTCAGCTCGACGATGAGGGCCTCGATGTGGACCTGAGCGCGGCGTCGATCGAGCAGGGCAACCACGTTCTGCAAGTTGTTGAAGACGCTCTCCGGCGCGACGACGATCAGGGAATTGCTGGCGGTATCGGCCTGGATCGAACTGCCGGCAAGCAAGCCTGCGGCGGTCTGCGCCGTCGCCAGGCCGGTGGAAGCACTGCTCCCACCCCCCGAGAGAGCGGCGGTCGCCCCGATGGCGGCTACGGCGGCGCCCGAAGCGGCATTCACGGTCGACGTGGCCGGGGAGCCGGAAAGCACCGACGCCGCACCGGCGCCGGGTTCGCCACCGAGAATGGCGCGCAACATCTGGGCCATGCGCGCAGCATCCGCATGCCGGAGCGGAATGACGCGGATATTCCCCAGCCCGGAATCCGGCGTATCCATGCCGGCCAGCAAATGAATGGCCTTGGCCAGCGCACCCGGATGGTCGGCCCGCAGGATCAGACGGTTACCCCGGTGATCGGCCACCGCCACCACGCTGCCGCCGCTGGCCCCCGGCACGGGAACAGCGAACAGGCGATTCAGGTTCTGCGCCGCCTCGACCGCCGATATGTGGCGCAGCGGAATCACCATCGGCGCATCGCCGTGAGCAACGTCGACCGAGGCAATGATGCGTTCGAGGCGTCGCAGATTGTCCGCCGTATCGGTCACGATCAGGGTATTGCTGGCGACATTGGCGCTGATCGACTGACTGGCTCCGACCAGGGGCTTGAGCGCGGCAAGCAGTTGCGGCGCGGATTCGTGGCGGATATGGAATACCTGCGTCAGCACCTGCTCGCCGGCCACGCCCGCGGCCAGACCAACGCCGCCGCCCTGCGCCTTGGCCTCGGACTCAGGAAGTATCTTGGTCAGGTGCCGGCCTTCGACCACCGCGTAGCCCTGCAGGCGCAAGGCCGAAATCAGCACTTGGTAGGCCAGGTCGCGCGTTACCGGGCGTCCGGAGACGATATTGATCGTTCCCTTGACGCGAGGATCGAGAACGAAGTTGCGCCCGGTGATCTGGCTGATGGCCTTGACCGAAGCCTCGATATCGGCCCCGACGAAATTGAGGGTGAAATCTTCTCCCCCGGTTTCCCGGCCGGCGGCGGCAGCGGCCGGCGCCAGGAGCACGGCGGCGCCGAAGCAGGCAACCCCCAGCCAATGCCGCAAACGACTGATCGCGACGTCCTTCCGCCGAGTGCCGAAAGCATCGATGACCGCCTCAACCGGATTTGAAGACTTTAATCGACGAAATGACAACAAAAGCGAAACTTGATTACATATCGTTGGTTTCAATGACTTTCCTGACTTCGACACCATGACTGCCGACCGTCGCCGGCAGCCCCGCCGCCGAGCCCCCGGCCCCGCGACGCAAGGTAATTTCAAATTGGGAACGCACCGCCCCGCCACCCTCAAAAACAACGCCTTCCGGCCCGACACGGAGCAGACGCAAGCCCGGGCGCAACTCCTCGCCCACCGCAAGCAGCCGACTCCCCTCCCCTTCGCTGCGCAGTACGGCCCAGGCAGTACCAAGCTGGCCCGGAGGCCTCGCGGCGGATGCCGGAGGCGAGACCACGCCAAGCAATTCAATCCCATTGACATTATTGACCGAAGCAGCCTGCCCCTCTCCTCCATGCCCCCCCGCGAAGAGTGGGCCACGGTTCAGGCGCGCGGCCACCTCGCCGGGATCACGCTCGGCAAAATGAAGCGGCAAGGGGCTTTGTACGGCGAAAATAGGGGCAATCAAGCCGGCGCAGAGCCAGATTCCAAGCCCGGCAACGCCGAGCGTCAGCCCCCCCGTCACCAAGGATGGCAAGCGTTCCGGCCACATCTTTCCGATTGCGCGGCACTGCTCCCGCCATGCAGGCAAATTGCCGCTCATTGCCACACCCCGATATAAAAATCAAAAACAAGACAAATTCAAAAAAATCATCTTTAAAACCAGAAAACTCAGCTTGAGCACGGCAGCCAATCCCCGTCCCGGAGTCTTCCGGCCACGGCCAAAACCTCGCACCGCCCCCCGCGAGCAGACGAGACTATAGCAAACGAAAACGCCCACCCAGTGCGGCATTTAGTCGCATTCCCAAGCGCGCAAATGCTCTTTAGCATTCCGGCCACCTTGGAAACGAGGGTATTTTTCACGACCTGGCGGGCATTTTTTGACGCAAATCAAAAATCTGTCCGTTCTTGCAGTTTAAAAATTAATGGGGTAAATCATGCGATCTAAATTTCGCATCAAAGCACTTGCCGCGTTGACCGCCATCGTCATCGCGGGCGGGCTCAGCGGTTGTCTGGATGGCGGCGGCGATTCCGGTAGCAGCGCCAGCAGCGGTTCCAGCAGTGGCAACACGGGCGGCTCCACCGGTGGCAGCACCGGCGGTTCCACGGGCGGTTCGACGGGGGGATCCACCGGCGGTTCGACCGGCGCCAGCGGCGGCCTGGCCGCGCAAACCGGGCAGCAGTCCTATCTCTTCTTCGGCAACACCAATCATCAGAAGCTGGGTAGCGTCACCAATATCCGCATTTTCGACCCGGCCAAGCCGAGCACGATCCTGACCGGAAGCGACGACATCATGGCCGTCTCCACCGGGCGGCCGCAGCCGACCACGGCGCTGACCGGTTTTTCCGCGGCTGACAACAGCTACACCGACCTGTTCATGGACAAGGTGTACTACGTCAAGGGCGGCTCGCCGAAGGTGGCCAGCCTGAAGATGACGGTCACGCACAACGACACCACCCACAACGACGATCTCTCCAAGCCGACCGAAAGCGCGCACGGCAACGCTTCCGGCCTGACCAATCCGGCTTACACCGAAATCTTCTACATGGGCGTCAAGCGTTTCCTGACCGCGACCAACGCCAACAACAAGAGCGTCATCGTCTTCCCGTCGGCCGACAGCACCAACAGCCCCGAGGATTTCAGCAACAAGACCCTGCTTTCCGTCTTCTATCCCGCCTGGGGCCAGGCGGCTTCCGGCATCGTGGTCTATGACAAGAACACGAAGAAGTTCCAGAAGATGACGCCCTCCAAGGCCGGTTGCTCGGCCTGCGGCGAAGATGCCACCAATGCCACCTTCACCGATTTCACCGGCCTGAGCGTGGCATCCAGCTACGCCTTCCTCGGCGACATCGCCGGCACCACCCAGAGCGCGCTGATTGCCGACGGCAAGCTTTACGTTCTGGATCGCGCCACGATGGCGATCACGGAAAAGAGCGTCAGCCCGAAGAACACGAGCACCACGCTGGCCAACCTGCTGGGCACCAGCGGCAAGGGTTCGTACAAGTTCAGCGGCGATAGCGCCTACTATGTCCTCAAGGGCAGCGACAACATCGCCAACATCTACCGGGTGAATGCCAAGACCGGCGAGTTGACACAGCTGACCAAGGATCACGGCGCTTCCGGGACGATCCCGAGCAAGTTCCTGGCCGCCACCGACGAGTGGATCTTCTACGGCACCGACGGCCTGACCCTGGCGGTGAAGAAGTCCGCGGACAAGGTGTCGCCGACCCTGCTCTCGGAAAACACCAAGACCCACGGCCAGCGTTATCCGTTCAACTTCGGTATCGGTGCGGATTACCTGTACCAGACCTACGACGTGAACACGACCACCGGCAAGACGACCTACCATGCCTGCGTATTCAGCGGGGCCGGCGTCAATACCTGCAAGGACAACAGCTTCTGGGGCGCGGTGACCGCCGCGCGCAAGGGCAAGCTGAACTTCACGTCCGACTACCGTTACACGCCGTATGCCTATGTCCGCGTCGACGATACCGACGACTTCGGGGGTGGCTCGCTGAAGGTGGTCGATCCGGCCAAGCCGCTCGACGGCGGCTTTGAAGTCGGCAAGGTTCCCACCTACAACTTCAACACCTTCATGCACGGTTATTACTACCTGAACTCGATGGTGGACAGTAACGGCTACGTCGTGATCTACGGAAAGCGCGATGACAATTTCGTCGGCGACGCCTTCCTGCTCAACCTGAACAAGGCGGGCAGCGTGGTCAACCTGAGCAATGAAGTGGCACCGTCTTCCGCTCTGATCAACAGCGGCGATCTGCATTGCCACGGCCGCTACTGCTCGGTCTGCCACAATTTTGCCGGTGGCAAGATCTACGGCGACAAGGCGGGCAGCGTCGAGGCCACGGGCTACAACATCAAGTTCGAGTTTGCCGACGGCAGCAGCAAGCTGGCTCGCCTGGGCAAGGGCAAGGGCGAAAACTTCAGCCTGCTGCACAGCGACATCAAGGGTGACTTCACCCCGGTCGTGGTCAGCGCCGCCGACGGTTCCGAGATCAAGCGTGGCGCCAAGCAAGGACACGCCGGCCTCTCGTATGCCAACTGCGACTGGTGTCATGCCCGTTCGGGCGACACCCTGCGCTACGGCGCACCGTCCGTGATCAACACGGTCAAGTAAGCAGGAATCATCAGCAACGAACTCCCGGTGCGCGACGCCGGGAGTTTTTTCGTTCAGGGAAAAGACATGAACAAATTCTGGCAAAAAGCCGCGTTGACCGTGGCAGCGACCCTCGCCATCGGCGCTGCGCATGCAGCGGCGCAAGTCGGCAAGGAAAGCCCGGCCTTCTCGCTGCTCACCGACGCCGGTCAGATCAAACTCTCCGACCTCAAGGGCAAAGTGGTCTACGTCGACTTCTGGGCCTCCTGGTGCGGCCCCTGCCGCGCCTCCTTCAAGTGGTTGAACGAGGCTCAGGAAAAATACGCCGCCAAGGGTCTGGTGATCGTCGGCATCAACGTCGACAAGGACAAGGCGGCGGCGGCCGAATTCCTCAAGGAAAACCCGGCCAAGTTCCGCATCGCCTACGACCCGGAAGGCAAGGCGGCGGAAAGCTACCAGCTCAAGGGCATGCCCAGCACCTTCTTCATCGACCGCAAGGACGTCGTGCGCCTGACGCACGTCGGCTACCGCATCAAGGACAAGGAAGCCCTGAGCGCGGAACTCGAAAAATTGTTGGCCGAGTAAGCCGGCAATCAGGAAAGGTGAGGCAATGAAGACATACACACTGCTCGTCGCTGCGGCGATCGGCATGCTTGCCAGCGGTTGCGCCCTCAAGCCGGTGCAACCCTGGGAAAAGAACATCCTGGCCCGCGAGGAGATGCAATTGACGCCGGATCGGACCGAGGATTATCTGGACGGACACATTTACTCCAGCCGCGAATCCGCTTTCGGCGGCAAGGGCGTGGGCGGAGGAGGCTGCGGATGCAACTGAACGACAAGATGAAGGAAGGCGCAAGCCACGTCGGCGCCCTGCTCTCGGCCGCCACCTGCGCCCTGCTCGCGGCCACACCGGCTCTCGCCAACGACGCCGGTGACAAAGCTTGGCGCATCGACGCCGGCGTCATGCACTACTCGGAAAACGACCGGATCACCGTCAATGAAGCCAAGACCGGGCTGCGCTATCAGATCAACGAAGACGTCGGCGTCGGCGTGCGTTACGGCTACGACGCGGTCAGCGGCTCCTCACCGACCGGCGCGGTCAAGGTGCAGAGCAAATCGGGGGCTTCGGGCAGCAGCTATCTCGCCCGCTTCGAGGCCAAGCGCCAGTCGGTCGGCCTCGATTTCGACACCCTGCTGCCGACCGGTTCGCGCCTGACCCTGAATGGCGACCACTCGACCCAGGAAACCTACGAGTCCACCGGTGTCGGCGCGACCATCGCGCACGATTTCAACAACCGGAACACGACCCTGGTGGCCGGCATGGGCTACAGCGTCGATACGGTTCAACCCAAGGCCGGGCTGCATTACGGCATGGGCTGGGTATCCGAAGGCAAGGTCTGGAAAAAGGACGATCAAAAGGAGCAACTCGATCTCCAGGTCGGCCTGACCCAGATCCTGACCCCGACCACCCTGGCCCAGGTCAATTTCGTGCATAGCCGGGCCGCCGGTTACATGAGCAATCCCTACAAGATCATCAGCGTCGTCAATGCCATGACGGGGTCGACCGGTGATTACGATTCGCTCTACGAATACCGTCCGCGCGAACGCGACATCAATACCTTCCACACCCAGATCAATCAGGCCATAGGCAATAGCGTGGTCTATCTCTCCTACCGCTACTTCCAGGATGACTGGGATATCAAGGCGCATACTTTCGAGATCAAGTTGCGGCAGCCGCTGACCAACAGCCTGTACATCCAGCCCTCGGTGCGCTACTACGAGCAAAGCGCGGCTTCTTTCTACCGCTCGATGCTGACCAATGTCGAAGCGGCGAATCTGCCGAAATATGCCAGTGCCGATTACCGGCTGGCCAAGCTAAATACCCTGTCGCTGGGGATCAAGCTCGGTTACAAGTTCTCCTTCGGCGGCGAACTGGCGGCTCGGGCGGTGTACATCAAGCAGGATGGCGACGAGCGTCCCGGCGATGCGGTGGGTATCCAGCGTGCCGAGGGGGTCTTCCCCGAGTTGCGTGCCCGCTTCATTGACCTGAGCTTCACCATGCCGTTCTGATGTCGCGTTCTTCGACCGCGCATCGCGAAATATCCCTCGTCCGCCACGACGAGGGGTATTTCGCCCTTCATTACCAGGCGCTGGGTGGTCCGTGCGAGGTGCTTTTCGACCACGACGACCCGGCGGCGGTACGCCTGGCCGCGAGCCAGGCAGCGGCGGAAACCTGGCGAATAGAGGAGAAATTCAGCCGTTATCGCAAGGACAGCGTGGTCGGTCGCATCAACGCGGCCCAGGGGAGCGAAATCCGGCTCGACGACGAAAGCTGTGCCTTGATCGACTATGCCCATGCCTGCCACGCCTTGAGCGACGGACGCTTCGACATCACCTCGGGTGGCCTGCGCCGGGTATGGCGCTTCGACGGAAAGGGCAAGCTGCCGTCGCCCCGCGCGGTGGCAGCCTGTCTGCCGCTGATCGGCTGGGACAAGCTTCGCTGGCGGCGCCCCAGCCTCTGGCTGCCCAAGGGGATGGAAATCGATCTCGGCGGAATTGGCAAGGAATACGCCGTCGACCGTGTTGCGCAAGGCCTGCAGGCGGCGGGAATGGCGCATGCGCTGATCAATTTCGGCGGCGATCTGCGCGTTACCGGGCCACGCCGCGACGGGCGCCCCTGGATGATCGGCATCGACGATCCACGGGCCACCGGGGTCGGCATCGTCTCGGCACAGAGCATCGCACACGGCGCCCTGGCGACCAGCGGCGATGCTCGCCGCTTCATCGTCGCCCGGGGCCGGCGTTACGGCCACATTCTCGATCCGCGCACCGGCTGGCCGGTTCCCGACGCACCGCGTTCCGTCAGCGTCCGGGCCGCCACCTGCCTCGAGGCGGGAATGATGGCCACCTTCGGCATCCTCAACGGGGCGGATGCGGAAGCTTATTTGCAATCACAAGGGGTAGTTCATTATGTTGTCAGATAGATTTGGAGTGGGCAGACGACTCCTGGCCACCGGCGCCCTTCTGGCCCTGACCGGAAGTCCGGCCTGGGCCACGGTCGAAGAGCCGCTCGATCCGGAACAGGCATTCCGGATGGCGGCCCGCATCGACAGCGGGGGCAAGGGCCTGGAGGTCAACTGGCAGATCGCCGACGGCTATTATCTTTACCGCAAGCGCCTCAGTTTTTCGGTCAGTGGCGAAGGTTCGTGCGCCACGACCACCATTGACCTGCCAAGCGGCAAGATCAAGGACGACGAGAATTTCGGCAAGGTGGAAATCTACCGCCAGACGCTGAGCGCGAAAATCGAGGTTCCCGGCTGCAAGATCCGCGAAATCGAAGTTGGTTACCAGGGTTGCGGCGATATCGGCGTCTGCTTCCCACCGGTCAGCAAACGCATCGCCCTGGATGGCGAGCCTGTTGCGCCCGTCGCGTCCGTGCCGCTGGCCGGCGAGCAAGCCAGCAGCGCATCGACGGGGGACGGAGAAATCGCCGATCTGCTGCAAGGCGGCAATCTCTTCCTCATCCTGGTCAGTTTTCTCGGCTTTGGCCTCGCCCTGTCGCTGACCCCCTGCGTTTTCCCGATGATCCCCATTCTCTCCGGCATCATCGTCCAGCAGGGTGCCGGCGTCTCGCGCACGCGGGCAGGCGTGCTCTCCGGGGTATACGTCCTCGGCATGGCGGTGACCTATACCCTGGCCGGCGTTCTCGCCGGACTCTCGGGAACGATGATCTCGGGCCTGCTGCAGAATCCCTGGGTGCTCGGTTCCTTCGCCGCCCTTTTCGTCGTGCTTTCGCTATCGATGTTCGGTCTCTTCGAGTTGCAGATGCCGGCCTGGGTACAAAGCCGCTTTTCCTCGGCCAGCAACAGCGGTGGCTCGGTCGGCGGCATCGCGCTGATGGGGGCGCTGTCGGCGCTGATCGTCGGTCCCTGCATTGCTCCCCCGCTGGCCGGCGCCCTGCTCTACATCGCCAAGACCGGCGATGCGGCGCTCGGCGGCATGGCCCTGTTCACCATGGCCATTGGCATGGGCATTCCCCTGATGCTGGTTGGCGTCTTCTCGCGCGCCATCCTGCCGAAAGCCGGTGGCTGGATGAACCTGGTGACCCGCATTTTCGGTGTGGCCATGCTGGCAACGGCGATCTGGATCGTCTCACCGGTCGTTCCCAAATGGCTGCTGATGCTCAGTGTCGCCATCCTGCTGATCGGCTGTGCCATTTACCTGCACGCCCTTGACCCGCTGCCGGCCACCGCCAGCGGCTGGGCTCGCCTGTGGAAGGGCGTCGGAGTGGCGATGCTGGTTCCCGGCTGCATCCTCCTGGTCGGATTGATGGGGGGCTCGCGCAGCCTGCTGCAACCGCTGGACTTCCTGCACTCCGCACAGGCGGCCGAAGGCGCGAAACCCGGCAAGCCCCACTTCGAGCGCATCGTTTCCAGCCGCGAACTTGACGAACGGCTAAAACGCGCCAGTAGCCCGGTGATTGTCGATTTCTACGCCGACTGGTGCGTCAGCTGCAAGGAACTGGAAGCGGAAACCTTCGCCGATCCGGAGGTGCAGCGCCTCTTCGGGAGCTACACCCTGGTGCAGATCGACATGACCGACAACACCCCGGATCAACAGGCCCTGCTCAAGCGTTTCGGCTTGTTCGGCCCGCCGGCGGTGCTTTTCTTCGGCCCGAATGGCGTGGAACAGAAAGAGAAGCGGGTCATCGGCTACCTGCCTCCCGCCCAATTCAAACCTCGTCTGGATAGCCTCCGGCAAAGTTGAAGCGCAAGCGCTGGACCATGCAAGCGAAGGGGAGGAGCGCCCACGGCGTCTCCTCCCCTTTTTTCCTTCCGGCACCGGTTTGGCGCAAGGCCCCGCAGCCGGACTTGACAAGCAGGATTTACGCACAAGCCGGCCCCGCGGCCATGAGCGGCGGCGATAACCGGACACACGTGGCGAGCCTGCCGCAGCGCCAAGCAACAATCCTTTGATAATCAATTGCTTGCATTTTTTGCTCAACTTTGCGGCAGAGCAGCAAAAAGCCTTGTGCCAGCGTGACTTAGCGATACGCTCCACGACTCGCCCACAGACTTATCCACAGCTTTTGTGGATAGGCCGGATTTTCCCGCCTTCCGTCGCTCAGACCTCGAGCGCCTGAGCCCGTCCCGCGGCATCGACCACCTTCTCAAAACTCGACACACCGCCGGTCTTGACGAACATGCAGGGCTTGCCGCTGCGCTTGCAGATATCCTTGACCCGCCAATAAGCGTTATGGCTGATGCAACCAGCCTGACAAATGACGATATCGGCGGCGGCAAGAACGCTGTCGATGCGATGAAAGCTCTCCTCGATCCCGCCATCGTGGTGCATGAAACGCCCCCCGGACTGCTCGACCACCTCGCGGTAGGAATGCACGGTCCGTGAACGTCCGCCCACGCAGAGCACGCATTTGCCACCGAGATCCGCGGCCGGCAGTGGCGGGGCCGCTGCCTCGTCGCCGCCGCTCAGGGCGGCCAGGCTTTCTTCGGCAAAACTGGCGTAATCGCGCAGCCGGGTCAGTTCCGCCGCCTGCTCGTCGATCCGGGCACGCAATTGCGTGACCTGCTCGCGGGCGAAATCGCGTTGCTGCGCCAGCATGCGGCGCTCGGCCAAGTCCGGCAATTCGGCCTGCAGGGCCGCCAGTTCGCGCTGCAAGCCCATACCCCAGGCTTCGCGGGCGGCCAGTTCGGCCTGAATCTCACTCAACTGCTGGCGCAGCCCCTGCTGCACCGCTGCCTGCTCCTGGCGCAGCGCTTCGACATCGGCCTGCGCCTGCTGCAACTGGCGGCGCAAGTCGGCATTCCCGGATTGCAGCCCCTGCAACACGCGCAGATCGGCGCGCGTACCGCTACCGACCTGGTGCTGCAGCATGTGGATATCGCCATAGACCTCCTGCTCCAGGCGCGTGTCGCAGGCGGGATGGGTCCATACCGCCCACAAGGCGGCGGGAACCCGGCTTCCTTCAACCAGGGCGCGCTGCCAGGCGGCACGCAGTTCGTGATTGGTCTTGAAGGCGGCAAACTGCTTCAAGGTCAGCTGATAGCGTTTTTCCAGGGCCTTGTGCAGCAGTTCCGCCAGCCGACCACGTTCCTCGCAAGCGCCGACGGCCGTCGTATGCAGCGTGAAATCGGAAGTATCGTGCGGAAAGTGCATCACCTTGGACATCAAGGCCCGCAATTCATCGCAGCCAAAGCAAGCGCCAATCACCGGGCAATGGAATTTGTGCGGAACTTCCCACAACTTGCGCCGCCGCGAACCGCTGGCACGCAGCAGCGGCGGTTCGGCCAGCGGCGGCTCGCTCATTTCAGCCCCCAGTCCGGCCACGAAATGCCGCTTGCCACCGCCAAAGGCGCCGCCAGCCACATGGAAAGGAAATCCAGGATCGTCTTTTCTGGTTACGGGCATCGGTTTCACCTCAATTCGCCGATTTCCACGGTCGACCGTGGAAAAATCAGTTTTTCGTCCATCCGGCAAGCCGCGACGATGCGCGGATCGAGCCGGGTTTCCAGGCGACGGCTGGCGCGTTCGCACAATTCCCGCGTCACGGTGTCGATATCCTTGTCCTCGCTCAGGCAATCGAGGAGCCGAATGGCATGCCGCGCCGAATGCGGGCAGCCGGTTTCGTCATGAATCAGCAGCTGGCTCAATACGCCAGCCCAGAGTGGGGGTGTCGGCATTGCACTTTCCTCCTACGGATTTGCAGCATGGATGACTCAGGCTCAGAGATGTGCCAGCGCCCACCAGAGCAGGCTGGCAGCAAAAGTAACGTGCAGGGTCAGGCTGCTCATGACGGTCTCCCGGTTTCAGGTTCGGGTGGCGTAATACTCGACCACGCGCTGGAGATCGAGCGGAAAAGGTGCCGCGCTCTCGCCATCGGGCAGGTGTGCCAGGCGAGCTTGCAGGTTCTGGGCGTCGAAGGCGATCCACTCCGGGCGATCCAGCGCCGGATCGGCCAGCGCCGCGCGCAACACATCGAGGCGGGCGGAGGTTTCGCCGGGGCCGAAGGCATCGCCGACGCGCACGCGAATCGACGGAATCGTCACCCGGCGCCCGTTGAGAACGATGTGACCGTGACTGACCAGTTGCCGCGCCGCCGGAATGGTGGGCGCAAAACCGGCACGGAACACCAGGTTATCGAGGCGACGCTCAAGGAATTCGACAATCTTGCCGCCGGTGGTCGCACCGCGTTGACGCTTGGCATCGAGCACGACACGCCGCAACTGGCGCTCGGAAACGCCGTAGTTGTAGCGCAGCTTCTGCTTTTCCATCAATTGCAGCCCGAACTCGGACTTGCGCCCCGCGAGCTTGCGGGCGCCGTGCTGCCCCGGCGGCTGCGGACGCTCCTGCATGCTCTTGCGAGCCAGGCCAGGCAGATCGACGCCCAGCGCACGCATGACCTTGAGACGGGGACCGGTGTAACGCGACATGAATTCAACTCCAGTAATTGTTTGATATCGTCAAGTGAAGGAGCGCCACGAGAAAAGGTGGCACCCCCAGGAAAAAGGCCGATGTCGCGAAGGGATGGAAAAAGCGAAAGGGGGGTTCATCGCGACATCGGCACCCAACTCAATGCAGGCACGGCCCCGGCGAACTGGCCGGACAGTGATCGAAGGCGACCGAAGCCGGATGACATTGCACCTGCAGCCAGCCGGCAAGCACGCCCGCCAGAGCCTCGCGCAGGGGCTCGGCCATGACCTCGGGCGCAGCCGCCGCCGCTTCCAGATGCATTTGCAGCGCGGCCGTCTTGTTTGGCGTCGCGCCGCGCAGCGCCGAGGAGGAAAGTAGCGTCAGGATTGCCGCCAGCCGCAGATCCAGCGGCAACTCGGGAATCTCGAACAGGGTTTCGCCGACGGCCACGATCAGAACCCCCGGAATAGCCACAAAGGCCAGAAAGCGCCAAAAAAGACCAGCATCGCAACACTCCTTGCCACGCAAACACGGCGCAGGAAATAAACCGGCGACGCTTGCGCGGGGTTGAATCCGGAACCCGCCCGAGAGATCGAGCGGGATTCGGCTAGACATCGAAAAGGACACGCTGGCTGGCTGGCAAAAAGTGCGGGCTGGCTTTGTTGAGAAACATTCTCATATAAACAAAGCGCATCGTCAATAGATGCGAATGGTTATCAACAAACTTTTTTACACACCATGGGCGCCGCCGGCAAGGACGGTCTTTTTGATCCAGGTTCAATGTGCCGCACTCGCCCCGATCCTATAATTCGGCGCATGATCGAATTCAAGAACGTAGCCAAGACTTTCCGCCGCGCCCGCGTGCTCGACGGAGTCTCACTGAACATCGGCCTCGGCGAGCGCATCGCGCTGATCGGCTCCAACGGTGCCGGCAAAACGACGCTGATCCGCTGCCTGCTTGGCGAATACACCCATGACGGCGAGGTCCGCATCGATGGCCTCGACCCACGCAGCCACCGCACTGCCGTGCTCGGCAAGATCGGTTTCGTGCCGCAGTTGCCGCCGCCGCTGAAAATGCCGGTCGGGCAGTTGATCGATTTCTCGGCCTCGCTGTGCGGCACCGATCCCGCCCGCATCCACGCCATTGCTCAGCGCCTCGGCCTCGACCTCGCGGCCATTCTCTCGCGCCAGTTCGTGCGCCTTTCCGGCGGCATGAAGCAGAAACTGCTGATCGCCATTGCCCTCGGCCGCGACGCCAAGGTATTGGTGATGGACGAGCCCGCCGCCAACCTCGACCCGGAAGCGCGCAAGATCTTCTTCGACCTGCTCGCCGAACGTCTCGACGATACGACCATGCTGATTTCCAGCCACCGCCTCGACGAAGTCTCGGCACTGGTCAATCGCGTCGTCGAAATGGACATGGGTCAGGTCGTGCTCGACGACAAGGTGGCCGACGATGTCTCGCTGACCGGGCGCCTCGCCTGCCGCATCGTTCTCAAGCGCTTCGAGCCGGCATTTGCCAAGGCGCTGGATGGCTGGAATTTCAGCAGCGATGCCGATCAGCTGAACTGGCAGGGTGAAATAGCCGGCCCGGATCGGCTGCGCTTCCTCGGCATCGTCTCGCGCTATACCGCACTGGTCGGCAATCTATCGCTGGCTGAAACCGGTGGCGACGCCGTCTGAGGTCCATCCGCATGTGCCAGCCTCACCGTCGACACGCCTTGCGACGCCTGGGTAGCCTGGGGCTCGCCCCTTTTCTGCTGACACCGCTGACGCTGGCCCTGACGGCCTGCAACAAGAACGAGGACATCGTCGAAGGCATGGCCCCGATGAAGTTCGACCGCGACACCTGCGTGCGTTGCAGCATGGCGATCTCCGACCGCCGCTTTGCCGGCCAGATTCGCGGCGGCCCCAGGGATACGGTTTTCAAGTTCGACGATGTCGGCTGCCTCGTCTTCTGGCTGCGCGACAAGGCCGAAACCTACCCCTGGATGGCCGAAGCCACGACCCGGATGTGGATTTCCGACCTGGCGAGCAAGCCGGGGAGCATGATCTGGCACGACCCGCGCCAGGCACATTACGTGCACAAGGTCTCGCCGATGGGTTACAACTTTGCCGCCGTTGCCGCGCAACAAGCCGGCAGCGTCGATTATCCGGGCATGCGCGAACGCGTGCTCGCCAAAGGAAAATAAAGATGAAGCAATTGTGGCTGACGGCCCAGCTCGACATCGTCGAATCGCTGCGCGCCCGCTGGTTCCAGATTTACACCCTCGTGTTCGGCGGCATCGTCGCCCTGCTCTTCCTGTTCGGATTGACCGAATCGCGCGTGCTCGGCTTCATCGGCCTCTCGCGCCTGCTCGTCACCTACATTCAGCTGACGATGGCGATCCTGCCCATTTTCGTCCTGATCACGACCGTGCGCTCGGTGGCCGGCGACCGCGAGGCCGGTGTCTTCGAGTACCTCCTGTCGCTCCCGGTCGGGCTCGGCGCCTGGTTCTGGGGCAAGATTCTCGGCCGTTACATCGTCGTCTTCACCCCGGTTTTTGCCGCCATGCTCGGCGCCGTGCTTTGGGCGGCCATCAGCGGCGTCGAGATTCCCTGGGACATGTTCGGCTATTACACCGCGCTGCTCGCCGTAATGGCTGCCTGCTTCCTCGGCATCGGCATGCTGCTTTCCTCGCTGGCGCGCACCACCGACATGGCTCAGGGCGCGGCCTTCATGGTCTGGCTGGTCCTGCTGCTCTTCCTCGATCTGATCCTGCTCGGCGTCATGATTCAGGGCAAGGTCTCGCCGGAAATCGCGGTCACCCTGGCGCTGGCCAACCCGCTGCAGGTCTTCCGCACCGCCGCCCTGGCCCTGTTCGACCCGCAACTGATCGTTCTCGGACCCTCGGCCTACGTCATTCTCGACCTCTTCGGCAGCTTCGGCTACAAGGTTTTTGCCCTGGTTTACCCGGCCCTGCTGGGTGCGCTCAGCGCCACGGCCGGTTACTTCATCTTCCGTCGCGGTGATCTGCCTTGAACAAAAGACGCTTCCTCGCCGGCCTTTTCTGCCTTTGCTGCCTGTCGACCGTGAATGCGGCCGACGAGCAGCCCTCGGCGGCGCCGCTCTTCGCGGCAACGCTCAGCGATATCGACGACAAGCCGGTTGCGCTCGAACGCTTTCGCGGCAAACCGCTGATCGTGAACTTCTGGGCGCGCTGGTGCGGCCCCTGCCGGGCCGAAATCCCGGAATTGATCAAGTTTCGCCAGGCACACAAGGGCAAGCTTGAGGTGCTTGGCATCGGCATCGAGGACAAGGCCGAGCCAGCCAGGGAATTTGCCAAGGCCTACGAGATGGACTACCCGGTCTTCGTCGCCAAGGATCAGGGCATCCCGCTGATGAAGGAACTCGGCAACAGCCGTGCCGGCTTGCCCTACACCCTATTCATCGACCGCCACGGCCAGGTCGTTCAGCGCAAGATGGGTACCGTCAGGAAAGCCGACCTGGAAGCCATCGAGGCGACGCTGTTCAGGAAGTAATCCGGGCCGGGGCCAGACCCCTGCCCCTTGAACGACTCCCGATACTGGCGGAAAAAACTCGTTTTTCACGGTCGACCGTAAAAAAACCGGTTTTTCCGGTCTGTTCCCGCCCTCCTCGCTTTTCCCTCGCTTTTCCCTCGCTTTTCCCTCGCGACGCCGACGACCTCGGAGTGGCGCCGCATCGACAAGCGACGAACAAACCCGGCGTTATCGGCGATAATCGCGGTTTTGACTGACTGCACCGGAAGCTGCCCGTGAATGCGCCCGTGAATCCCCGCCTCGATCTGCTGCAACCCTATCCGTTTGAAAAGCTGCGCGCCTTGTTTGCCGGCGTGACGCCGAATCCGCAGTACAAGGAAATCAAGCTCTCCATCGGTGAGCCGCAACATGCGACCCCGGCCTTCATCATGGAGGCGCTGGCCAAGGGCCTGGGCGGCCTGGCCAATTACCCGGTCACCGCCGGCGTGCCGCAGCTGCGCACCGCCATCGGCCGCTGGTGCGAGCACCGTTACGGCATCGAACTCAACCCGGATAGCGAGATCCTGCCGGTCAATGGTTCGCGCGAGGCGCTGTTTTCCTTCGCCCAGACGGTGATCGACCCGAGCCGTGGCTATACGCCCATCGTCGCCAGCCCCAATCCCTTCTACCAGATCTACGAAGGTGCGGCCTACCTGGCCGGCGCCGAGCCGCGCTTCCTCAACAATCTGCCGGAAAACGATTTCGCCTTCGATTACGCGCAGCTCTCGGAAGCCGAATGGCAGCGCGTGCAGTTGTTCTACGTCTGCTCGCCGGGCAACCCGACCGGCAAGGTGCTGTCGCTTGACGACTGGAAGACGCTGTTCGCGCTGTCCGACAAATACGGTTTCATCATCGCCTCCGACGAGTGCTACTCCGAAATCTACTTTGACGAAAACGAGCGCCCGATTGGCGGGCTACAGGCGGCCAAGCTGCTCGGCCGCAATTTCGACCGGCTGGTGATGTTCTCCAGCCTGTCCAAGCGCTCCAACGTGCCCGGCATGCGTTCCGGTTTCATCGCCGGCGACGCCAAAATCCTCAAGCAATACCTGCTCTACCGCACCTACCACGGTTGCGCGATGCCGCCGCCGGTGCAGACCGCGTCGATTGCCGCCTGGCAGGACGAGGAACACGTCGCCGAGAATCGCCGCCTTTACCGCGAGAAGTTCGCGGCAGTGACGCCGCTGGTCACCGAAGTGCTCGGCACCGCGCAGCCCGACGCCGGTTTCTACCTGTGGGCCAAGACCCCGATTGCCGACACCGACTTCGCCCGTGGCCTGCTCGAACACTATAATGTGGTGGTTCTGCCCGGCAGCTTCCTCGCCCGCGAATCCGACGGCGTCAATCCCGGCGCCGGCTTCGTCCGCATCGCGCTGGTTGCCTCGCTCGAAGAGTGCCTTGAGGCTGCCGAGCGTATCCGCACCTTTTGCCGATCCCTATAACCAACGCCTCGCGCAAGCAAATGCGCAATTACTTGTTACAGAGAGCCCAACATGACCCATCCCCTGCAAAGCACCATTGACGACCTCTGGGAACGCCGCACCGAGCTGAACCCGCAATCGACCGAAGCGATCAAGATCATCGAATCGGTGATCGCCGACCTCGACGCCGGCAAGCTGCGGATCGCCGAGAAGGTAAACGGCGAGTGGATCGTCAATCAGTGGGCCAAGAAAGCCGTGCTGCTGTCCTTCCGCACCCGCGACAACCGCGTCCAGGAAGCCGGCGACGTGCGCTTCTACGACAAGGTCGATACCAAGTTCCAGGGCTGGAGCGAAGACCGGTTCCAGGCCGGCGGTTTCCGCGTCGTGCCGGGCGCCTTCGCACGCAAGGGCTCGTTCATCGCCAAGAACGTCGTGCTGATGCCGTCCTTCGTCAATATCGGCGCCTACGTCGATGAAGGCACGATGGTCGACACCTGGGCCACCGTCGGCTCCTGCGCGCAGATCGGCAAGAACGTGCACCTCTCCGGCGGCGTCGGTATCGGCGGCGTGCTCGAACCGATCCAGGCCGGCCCGGTGATCATCGAAGACAACTGCTTCATCGGCGCCCGTTCGGAAGTCGTCGAAGGCGTTGTGGTCGAAGAAAACTCGGTCCTCGGCATGGGCGTCTATCTCGGCCAGAGCACCCCGATCTACGACCGCGCCACCGGCGAGATCAGCTATGGTCGCGTCCCCAGCGGTTCGGTGGTGGTCAGCGGCAACCTGCCCAAGGGCGACGGCGCTTACAGCATGTACGCCGCGATCATCGTCAAGCGCGTCGATGCCCAGACCCGTTCCAAGACCAGCATCAACGAACTGCTGCGCCCCTGAGCCACCGCTGCGACATGAACAACGGGCCGGGTGCGCAGCAGCGACCCCGCCCGTTTTTTGCTGCCGCAGCGACCTGTTCTCTGACCCGTTCCCCGATTCGTTTCCCGACGCCGACCTGAACCGGGCCGACAGCCACCTCCGGCACCTCGGTACCATCCCCTCAACCGCAAACCGCCCTCTGCCGCCATGATCCTCGACAAACTGTTCCAGTTGATGGCCGACAAGCAGGCCTCCGACATCTTCATCTCGGCCGGCGCGGCGATCCATATCAAGATCGGCGGCGTCTCGATGCCGGTGAACCAGCAAGTAATGGTTCCCGAAATGATCGAGAAGATGGCCTACGAACTACTGACGCCGGCACAGATCCAGGTCTTCGAGGAAAAGCTGGAGATGAACCTGTCGGTCGGCATTCCGAATGTCGGCAACTACCGGATCAACATCTTCCGCCAGCGCGGCGCAGTGGCGATGGTGGTCCGCTACATCCCGGCGACGATCCCGGCGCTGAGCGAACTCGGCGTGCCGGCGGTGCTGCCCGAACTGATCATGGAAAAGCGCGGCCTGATCCTGGTCGTCGGCTCGACTGGCTCGGGCAAGTCGACGACCATCGCGGCGATGCTCGACCACCGCAACACGCATTACTCGGGCCACATCCTGACTGTCGAGGACCCGGTCGAATTCGTCTTCTCGCACAAGAAATCGATCGTCAACCAGCGCGAGATCGGGCTTGACACCCTGGACTGGAATTCGGCGCTGAAGAGCGCAATGCGTCAGGCACCGGACTGCATCCTGATCGGCGAAATCCGCGATAAGGAAACCATGCAGGCGGCGATTGCCTACGCCCAGACCGGCCACCTCTGCGTCGCCACGCTGCACGCCAACAACAGCTACCACGCGCTCAACCGCATCATCAGCTTCTTCCCGCTGGAGAACCGGCCGGCGCTGTTTCTCGACCTCTCGGTCGCGCTCAAGGCGATCATTTCGCAGCGCCTGGTCAAGCAGCCGGACGGCAAGCGCGTGCCGGCCTGCGAAGTGCTGCTCAACACCCGCTACATTTCCGAACTGATCGAAAAAGGCGAGGTGCAGCAGATCAAGGAAGCCATGGAGCAAACTCTGGCCCCCGGTTCCCAGACTTTCGAGCAAGACCTTTTCCGCCTTTACCGCGAAGGCATCGTCAGCTTGGACGAAGCCTTGGCCAACGCCGATTCGCCGACCAATCTGTCGTGGCTGATCAACAACTCCGACCAGAGCGCCGAACTCGCCAACGGTGTCGAAGCCGCCCCCGGCGGCAAAGGCGAAGGCGCTTCGTTCAGCGAATTCAAGCTCGAAGTAAAGGGCGCGGGCTGAAGCCGGCCGCGCCGGCCGGAGGTTCCGCCGCGCTCGCCCCCATGCCGCGCCGCCCCTCGCCGCCCGCCGGGCGAGCCGGTAGAATCCGCTGCCCGGCCATTTCCACGGTCGACTCCGTTTTTTTGTGATTTTGCCCATGACCGATTATTCAGCCGCCTCGATCCGCGTTTTAAAAGACCTTGAACCCGTCAAGGAACGCCCCGGCATGTACACCCGCACCACCTGCCCGACCCACATCGTGCAGGAGGTGATCGACAACGCCGCCGACGAAGCGCTGGCCGGCTTTGCCAAGCGGATTGCGGTGCGGATCGCCGCCGACGGCCTGATCGAGGTGTCCGACAACGGCCGTGGCATCCCGGTCGACATCCACCCCGAGGAAGGCAAGCCAGCCGTTGAACTGGTGTTCTGCAAGCTGCACGCCGGCGGCAAGTTCAACAAGAAGGAATCGGGCAACGCCTACCGTTTCTCGGGCGGCCTGCACGGCGTCGGCGTTTCGGTCACCAATGCGCTGTCCACGCTGCTCGAAGTCGAGATCAAGCGCGGCGGCGGCGTCCATCGCATCGTGTTTTCGGAAGGCTTTGTCACCGAACCGCTGACCCGGATCGGCGAGGTCGGCCCGCGCACCAGCGGCACCACCGTGCGCATCCGCCCCAACGGCAAGTATTTCGACTCGCCCAAGATCAATCTCGCCCAACTGGAGCACCTGCTGCGTTCCAAGGCGGTGCTGATGCCGAATGTCACGGTCGACCTTGAAATCGAGGCCGAAAACGCAGCGCCGATCAAAAAGACCTGGTGCTACCAGAACGGCATGGCCGACTATCTCGGCGAGCTGATGGCCGGAACGCCGGTGGCGCCGATTTTCGTCGGCGAGAAGTACGTCACCAGCGACAACGGCTTTGCCATCGGCGAAGGCGCCGGCTGGGCGCTGGCCTGGTTCGAGGAAGGCGGCGGCAAGCCCGAATCCTACGTCAACCTGATCCCGACCCTCGACGGCGGCACTCACGAAGCCGGGCTCAAATCCGGCGTCTTCGAGGCGGTCAAGGCCTTTGCCGAACATCACGCGATCCTGCCGGCCAAGGTCAAGCTGGCCCAGGACGACGTTTGCGGGCGGATGACCTTCCTGCTTTCGGCCAAGGTCCTCGACCCGCAATTCCAGGGCCAGACCAAGGAAAAACTGACCAGCCGCGATGCCTACAAGCTGGTCGCGCAAATGGTCCGCGACCCCTTCGAGCTGTGGCTCAACAGCCACGCCGAGCACGGCAAGAAGATCGCCGAACTGGCGATCAAGGCGGCGCAGAACCGGATGAAGTCGGCGCAGAAAGTCGAGAAGAAAAAATCTTCCGGCATCGCCACCCTGCCCGGCAAGCTGACCGACTGCGAATCCGACGATCTCGGCCGCAACGAGATTTTCCTGGTCGAGGGCGATTCCGCCGGCGGCTCGGCCAAGCAAGGGCGCGACAAGGAAACCCAGGCGATCCTGCCGCTGCGCGGCAAGGTGCTCAACACCTGGGAAGTCGACCGCGACCAGTTGTTCAAGAACAACGAAGTGCACGACATTTCGGTCGCCGTTGGCGTCGACCCGCACGGCCTGGAAAAAATCGACGAGGTCGATCTCTCCGGCCTGCGCTACGGCCGCATCGTCGTGATGTCGGACGCCGACGTCGACGGCAGCCACATCCAGGTACTGCTGTTCACCCTCTTTCTCAAGCACTTTCCGGCGCTGGTCGAAAAAGGCCACATCCACGTCGCCCAGCCGCCACTGTTCCGCGTCGACGTCGAAGCGCGTGGCCAGACCAAGAAAATCTACTGCCTCGACGAAGCCGAAAAGCAGCAGACCCTGCACAAGCTTGGCGAAGAAGGCGTCAATCCCAACAAGATCAGCGTCTCCCGCTTCAAAGGCCTGGGTGAAATGAACCCCGACCAGCTGTGGGAAACCACGCTCTGCCCCGACACCCGCCGCCTGGTCCCCTTCCAGGCCGACCGCGCCACGCTGGTCGAGATGGCCAACACCTTCAACCTGCTGATGGGCAAAGGTGAAGCCGCCGGCCGCCGGGCCTGGATGGAAAAAGACGGCGGCCTGGTCGAGGCCGACGTGTGAGCGACTTGGCCGCCAGCCGCGCGCCGCGCTAGACTGCCCGACACCTCTGCCGCCTCCGCTCATCATGACCCAGCCCGCCTCCACCAAC
Organism: Azonexus sp.; assembly: GCF_023150235.1. Taxonomy (GTDB): domain Bacteria; phylum Pseudomonadota; class Gammaproteobacteria; order Burkholderiales; family Rhodocyclaceae; genus Azonexus. The sequence continues at coordinate 46,681 of NZ_JAKLLH010000011.1, forward strand.
TACCAAGTGCCCACCGAGCTTTACGACGTACTCAGCCAACTGCACTATGAAGAGGGCCTGCCTGCCGATGACCCGCGCTATGTAGATACCCTGGCTGCCCGCAACAGCCAGGATTTGTTTCAGCGCCTGGCCAAGCGCTTTGGTTACTGGCAAGAAAAAAACATGGTGGTTGCGACACAGAAAACACACCTGCTGTTCTTCGGCCACATCGGCAGCGGCAAAACCACCGAACTCCGCCATTACGCGCAGGAATTCAATCGCTCCGGGCTCTATTGCGCGCTTGAGGTCAACGTCAACGAACGGCTGGACCGCAACAATTGCCAGTTCCCCGATTTGCTGCTGGCCATGGCGCAAAGCCTGCTCGAAGTCCTCCATGAAGAAGGCATCCTGCTCGGCGATGCGCAACTCCAGCCCCTGCTCGACTGGTTCAAGCGCACGGTCGAAACCCGTATCGGCGAACATGCGCTGCACGGCGAAGTAAAAACCGGCGCGGAAAGCAAACTCAGCCTGCTCGGCCTGGGCAAGCTGTTTGCCTCGGCAACCGCCTCGTTCCGCACCGGCGCCACCTACCGCAACGAAGTCCGCGATGAAATCCGCAACAGCTTCGGCCAGTTGGCAGAGGCCTTCAACGATTTCCTGCGTGTTGCCGAGCAAGCACTGGAAGCCGAGCGCGGCGTTAAACGCATCCTCTTCATCCTCGACGGCACCGACAAGCTGCGTGATGAAGACTCCCGCCGCCTGTTCGAACTCGATATTGCGCAGATGCAGCAAATCGACACACTGGCCCTCTACACCGCCCCGCTGCACCTGGCCTACGACGGCAACGTCGGCAGCCGGATCGAACACATGATCCTCCCGATGATCAAGCTGTACGCGCAGGACGGCAGTGAGCAAGCCAGCGGCTGGGAGGCGCTCAGCCAGATTCTGTTGCGCCGCGCCGACCGCAGCCTGTTTGCCGACAACCAGGTCATCCGCACGCTGGTCGAACACAGCGGCGGCCACCCGCGCGAACTGCTGTGTCTGCTCAAATATTGCTGCGAAATTGCCGACGACCGCATCGACTCGGCGACCGCCGAGCAGGCGATTGACGAATTGGCCGCCGAATACCGCCGCTTCCTCGAACCCGAGGATTACACCCTGCTTGCCGCCCGCGATCAGGACAAAATCCACGGCGGCAACGACGAGCGCGGCAAAAAGCTGCTCTACAAGCTGGCGCTGCTCGAATACAACCACGGCAGCTGGCAACGCTCGCACCCGGTCATCCGCCGCCTGGAAGGCTATCAGCGTGCCAAGCAGGCCGCCGCCGATGTCGCCGGCAACTAACAGCAACGAGCCGGACTTTTGCGGCTACCTGCAACGGCAGCTGCTCGGCTGCGAACTGCCGCCGGCACAGCAAACCAGCTACCGCCGCCTGCTCACCACCGCCCTGCACGGCGCACCGTTCCAGTTCGTCCTGTGCGAGATTTTTGACCAAACCCGGCGCGACCGCCTGATCGAGATCATCGACCAGGCCGCGGCCACCGCCGGCCTGAGCAGCCACCGCATCGACTGCCGCGAACTCCCCGACAGCGCCGGGCTTGAGGTGCTGGAAGCGCTGCTGAACGATCTCGCCGCCCGGCACACCATCCTGCACCTCTGCGGCTTTGATCACTGGCTCAGCCGGGAACGCTGGCAGGCCTTGAACATCCGCCGCGACGCCATCGCCGCCCGCTGCCGCGCCAGACTGCTGTGGTGGCTGGACCCGGACAGCGTCCGCCAGTGCGCCCTCGAAGCCCCCGACCTGTGGGCCTGGCGCAGCGGTGTTTATGACTTTACCAATACCACCCCGCCCACCCTCCCCACCCAGGCCAGCTACGCCCCGACCATCGACCCGCGCTCGACACTGGAACGCACCCAGCGCATCGGTCAGATCAAAGCCTGGCTGCAACAGAATCCTCCTGACGAACTGCGCCTGCCCTTGCTTGATGAATTGGCCACCCTGCTGCAGGACTTTGGACAACTCGATGAGGCACTACGCATCCGCCTCAATGAAGAAATGCTGGGCTACGAAGAACTCGGGGACGTACACAGTCTTTTGATGACCGAAGCCAATATCGCAATCACGCTGATCAAGCGCGGCCACTCCCAAGACCTCCCTGAAGTTCGCCGCCGCCTGCAGCGGGCGCTCGAACTCGCCGAGCAGATGCAACTCCCCAAGGAAATCTCGACCATCCACCAATATTTGGACAACCTGCCTGCGCCGCGCCGGAAAAAAGCCAAAAAACACGGTCGACCGTAAAAACCGGCTTTTTTCACCGTGCCGGCGATGGTCGAGCCTGCAGGCTGCGGCGTGCGAGGAGCAGGTCTTCCCAGGCCTTGGCCTTGTCCGGGAGATTGCGCAGCAGGTAGGCCGGGTGGTAGGTGACAATGGTCGGGATGCCTCGGTATTCGCGTACCTGCCCGCGTAGCGAGGCCAGGGTTTTGTCTTCGCGCAGCAGGCTGTGCACTGCCGCCTTGCCGAGCAGGACGATGATCTTGGGCTGGAGCAGGGCAATCTGGCGTTCGAGGAAGGGGCGGCAAGCCGCCATTTCGCCAGTTTCCGGCGTGCGGTTGCCGGGTGGACGGCATTTCACCGCATTGGCGATGTACACCTTTTCGCCACGCTTGAGATCGATGGCTGCAAGCATGTTGTCGAGTAATTTGCCGGCCTGGCCGACAAAGGGTTCGCCACGAGCATCCTCCTCGGCACCCGGCCCCTCGCCGATGAACAGCCAGTCGGGATGGCGGTCGCCAACACCGGGGACCGCCTGCTGGCGCTGCTGACAGAGGCCGCAGGCGCGGCAAGCGGCGATCTGTTGCAGCAATTCCGGCCAGTCCGCCGTGTCGACCGTGTGCGGCACGGGTTGTCCACTCACGGTTGCGGCCGGGTTGTCGATAGGCGCCGGGAGCGTGACGGGAACGGCCGCTGGGTTGTCGATGAGCGCCGCTGGCGTGACGGGAGCGGCTGCCGGGGCAGCAGCGCTTTCCGTGGCCGGCGGCTGGTGGCGACTGGCGGGAGAACTCTCGGCGGAAGAGGTTGCGGCTGCGGGGATTTCATCCACTGCCTGGCGCAAGACCCAGATCGGCCCGATTCCCATTTCCTGCAACATCTGCTCGCGGCTCAGGCTCATGCCAGTTCCTTGTCGAAAATCAGGGCATCCTCGCGCCCGCTGGCGGCCGGGTAGTAGGCCTTGCGCATGCCGATCTGACGAAAGCCGAATTGGCGGTAGAGATCGACGGCGCGGCCGTTGCTTGGCCGGACTTCGAGAAAGAGGCGCACGGCGCCGTAGCGGCGGGCATTGTCCATCACCCGAGAGAGAAGTCTTGCCCCGTGGCCTTGCCCCTGGTGAGCGCGGGCCACCCCGATATTGAGCAGGTGTGCCTCGTCAATCACCAGCATCGCTACCGAAAAACCGACCAACTCCCCCTCGACCAGACAGACCCAGACACTGTGACCGATCTTCAGCGAGTCCGAAAAATTGCCGCGCGACCAGGGAAAGGCCTGTAAGTCGGCCTCCAGCCGCGCCACCTGGTCGAGGTCTGTTTCCTGCATCGGCCGGAACTCTGCCGGCGCTTGCCCCAAGCTCACGCCTTTCCTCCCTCGGCCAGCCGCTCGGCCACGGTTTTAGCCACCTTGTCGCGAATGTAGAGCGGCGCGGCCAGGGCGGCATCGATGCCCTCGCCCCGCGCCAGGCGGGGTGCGGCCAGGGCGGCGACAATGGCTGCTCGCGGCAGGATGCCGTCTTCCACGGTCAACCCGGCGGCGAGCAGATTTTCCCGCAATCGGGGATAAGCCGCCGGGGCATTGCCGCAGGCATGCCAGCCGGCACGATTGCCGAGATCGATGTCTTCCGGGCGCTGCACACGCAGGGTGGCTCGCGCCCAGGGGCTTTCCGTCGTCGCAGAGCGGGTGCCGGGATAGGCGCCGACATAAACCTCGCCCATGCGCGCATCGAGCAGGGCCAGCAGCGGGCGATCCCCGGCCTCGCGGCTGTCGGCGGCCATGGCTTCGAGACTGACGACGGGCAACAGGGGCGTCGCGGCGGGCATGGCCAGCCCCTGTGCCGCGGCGCAGGCGACGCGCAGACCGGTGAAGGCTCCCGGGCCGCAGCCAAAGGCAATGGCGTCGAGATCATTCACGGTCGACGCTGCCTCGGCCAGCAATTCGCCAACCAGCGGCAGGAGGGTTTCCGAGTGCGGCCGCCCCGGCGGGCAGACGCGTTCAAGCACCTCGCCATCGCGCCAGAGGGCGCAGGTGGCGAATTCGGTGGAGGTTTCCAGGGCAAGGATCAGCATGCCCGGCATTTTACCGGAGTCGCCCGCTCAGGTCGCCGCTGGCAACCACTTGAGCAGGGTGCGTACCAGTTGCCGGGGTTGCACCGGCTTGCCGACGTGGTCGTTCATGCCGGCCGCGAGGCAGGTGCCCCGGTCCTCGGCAAAGGCGTTGGCGGTCAGGGCGACGATCGGTGTCGCCTTGTTCAGCGAATGGGCGCGAATGGCGCGCGTGGCATCGAGACCGTTCAGGCGCGGCATCTGCATGTCCATCAGGATCAGGTCGTAGACTTCGCGCCCGGCCAGGTCGACCGCCTCCTCGCCGTCGCAGGCGAATTCGACGGCAAAGCCGTAGTCGGAAAGCATGCAGGCGGCGACTTCGCGATTGATCGGCTCATCCTCGACCAGGAGCAGGCGCCGTCCGTCGGCGCGCTGCCGCAGTTTTTCCTCATCGTCGGTCGAATGGCTTTCCACCACGGGCGCGGCTTCCTTGCCTCTTCCCTGCTGAAGTAAAGGCAGGATGAAATGGAAGCGACTACCCACGCCCGGCTGGCTGGAAAAATCGATCTCGCCCCCCATCAACATGACCAGGCGCTTGCAAATGGCCAGGCCAAGGCCGGTACCGCCGTATTTTCGGGTCATCGAGCCGTCCGCCTGCTCGAAAGCGGAAAACAGGCGCCCCGCATCCTCGGCGGCGATCCCGATTCCGGTGTCGCTGACCTCGAAACGCAGGCGGCAGGGGCTGTCCTCGAGCGCGGAGAGCGCCTCGACGCGCAGCGAAACACTTCCCTGCCCGGTAAATTTGATGGCATTGCCGAGCAGGTTGATCAGGATCTGCTCGATCCGGAAAGGATCGCCGACGAAATGCCGGCCCGCCAATCCAGGACCGATCGAGCACTGCAATTGCAGGCATTTGTCGGCCGCCCGACCGGCAACCAGGCCGCAGACGCTGTCGAAGAGCTGATCGAGGCGGAAAGAGCGCATTTCGAGTTGCAGGCGTTCGGCCTCGATCTTGGTCAGATCGAGAATGTCGTTGATCACGCCGAGCAAATGGTGCGAGGCATGGTCGATCTTGCCCAGTTGTTCGCGCAGTTGCGCATCCCGCGCATGCTGCAAGGCAATCCCGGTCAGCCCCATGATCGCGTTCATCGGTGTTCGCAGTTCGTGGCTCATGTTGGCCAGGAAGGCCGTTTTCGCCCGACTGGCCGCCTCGGCGCTTTCCTTGGCCACCAGCAAGTCGGCCGTCCGGGCCTCGACCAGCGCCTCCAGGTCTTCCCGGTGGTGGCGCAACTCCTCTTCCACCGCTTTACGCCCGCTGATGTCGCGCACGATACCGAGAGCGTGCCAGCGGCCGGAAACGAGAACCGCCGAGACCGACAGCTCGATCGGAAAGACCTCGCCGCCCCGGCGCCGGGCAAGGGTCTCGAAGGTCTTGCCGATCAACGGACCGCGACCGTCGCGCGCGAACGCCGCCAGCCCCCGGCGGGCCTCCTCCAGCTGGCCCTCCGGCGCAAGCAGGAGGTGCATGTCGCGGCCCAGAACCTCCTCGGCGCAATGCCCGAAAACCGTGCTTGCCGCCGGATTCCAGAAACTCAGGCGACCATCGGCATCGATCATCATCATCGCATCCTGAGCCGAAGTCGTGATCAGGCGAAATTTTTCCTCGCTTTCGGCGAGTTCGCGGGTACGCTCGGCAATCATCTCGTGGAGATGGGTCTGGTGCCGACCCAGTTCGCGCCCGGTAGCCTGCAACTGCCCGATCACTTCGCGCACGTGGCGGATGAAGGGATGGAAGATGAGCAGGGCCTCCAGCAGCAGGAGCAAGAGCGTCAGCAGCCAAAAAGCCGTTTCCGCCCGTTGCAGGTCGGCAATCGCGGTCTCTCCCTCGAGCTGGTACTGGCGCACCATCGCATCGAGTTCCCGCAACAGGCGATTGGGGGCCAGGGCAGTGATATAGCGCAGGGAGGCGTGATCGGGGGTCAAGGCCGCATCCGGCAACAACAGGAGTTCGTCGACAGCCGTCAGATACGCCTTCACCGTCGAATCCAGCGCGGTATCCGGGGCAAAATACATCGCCCTCACCGTCGGCGACATGCTCGCCGGCAAGCCCAGTTCCGGATCGCCCCGGGTCAAGCCGCGATGCGAACGCGCCATCAGCTCGGCGGCTTCGCGCAGACGCTCGCGTATGCCCGGCCTGTCCTCGACCCCCGCCGCCGCCAGCAGATTGGCAAAGAGGGCGGTACGCTGGCTGAGCATGCGCTGCCGCCCGCTGACGTTGACCACGGCCGCCGTGCTCTCCTGGCTCTTGATCACCAGATGCAGGCTGAACCAGGCCGCGGTAGACAGGGAAGCGACAAGCACCAGCGCAATGACATAACGCCAGGTCAAGGACCGGGCCACTTTCAGTTCGCGCCGCGCATCATCGACCATTGCATCCCCCCGGCATTGCGGATCGTAGGGTCGGCCACGCCGGCCAGGCCCCTGAAATATGGAAACCGCCCCGATTCTACTACCAAGCAACAGGGTTATTCCCACTCCGGCACGACGCCGCCTTCCAGGCACCGGAATGGGGCATTTTATTGACAAACAAATAAAAATCGAGGCACGATCCGTATCATGACCAATAAATACAACGCTCGCCGGGAACGTCGGCGTTGGCTGCTCGCCGTGACAACTTCCCTCGGCCTGCACCTGCTCTGGCTGCGCCCCTTGCAGCGGGCGGCCGCTCCCGTGGCCGCGCCGGCTCCGGGACTGCAACTGCGCCTCGTCCCGCCGCCGGTCGCCGATGCGGAAGCGCGCCCCCCGCCGGCGAGCCAAACTCCGCCACGCCAGCCCCTGCCCCGAAGCGAGCGAGCGGCTTCCGCCGTCCACGGCAACGGAAAAGCCCGTGCCGAGCACCCCGGCCATGGCGAACATCGTGCCGACCGCCTCCCACAAGCCGCCCCTCCGCCGGACATCCTCCTCGCAGCCTACCGGCTGGCGCTCTACCGCGCCCTGCCCGAACGCTGCCGGCAGCTTGGGCATTACGCCGGCGAGTGGCGAGGCCTGGCCAGCGTCGAACTGGCAATCACCGAGCCGGGGCAATGCACGGCCAGCGCCGACCGCCACCTGCCGCCGGCACTGGCGGCGGAGCTGGAACAGCTGACGCGGGCGGCAAGTATCGTGGCCCCGCCGCCACCGGCCCTGCGGCAAGCGGGGCTGCGCCTGGCGCTGGGCTACCTGATCCAGGCAAGGGTCAACCCCCAAAATACCGAAAAAGGCGGCGCCATCGGCGACTGACACGCATCGTCCGGCCGCTGCGTAAACTGCTTCAACCGCTTTTTCAAGGCTAAAATCGCCTTCCTTTCGCCCGGAGTCCGCGCATGCGCATCCTGCACACTTCCGACTGGCACCTGGGCCAGCATTTCATGGGCAAAAGCCGCCAGGCCGAGCATACGGCGCTGATCGACTGGCTGCTGGCGCAGCTTGCCGTCGTGGAGATCGATGCGGTGATTGTCGCCGGCGACATTTTCGACACCGGCACGCCCCCCTCTCACGCCCGCGAACTCTACTACCGGCTGGCACTCGGGGTAGCCGATGCCGGCGTCGGCCTATTGCTGCTCGGCGGCAATCACGACTCGCCGGCGGTACTTGGAGAAAGTCGCGAACTGCTCGCACGGCTGGGCGTCATCACCCTGGCCAACGCCGATGTCGCAGCCGGGGTAAAGCTTCTCCACCGTCGTGACGGCAGTCCCGGCTGCATGGTTTGCGCCGTCCCCTTCATCCGCCCCCGCGAGGTGATGCTCAGCCAGGCCGGGCAAAGCGCCGATCAGAAACAGCAGTCGCTGCAACAGGCGATTGCGGCGCACTATGCCACGGTCTACGCGGCCGCCAGGCAAAAAAGCGAGGCCCTCGCCAGCGCTGCCGGGCAACGCTTGCCATTGATCGCCACCGGCCACTTGACCACCGTCGGTGCCAGCTGCAGCGAATCGGTACGCGAAATCCACGTCGGCAGCCTCGAGGCTTTCCCGACCTCGGCCTTTCCACCCGTCGATTACATTGCCCTCGGCCACATCCACCGGCCGCAGCGTGTCGCCGGCCTCGAGCATGTCCGCTACTGCGGCTCGCCCTTGCCACTGAGTTTCGACGAGTGCGATCAAACCAAGGAAATGCTCATCGTCGATCTCGATGCCGACGGCCTCCGTACCGTGACACCGCTGCCCGTTCCCTGCTTTCAGCCCTTGGCGACCCTGCGCTCGACCCTGGCCGATCTGCCGGCCGCGCTGGCAACGGCCGTGGGCAGGGCCGACGCCAACGGTCGCCTGGAGATTCCCGGCCGGCCACCGCTGTGGCTGGAAATCGCCATCATCGGCGAATCCGGCCAGGCCGATCTGCCGGCGCGCGTTCAGGCGGCCTGCGCCGCCTGGCCGGTCGAAGTGCTGCGTATCCGCCGTATCTGCGAAGCCAACGTGGGAATCGAGCGCCAGGCGCTGGAAACCCTGGACGAATTGACGCCGGAAGAGGTATTCAGCCGCCGCCTGCAGCAGGAAAAAGCCAATGGCCTGGACGACGAAGGCAGCGAAGCACTACACCGGCGTTATGCCGAAATCGTCGCCGAGCTGAGCAGCCCGGAAGCCGCTTGAGCGCCGGGTAGCCGTGCACTGGCCTGCCCCCCCGCCACGGCAGGGCAATTTTCAGACCGGATCACGGTCGACCGTGTTTTCCGGCCGATTTTCTCCCCCTCCCGCCACCGCCGTGGTCGGGCGCATCGCACGGCGATTGCCAATCGCATCGACCGGCACGCGCAGGATTTCGTGCTGCTGCGGCGAAAGCAGATCGGCCAGGGTCTGCCGGTCCAGGCTACCAAGAAAGGCATCCAGCGCATTGCCGAGTACCGCCCGCAGGCGGCAACTGCCGGTCAGCAGGCAGCGGCTTTCGCCGGCAAAGCACTCGACCAGGGCCAGATCGCTTTCCATGTCGCGCACCACCTGCCCGATTCCGATCCGCGCGGCCGGCCGCGCCAGTCGCAAACCGCCCCCCTTGCCGCGCAAACCCTCGACATAGCCATTGCGGATCAGTTGATTGACGATTTTCATCAGGTGGCTGCGCGACACCTCGAAACGCCCGGAAATTTCCTGGATGGTCGCCAGGCGATGCTCGTTGGCCCCGAGATAAATGAGGACGCGCAAGGCATAATCCGTGTGCAGGGTGATATGCATATCCGGTACGGAGGAATTGGGATGGCAGAGTATACGCGGCGGCGACGAGAAGATTCATCTTTTTTGCCTCTTACCCGCGCCCCAGCGCAAGCCAGCGGCGCATGCCCGCCCACGGCAGTTGCTCCGCTTGGCCGCGCAAGCTACCATAAAGAGGAGTTTTGGATTCATATTCAAACCTACCCCCAGCCTCCTCGCCCGCGGGCGTCTCCTGGCATTTTTCCGGCACTTTCCCGCCATTCCTTCCTCTTTTTTCCGCCCCGCCGTCCGGGGTATTGACCGACAGGACTGCCATGTCTCCCGCCCAAGCACCGAGAAAGATCATCGAAATCAAGCCCGTCGGCGACCCTGAGGCCAAGGTTTACCCCCGCTCGGTGGACGGTCCCTTCACCCGCTGGCGCTGGTTTTTCGTCTGGCTGACCCAGATCATCTTCTACGGTCTCTGCTGGATTCCCTGGGACGGTCGCCAGGCGGTGCTGTTCGACATCGATGCCCGCAAGTTCTACCTCTTCGACCTGGTGCTCTGGCCGCAAGACACCATCTATCTGGTGATCCTGATGATCATCAGCGCGCTGGCCCTCTTCCTGTTCACCGCCGTCGCCGGACGGCTCTGGTGCGGCTATGCCTGCCCGCAAACGGTCTATACCGAGATCTTTCTCTGGATGGAGCAGATGATCGAAGGCGACAGGCCGCAGCGGATCAAGCTCGACGCCCAGCCGTGGAACGCCCGCAAGATGGGTATCAAGGGCGCCAAGCACCTGGCCTGGACCCTGTTCGCGCTATGGACCGGAATCACCTTTGTCGGCTACTTCGTGCCGATCCGTGAATTGCTCGGCGAACTGGCCAGCTTCAGCGCCGGCGCCTGGTCGCTGTTCTGGGTACTGTTCTACGGCTTCATGACCTATGGCAACGCCGGTTTCCTGCGCGAGCAGATGTGCCGCCAGATCTGCCCCTACGCCCGCTTCCAGTTCGTGATGCTCGACCCGGATACGCTGATCATCGCCTACGACGACAAACGCGGTGACCCGCGCGGCGCCCGCCCCAAGGGCACCGACCCGAAGGCCGCCGGACTCGGCGACTGCGTCGATTGCGGCATCTGCGTCCAGGTCTGCCCGACCGGGATCGACATCCGCGAAGGCCTGCAGAACGAGTGCATCGGCTGCGCCGCCTGCATCGACGCCTGCGACCAGGTAATGGACAAGCTCGACTACCCGCGCGGCCTGATCCGCTATTCGACCGAAAATGCCATCAGCCAGCGCTACACCCTGAGCACCGTACTGCGCCGGGCGATCCGCCCCCGTGTGCTGATCTACGCGCTGCTGCTGAGCGTGCTGACGGCGGCCACCGCCTGGTCGCTGGCCACCCGCCCGCTGCTGCGCGTCGAAATCCAGAAGGACGACCGCACCGCGCTCGCCCGCGAGGCCGACGACGGCCTGATCGAAAACACCTTCCGCCTGCGCATTCTCAACGCCAGCCACCTCGAACGCGAGCTCGAAGTGGCACTGACGCAGGATAGCGGCCTGCAACTGACGGGCGAAACCGTACTCACCGTTCCGGCCGGGGAATACGGCGCACTGACCCTGACCGTCCGCGCCGAGCCCGGTAGCCTGCCGCAAGGCCCGAACCGCATCGATTTCCAGGTCAGCGACCGCAAGGACCGCCAGATCAATGCCAGTGAAAAATCCAGATTCTGGATGCCGTGACCCCCGGCGCCTCGGGGACGGGACATGCGAAAAATCCGCGTCATCCGCCCCCGAAGCGCTTTTTCCTTGCTGATTTTCGCGATTTACCACGGTCGACCGTAATATTGGCCTTTTTTCTCTGCCCGCCATCGCCAGGGCTCTCCGGCTCTCGAGCCCGGCGACGGCCGACCTGACCGCGTTTTCGAGCAAGAAATTAGCGACAGGCATTCATGCCTGTCGGTCAAACATGTTTGGGAAGGGGTTTGCATCCCCTCCCAAAACGCTCGCCTGAAACCCCGGCCTTCAGGCCGGGGTCGGCTCCCACCGCCCTGAAGGGCGGGGTTTCAAACCGGAGTTAGTCTTACGATGAAAATCCTCCGCCTGCGCCTGAAAAACCTCAATTCGCTGAAGGGCGAATGGGCCATCGACTTCACCCAGCCGCCGTTTGCCGACAACGGCCTGTTCGCCATCGTCGGCCCGACCGGCGCCGGCAAATCGACGCTGCTCGACGCGATCTGCCTCGCGCTCTACCACCAGACGCCCCGGCTGAAGACCATTTCGACCGGCGACAACGACCTGATGACGCGGCACACCGCCGACTGCCTGGCCGAGGTCGAATTCGAGGTCAAGGGCGCCCATTACCGCGCTTTCTGGAGCCAGCGCCGCTCCCGCGACAAGGCCGACGGCGCGCTGCAGGCGCCCAAGGTGGAACTGTGCACCGGCAATGGCGAAATCCTCGCCAGCCAGAGCAAGGAAAAACTCGAACGGATCGCCCGAATCACCGGCCTCGATTTCCCCCGCTTCACCAAGTCGATGCTGCTTGCGCAAGGCGGGTTTGCCGCCTTCCTCAACGCCAGCGCCAACGAGCGCGCCGAACTGCTCGAAGAGCTGACCGGCAGCGAAATCTACGGCCAGATCTCGCAGCGCGTTTTCGAGCGTGCCCGCGAAGCACGCGAACGCGTCGCGCAACTGCGCGCGCGTGCCGACGGCGTCGAACTACTCACACCGGAAACGCGCCAGGCCAACGAAAACACTACCGCGACCCTGGCCGAACGCCAGCAAACCCTGCTTCTACACTCGCAAAACCTGCAGGCGCAACGCCAATGGCGGCTCGACCTGGGCCGCGCCGAGCAAGCCCGGCTCACCGCCAGCGAACGCCTGCACGCCGCGCAGGCAGCCGCCCAGGCCGCCGCCCCGGCGCTCACCCGGCTCGCCGCCAGCGAACCGGCGCTCCGGCTGCAACCGCTGCACGCCCGCTGGCAAGACGCCGAACGGGCGCTGGCCGACAACCGGCGGCAAGCCGCCGAGATCGCCGCGCAACGTGTAGCGCATGGCCGCCAGCAAGGCACGGCCGCGATGCAAGCCGGCCACGCCGCCGCCGAACTCGCCGCCCTCGCCGCCGGACAATTGCAGGTTCTGCATGGCGAACGCCAGGCGCTGGAAGAATTTTTCGTCGCCCAGGCCCGACGCGGCCAGCTCGGCGAACGCCTCGACGGCTGGCAGCGCGACTTCGCCAGCCGCCACAAGCTGCAGGCGCGCGCCGCCGAACTCGCCGCCGAAGCCCGGCAGCTCGCCACCCAACGGGAACAACGGCAAGCCGCGCGAGCGCAGCAGCAAACCACGGTCAACCGCGCCGAACAGGCAAAAACCGCCGCCGACGCAGCGCTCGCCAGCGGCGAACGCGAACAGGCGCAGCGCCTCGCCGGGCGCCCCCTGGCCGACTGGCGGCAAGCTGCGCAACAGGCCCGCCAGGCGCAACAGGTCTGGCAGCAGCTCGGCGAGCTCGGCCGCCAGCGCCACGAGCTGACCGCCGCCGGCAACCGCCTCCGGGACCAGCGCCAGGCCGGCGAACAGGCACTGGCCGCGCTCGAAAGCCAGCTCGCCGGCTTGCGCCAGCGCTACAAGCTGCAGGCCGAGGCCGTCGCCGACAAGAAAAAGCTGCTCGAACAGGAGCAGCGGATCAAGGACCTCGACGCGCTGCGCCGCGACTTGCAGCCCGACAGCCCCTGCCCGCTCTGTGGCTCGACCCGGCACCCGGCGGTCGCCGCCTACGCCGCGCTCGACCTCGGCGCCACCGCCACCGCACTGCAGGCGGCCGAAAACGCACTCGAACAGACCCGCGAGGAAGGCAACCGCGCCAAGGAAAAGCTCGCCGCCCAACAAGCCAGCCTCAAAGGCTGGCAGGAACAGCAGAGCGACCTCGACCGCCGCCTGGCACGCTGGGAGGACAACTGGCAGGCCCAGGCCGGGCAACTGATGGCGAGCGATGCCGGCGCTGTGCCGGCCAGTGCAGCGGCCAGCGCGGCGGGCGGCGAGATCAACGCCGTCGTCGCGGCCACCGACCTTTGGCGCGACCCGGCGGCACTGGCACAGGCCACCGCCGCCGCCGAGCAGACCGCCCAGGTGCGACAGCAGGCGCTGCAAGCCGCCGAGGCCGGCGAACAAGCGCTGCAACAAGCCCGCCAGCAGGCTGCCCAGGCCAGCCAGGCGCAGCTTGCGGCAAGCGCCGCGCTGGCCTTGCTCGACCAGGAACTGCAAGGCCTCGCCGAGCGTCAGGCGGCCAACGCCAAGGCCGGCGCCGATGGCGCCCGCGAACTCACGGCTCTCGACGCGCAGCTGGCGGCGCAGCTCGCCGCCGCCGGCCAGACCCCGCCAGCCGACCCCGGCCCGGCCGGCAATGCCGCCTGGCTCGCCGAACGCCAGGCCGAATGGCGCGACTGGCAAGAGCGCCAACAACGTCGGCAAACGTTGGCCGAACGGCTCGTGCGGCAGCAAGGCGCGGCCACCGCGGCGCAAGAGGAAGCCGAACGCTGGCAGGCGATTGTCGCGACGCTAGCAGCGGCCGATTTTTCGTTATTTTCACGGTCGACCGTGGAAATAACGAAAAACCACGGCGAACCGAGCCAAAGCGCCCCGATGGCTACGAAAAGCCCTGGCAAAACCACGGAAAACACCGCCGAGGAGCGCACCTGCCGCGACACCGCCACCGAACAACTAGCCGAACAACTGGCCACCGCCGCTGCCGACTACGCCGCCGCGACCCAGGCGCTGGCCGCCAGCGATGGCCGCGGGCAGCAACTGGCCGAACAGCAAGCCGCCCTGCACGCCGCGCTCGACGCTGCCGCCAGCGCCTGGCAGCAAGCCCTCGCCGTCAGCCCTTTCGCCGACCTCGCGGCGTACGCCGCCGCGCTGCTGGCGCCGGAAGAACGACTGGCGCTGCAAAGCCTGAAGGAAGAACGCGAACAGGCACTGAAGCAGGCCGAAGCCCTGCACGCCGCCGCCGGCGAACAACTGGCCCGGCTGCAGGCGGCTCCGCCACCGGGTGCAGCCGCAGACGCCGGCACGGAAGACGGCGAGATCGCCCCGCCCGCCGAACTAGCCGAACTCGAACGGCAAATCGCCGGCCTCGACGGCGAGCGCCAGCAGCTCGCCGAGCAGCTTGGCAGCCTGCGCGCCCTGCTCGCCCGCGACAGCGAACTGCGCCAGGGCCAGCAGGCGCTGTTCGCCGAGATCGCCGAACAGACCCGCGACAGCGACCTCTGGCAGCAGCTCGATGGCCTGATCGGCTCGGCCAAGGGCGACAAATTCCGCCGCTTCGCGCAAGGCCTGACCCTCGACCACCTGCTGCTGCTCGCCAACCGTCACCTGCTCCGCCTGCACGCCCGCTACACCTTGCGCCGCAAGACCGGGGGCGAACTCGAACTGGAAGTGGTCGACAACTGGCAGGGCGACGTCGCCCGCGATACCCGCACCCTCTCCGGCGGCGAAAGTTTCCTGGTCAGCCTGGCGCTGGCGCTGGCGCTGTCCGACCTGGTCAGCCACAAGACCTCGATCGACTCGCTGTTCCTCGACGAAGGTTTCGGCACCCTCGACGGCGATACGCTGGAAATCGCGCTGACCGCACTCGACACGCTCAACGCCAGCGGCAAGACGATCGGCGTGATCAGCCACGTCGATGCGCTGAAGGAGCGGATTCCGGCGCAGATCCGGGTGGACAAGGGCGGCGGCATCGGCCACTCGCGACTCAGCATCGGCGGCTGAACGCAAAAGGCACCGCCGCCGGGATCCACCTGCAAACCTCTTTGCTGACCTTCCAGATTCAGTAGCGTTCCAGCGCCGCCAGGGAAGTGGCAACCACCGCCAATTCGTCGAGCACGCCCTGCAACCCGCTCGCCAGCCGGCTTTCGTCGCCGTCCCGCAGCAGGCGTTCGAGCGCGGCCGCGCTTTCGCCCACGCCCGTGGCGCCAAGAATCAGCGAAACCCCTTTCAGGGAATGCGCCAGCCGGATGCAGGTCAGGCAGTCGCCGTCGTCTTCGGCCCGCCGGTAATCGCGGACAAAGTTGAGCACGTGGGTATCGCGATATTTCTTCAACACCCGCAGGTACAGCGGCAGCTTGCCGCCGGTTTGCGACAGGCCGAGCGCCAGCTCGATTCCGGCAAAGCTCGGCATCGTCTCCATGCCCGCCGGCGCTGCTTGCTGCGCCGCGCCGCTCTCGCCCGGGCTGGTCGCCGCCAGCGAGGGGAAGAAGTGCAGCAACTGGCGATAGATGTCTTCGAGGCGGAAGGGCTTGGCGATGTGCGCGTTCATCCCGGAAAAATGGCAACGCGCCTTATCCTCGAACGAGGCATTGGCCGTCAGCGCGACAATGGGCAGGCGGACGCACTCCGGCCGCGTACGCAGGATCTGCGTCGCTTCGTAGCCGTCCATGATCGGCATCTGGCAATCCATGAGCACGATGTCCGGGCGTCCGGCGGCGACGGCGGCCACCGCCTGCTGTCCATTTTCGGCAAAGCGGACCCGCAGTCCCACCGAGGCGAGCAATTCGCCGATCACTTCGCGATTGACGTCGATATCCTCGGCCACCAGGATATCCAGCTCGCGGAAAGCCGCCCAGTTCTGCAAGCCGGTACCGCGACGCTCGGATGCGAGAACCGGTTCGCGGCTCAGCCCCAGAGCATTGGAAAGCTCGACGTAGAGCTGACGCGCCGACACCGGCTTGGCCAGCAGGCTGTCGATGCGACCGACGAGATCGCGCAACTCCTCATGATGGCTGTAGGCGGTCACCAGGATCATCGGCGGCGCCTTGCCGTCACCGCTCTGCAAGGCGGCACGCAGGCGGTCGATGGTTTCCAGACCGTTGATGCCCGGCATTTTCCAGTCGATGAAGGCGGCGAGGAAAGGCAGGCCGGAATGCGCCCTGACCGCCTGCAGTGCCGCCTCGCCGCTATCGGCCGTGATCACCGGCAACCCCAGGTGGCCGATGATTCTGGCAAGGATTTCGCAGGAAACGCGATGATCGTCGACGACCAGGACCGGACGGTCGCGCTGCTCGGCAAGTTTCGCCGCCAGGGCGGCGATGCCGGAGCGACGGTCGGGACGAAGATTGCCGAAGCAGGCATGAAAATGGAAGGTACTCCCCCGACCAAGCTCGCTTTCGACGCCGATGCGCCCGCCCATCTGCTGCACGATCAAATGGGAAATCGCCAGCCCGAGGCCGGTGCCGCCGTATTTGCGGGTGGTCGACGCGTCCGCCTGCGAAAAGGGCTGGAAGAGTTTTTCACATTGCTCGGGCGCCAGGCCGATCCCGGTATCCTCGACCGAAAACTCCAGTTCCACCGATTCGGCGGTCACGCGCTTGTCCCGCACCCGGACGACAATGCGCCCGCCCGCCGAGAACTTGATCGCATTCGACACCAGATTGATCAACACCTGCCCCAGCCGCATGGGGTCGCCGATCAATACCCGGCTGTCGTTCTCGATGTCGTAATTGAGTTCGATCCCCTGTTGCTCGGCACGCAAGGCGAGAACCGCCGACAGCTGATCGAATACATTTTCAAGAACGAAGGAGGTTTCCTCCAATTCCAGCTTGCCGGCCTCGATCTTGGAAAAATCGAGAATCTGGTTGATCACATGCAGCAGCGATTCGGAAGCCAGCTTGATCTTGGACAAATACCTGGACTGGCGCTCGTTGAGCTCGGTTTTCAGGCAGAGGTCGAGCATGCCGATGATCGCGTTCATCGGCGTTCGGATTTCGTGGCTCATGTTGGCAAGAAAACGGCTCTTGCTCTCGGTCGCCGTTTGCGCCTGCTGCCGCAAACGCTGAGCCTCCTCCTCGCGCTGCCGGATCACGGTAATGTCGGCCAGCGTCTCGATAGCGCCCACGATCCGGCCGTCCTCGTTGCGGATAGGCGAGGCCGTCACCGACAGGTAACGCTTGATATCGGGAAAATAACGCTCGACGGCATAGATTTCGGCATTGCCGATCACCCGCAACTCATCCCGGTAAGCCGAGTTCTCCGGTGAAAAATTGCCACGGGCGATCTGCTGTGCCAGCAACTCGGTCGGCTTGGCAAAAAAGATCGGCCAGAGATCGCTGCGCCCGATGCAATCAGTCTCGGCCAGGCCGAAAGTACGTTCAGCAGCGGGGTTCCAGTGTGTGCAGCAGCCCTTGCTGTCCACCACCAGAACCGGCAGCGGCAGATTGGAAAGAATGGCATTGAAATAGCTGCGCTGATCGCGCAAGGCGGCGGACTGCTCCCGGCCCAGCTCGGTCAGGCTGCCGATCTGCCGCTCAAGCACCGCCTGGCGTGCCCGCAAGCCGGCATTTTCCGCCAGCAAGGCCCGCAGTCGGAGCTGTTGCGAACGAGCCTCGGCGGCCTTCGCCAACAGCCCGCGCAAGCTGGCCAGCAGCAGGCACGCGGCCTGCCCGGATGGAATCGCTGCATCCGCCCCCACCTCGAGCAGGCTGGCCAGCGTCTCCGCATCGTCCCGCCCACAAAGCGCCACCAACGGCGGCAACGGCGCCGACCCCAGCGAACGGAGCCGGCACAAAAGCTCGCCCAGCACCGCTGCATCGTCGGCCTCGACCACGATCACCGCCGCCTCGTCCAGACTGGCAAGCAAGGCGGGCAATTCCTCCAGCGCCAACAGTCTGCACCTCACCGTAACCGGCCAACCCAGCCCGGCAAGCAGCACCCCCGGCCTCTCGCCCACCAGCAAAAGCGAGGCATCGAAAGCGGACGATGGAGAAGGAAAATTCATGTTCAGGCCTCTGAATCCGGGGCCTGCATCCTGCTCAGCAATCAGGGCAAAGTCAAGGCCGCACAATAATGAAGCCAGCCCCTTTTCTTAGTGAGCGGAAGCACGGCGGAAGGCGAGCGCGTCGAACAGATCGCCAACAGAATGGCTGGCCAGCAACAAAAGAAAAACATCGCGCGCAGCTTCGTCCTGGTCGCCAGTGCTGTGCCACACACTGTTCTCGGGTACTACCCCCTGACGGCCGGTGAAGTCAGCCGCGAAAGTTTGCCCAAGCAGAACAAACTCCCCAAATTCCCAAAACGCGTCCCGGTTGCCAGGTTTGGTCGGTGCCTTTCGCGCACTCAGCCTTCTTCGTCGATTTTCTTGCTCCTGCGGGCGATCTCAGGCCAGGCCATGCGCAGGTAATAACCCATCGACCACAAGGTCAGCAGTG
The DNA here is from genome assembly GCF_023150235.1 of Azonexus sp. Classification (GTDB taxonomy): domain Bacteria; phylum Pseudomonadota; class Gammaproteobacteria; order Burkholderiales; family Rhodocyclaceae; genus Azonexus. The sequence goes on from NZ_JAKLLH010000011.1 coordinate 65,320, forward strand.
CGGCAACCCACATCAGCAGACTGCCCGCCTGCTGCATGTCGATCCCGGCCAGCGGCGCGTGGAACAGCAGCATCGGGATCGCGACCATCTGCGCCGTGGTCTTGATCTTGCCCAGCATCGACACGGCGACGCTTTTGGCGGCGCCGATCTTGGCCATCCATTCGCGCAAGGCCGAGATGGTGATTTCGCGACCGATGATGATGCTGGCGATGATCGCATCGGTGCGCCCGAGCTGGACCAGCACGATCAAGGCCGCTGCCACCATCAGCTTGTCGGCGACCGGGTCGAGGAAGGCACCGAAGGCCGAGGTCTGGTTGAGGCGCCGCGCCAGGTAGCCGTCAGCCCAATCGGTCAGCGCGGCGGCGATGAAGATCACCGTCGCCGCCAGGTTGCGCTCTTCCACGGTCAACCACGCCGCGGGCAGAAAATAGACCGCGATCAGTAGCGGAATCGCGACGATGCGCAGCCAGGTCAGGAAAATCGGTAAATTGAAGGGCATGCGTCAGTGTAAAGCATCGTGGATTTTCTGGGCCAGCTCCGGGCCGATCCCGGACACCGAAGCCAGTTGTTCGACGCTTGCCGCCTTGACCCCGGGCAAGCCGCCAAAGCGCGCGACCAGCGCCTTGCGCCGGGCCGGGCCGACGCCGGGCAGGCTTTCCAGGGTCGAGGTCTTGCGCGGTTTGGCGCGCCGGGCACGGTGGCCGGTGATCGCGAAGCGGTGCGCCTCGTCGCGCACTTCCTGGATCAGGTGCAGCGCCGGATGGGTGGTTGCCAGGTTGAGCGGTGCGCGGCCGTCGGCGAAGATCAGGGTTTCCAGCCCCGGCTTGCGTTCTTCGCCCTTGGCGACGCCGATCATCGGCAAATGCGTCAGCCCGAGGTCGCTCAAGGCGGCAAAGGCCGATGCGACCTGGCCCTTGCCGCCGTCGATCAGGATCAGGTCGGGCGCCTTGCCCTCGCCGCCGGCGAGCGCGTCATAGCGGCGAAACACCGCCTGGCGCATCGCCGCGTAGTCGTCGCCGGGCTGGATGTCGCGGATGTTGAAACGCCGATAGTCGGATTTCTTCATCCCGTTGCCGTCATAGACGACGCAGGAAGCCACCGTCGCCTCGCCCTGGGTATGGCTGATGTCGAAGCACTCGATACGCTGCGGCAACTCGGCCAGTTGCAAGGCCTCCTGCAGGGCCAGCTGCCGTACTTCCTGCTGCTGCGTCGCCTGATTGCGGGCAAGGATCGCCAGTTGCGCGTTCTGCCGCGCCATTTCGACCCAGGCCTTGTGCGCCAGGCTGCGCGCGGCAAAGATCGGCACCGGCCGCCCGGCCAGCGCGGCAACCTCCTCCGCCAGTTCGGCCAGCGGATTGCGTGCGGCCGGCTCGCCTCCTGCCGCCGCCTCGACCGGGCCATCCGCCGCTTCGCTTGCGGCCGGCAGCGGTGCCAGCAACAGGCGGGCCGGCGCCGGATGCACGGCGTAATGCTGGCGAATGAAGGCAGCCAGTGCCTCGGCTGCGCCCTGCTCGCCGCCTGCTGCCCAGTCGTCGGCGCGACTGGGGAACAGCGGCCGGTCGCCGAGGTGACGACCGCCGCGCACCATCGCCAGATTGACGCAGAGCTGCCCCGCCTCGTGCACGGCGACGACGATATCGACGTCCTCGCCCTTGCTGCTGGAGATGAACTGCTTTTCCTGGACCTGATGCAGCGACTGGATCTGATCGCGATAGACCGCCGCCTGCTCGAAGGCCAGGTTTTCCGCCGCCTTTTCCATCGCCTCGCTTAGCCGGCGAATCACCTCCTGCTGCTTGCCGAGCAGGAACATCGACGCCATCTGGACATCGGCGGCGTAATCCTCGGGCGAGATCAGGCCCACACAGGGGCCGCTGCAGCGCTTGATCTGCGCCAGCAGGCAGGGCCGCGAGCGGTTGGCGAAGACGCTGTCCTCGCAAGTGCGCAGGCGGAACATCTTCTGCAGCAGGTGCATCGTGTCGCGCACCGCCCAGGCCGACGGATAAGGGCCGAAATAATCGGCCTTGCGGTCCGGGTTGCCGCGAAAGAAGCCGAGCTTGGGGTAATCGCCACGGGTCAGGACGATGTAGGGATAGGACTTGTCGTCGCGAAAGAGGATGTTGTAACGCGGCGCCAGCGACTTGATCAGATTGTTCTCAAGCAGCAGCGCCTCGGCCTCGGTCCGGGTGACGGTGGTTTCGATGCTGGCGATGCGCGCGACCATGTGCGCGATGCGCGGGCTCGGCAGGTTGTCGCGAAAATAGGACGCGACCCGCCGCTTCAAGTTCTTGGCTTTGCCAACATAAAGCACCTCGCCGTCGGCGGCGAGCATGCGATAGACGCCGGGGAGTTCGGTCAGCGTCGCGAGGAAGGATTTTGCGTCAAATGTCACGGTCGACCGTGGAAAAAGGCATTTTTCAGACCGGGCAATCAGACTGGCCCGGACATCATCAGGCGAGCAGCGCACGCACCTCGGCGAAGACCGCCTCGAAGCTCTCGCGCGTCAGCCGCCCGGTACGCCAGTTGTAGCCGCTGCAATGGTAGCTGTCGAGCAGGATGCGCCCGTCCGGCAAGGCGTGGCGGACATGGTGACCGAACCGGTAATGCGTCGGTTTTTCGCCATAGGCGCGGAGCAGGGCCTGGTGCGCGACCAGCCCGAGCGCGACGATCACCCGCAACTGCGGCATCGCCGCCAGTTCGGTGCGCAAATGGCCGTTGCACTGGCGGATTTCGGCCGGCGTCGGCTTGTTGGCCGGTGGCAGACAGCGCACCGCGTTGGTGATCCGGCAGTCGTCGAGCTGCATTGCCGGGTTGGCCCACTGATCCGGTCCGAGCGGCTCGGCGGCGCTGGCGAAACCGAAACGGTGCAGCGCCGGGTAGAGCAGCTCGCCGGCGACGTCGCCGGTAAACGGCCGCCCGGTGCGGTTGGCACCACGCTCGCCCGGCCCCAGGCCCAGCACCAGCAGGCGCGCGTCGAGAGAACCGAAAGCCGGCACCGGCCGGGCGTGCCAGTGCGGGTCGCGGGCGCGGATCGCCGCCAGATGCGCCGCCAGGCGCGGACAATCGGTACAGCCGACGGAGCCGGCCAGCGCGGGATCGGCAAAAACGGGGGAAGTTTGCAGCGTAGACATCGGCGGAATGTTAGCATGCGCCCGCCTTTCCTCCGCCCCTCCGCCGCCCTTCCTGTGTTTCCGCCACGCCTGCACCCGTCCATGCGTTTCGACCTCTTCTGCCGTGTCATCGACAACTACGGCGACATCGGCGTCTGCTGGCGGCTCGCCCGCCAACTCGCCGCCGAACACGGCCACCCGGTGCGCCTGTGGGTGGACGACCTGCGCAGCCTGCAACCCCTGCTGCCGGAAAGCGACCCCGGGGCTACGGCGCAAACCCAGCACGGCGTCGAAATCCGCCACTGGCCGACGGCCACAGGCGAAGAATTCACCGAGAACTGGTCCGCCGACGCAGCGGATGCAGTCGGCGACGTGGTGATCGAAGCCTTTGCCTGCGAACTGCCGCCGGCCTTCGTCGCCGCCATGGCCGCAATAGCCACACAGGCCCGGCCACCGGCATGGATCAACCTCGAATACCTGAGCGCCGAAAGCTGGGCCGAGGACTGCCACGGCCTCGCCTCGCCGCACCCCACCCTGCCGCTGACCAAGTACTTCTTCTTCCCCGGCTTTGGCGAGCGCAGCGGCGGCCTGCTGCGCGAAAGCGAGCTGCTCGCCCGGCGCGACGCAGTCCAGACCGGCCAGAACGACGATATTCACGGTCGACCGCTGGAAATCAGCCTTTTCTGTTACGACGATGCCCCGCTTGCCGACTGGCTGCGCGCCCTCGCCGCCAGCGGCCAGCCGGCCCGCATCCACGTCGCCGCCGGCAAACCGCAAGCCGCGCTCGCCGCGCTGCTCGGCAAGCCGAACGAGGCCAGCGGCCGGTGGACGCTCGGCGCGCTCGAATTGATCCCCCTGCCCTTCCTGCCGCAAACCGACTACGACGCACTGCTCTGGCGCTGCGACCTCAACTGCATTCGCGGCGAGGATTCCTTCGTCCGCGCCCAATGGGCTGCCCGGCCGCTGCTCTGGCACATTTATGCGCAAGACGAAAACGCGCACCTGGACAAGCTCGCCGCCTTTCTCGACCGCTATTGCGCCGGGCTGGATACGGCAAGCGCCGACGCCGTGCGTGCCCTGCATCGTGCCTGGAACGGCAAGGCGCTGACGGAAGGAAGCTGGCGAGATTATTGTGCGCGACTGCCGGAACTGCGGGTCCACGCACGCCAATGGGCCGACAAGTTGGCGTTGCAAGGCGATCTGGCGTCCAATCTCGGCAAATTCCTCGTCGGCAAGCTATAATCGACGGTTTTTACTTTCAGCCATTTTGGAATTTCCCTCATGAAGACCGCACAGGAACTCCGCTCCGGTAACGTGATCATGGTCGGCACTGAGCCGCTCGTGGTCCAGAAGACCGAATACAACAAATCCGGCCGCAATGCCGCCGTCGTCAAGATGAAGCTCAAGAACCTGCTCTCCGGCAACCCGTCGGAAGCGGTTTACAAGGCCGACGACAAGTTCGAGGTCGTCATCCTCGACAAGAAGGAAGTCACCTACTCCTACTTCGCCGACCCGATGTACGTGTTCATGGACGCCGAGTACAACCAGTACGAAGTCGAAGCCGAGAACATGGTCGACGCGCTGAAGTACCTGGAAGCCGACATGCCCTGCGAAGTCGTTTTCTACGACGGCAAGGCGATTTCCGTCGAAATGCCGAACTCGCTGGTCCGCGAAGTGATCTACACCGAACCCGCCGTCAAGGGCGACACCTCCGGCAAGGTCATGAAGCCGGCCAAGATTTCCACCGGTTTCGAGCTCCCCGTCCCGGCCTTCGTCGAAATCGGCGACAAAATCGAAATCGACACCCGCACCGACGAGTACAAAGGCCGCACCAAGTAAGTCAGCGGCACTGACGACACGACAACGGGCAGCCTCGGCTGCCCGTTTGCTTTTCAGGGTGGAGAGAATTTTGCCGGCGGACACTCCCAGCCGGGATCAACAATCCTCGCGCAAGACCTGCAGCGGCGGTGTGTGCAAGAGGCGGCGGAAGGCCAGGGTGCCGGTGCCGGTGGCCAGCATGGTGCCGGCGAGGATGGCGAAGAGGAAGGTTTCGGGGTGCCAGGCGGTTTCGATCTGCAACACCCGGGTAGCCAGGATATGGCCGATGCCTTCTGCGGCGAGCGCGGCCAGTCCGCCGGCAAGGGCGCCAACGCAGCCTAGTTCGACCAGCAGCGCACGGCGAAGCGGGGCGCGTCCGGCGCCGAGCGCGCGCAGCAATGCCAGTTCGCGCCGACGTTCGTCGAAGGCGGCAAGCAGGGCGGCGTAAAGAACGACCGCCCCGGCCAGCAAGGTGAAGACAAAGACAAAACGGACGGTCGCCGCCACCTGGCGCATGATTTGTTCAAACTGACGCAGCATCGCGCCGACATCGATCACCGTGAGATTGGGAAATTGCGCCAGCAGCCCGTTGACCGTGGCATTGGTCTCCGGGGGCAGGTAAAAACTGGTGACATCGCTGGCGGGAGCCGCATCGAGCACTCCCGGCGGGGTGAGAACGAAAAAATTGACCCGCATCGAGTCCCACTCCAGCTGGCGCAGACCGACGACGCGCAGCGATATTTCGCGACCGTCGATGGCGAAGACCAGTTCATCGCCGACAGCAAGCCCCAAGGTTTTTGCCAGTCCTTCCTCGACCGAGGCCAGGGCTGCGCCGTGTTCGTCGGGACCGAACCAGCGGCCCGCGCCCTGGCGATTGCCGGCCGGCAGGCGCTCGCGCCAGGAGAGGTTGAATTCGCGTTCGACCAGGCGCTGTGCGCGTTCGTCGCCGGGATAGGCGGCCGCGCTCACCGGCCGCTCGCCGATGCGCAGCAAGCGGGCTCGAATCATCGGCGACAGCTCGGCCTCGATTCCTCGCTCCCGCAGATAGGCACGGACGGCAAGACGTTGTTCGGGCTGGATATTGATCACGAAACGGTTGGGGGCGTCGGGCGGTGTAGCGCGCTGCCAGCTGGCCAACAGTTCTCCGGCGGTCACACCCAGCAGGAGCAAGGCAGTCAGGCCGATGGCGAGCGCGACGATTTGCACGCTGCTGGCGGTGCCGTGGCGGGCAAGGTTCGCCAGCCCCTGGCGCCAGCCGGGCGAGGCCAGTGCGCCAACGCCGCGCAAACGACCGCAGAGGGCCACGGCCCCCCGTGCCAGCAGCCAGAACGAACCGAGGGCAAGGGTGAATCCGGCGGCGGCCAGCAGGCCCAGGCGGAGATCGCCGGCAAAGAGGAGCAGCAGGCCGAGCAGTGCCGCCAGCCCCAAGATGCCGGCAAAGCGGGCCGACGTGCTGGGTGCGCCGAGTTCGCGGCGCAGGACGCGCAAGGTCGGGACTTGCGCCAGTTGCAGCAGCGGCGGCCAGGCAAAACCGAAGATCAGCACCGCCGCAACCAGGAACCCCCTGGCCAGCGCCAGCGAAGCGAAGACCGCGAGCGCATCGACCGCCGGCAATTGCAGTGCCAATGCCTGGCCGACACCGTCGATCAACAAACCGTGTGCGGCATAACCGATGAGGCTGCCCAGCAGCGTCGCAGCCAAGGCCAGGGCGAGAAAGATCAGGGCATGCAGGCGTAGCAGGCGAGCCTGGGTCAAACCGAGACAGCGCAGGATGGCGCAGGCATCGAGGTGACGCTGGGTGTAGCGCCGCGCTGCCAGCACAACGGCAACGGCCGCGAGAATCACGGTCAACAGCGAGGCAAGGCCTAAAAAGCGCTCGGCACGGTCGAGTACATTGCGGATCTCGGGGCGGGCATTTTCCAGGTCCTCGAGGCGTTGACCGCGTTCGAGGCGGGGCTTGGCCCAGGCGGCGAAGGCAGCAAGCTCGCGGGTATCGCCCGCCAGCAGGAGGCGGTGGCGGATACGCGCGCCGAAGCCGCTCAGGCCGGTGGCCGGCAGGTCTTCGATGGCCAGCATCAGGCGCGGCGCGAGACTGAAAAAGCCAAAACCGCGATCCGGCTCCTGCGTCAGCACGCCGGCAAAGCGCAGGCTCAGCCGGCCGACGCGCAACTCGCTTCCCGGCTGCAGATGCAAGGCTGCCGCCAGGCGCTCATCCAGCCATACCGTGCCGGGAGCCGGCGCGCGCGCCGGCTGGCCGGCAACGCTCAATTCGCCACGCAGCGGGTAGTCGCGGCTGACGGCCTTGATATCCGCCAGCTGGCTGTAGCCGGATGACTGGACCATGCTGGGAAAAATCCGCGTTTCCGCGATCCGCAGGCCGTGAGCCTGCGCCCGATCGAGAAAGTCCTGCGGCCAGGGCGCGTCGCCGACCAGCAGCAGATCGGCACCGAGCATGCGGCTTCCCTGCTGCACCAGGGCCTGACGCACCCGCTCGCTGAAGAAACCGACCGCCGTAACGGCGGCCACCGCCAGTAGCAGCGCCAGAAACAGGAGACGCAGTTCGCCGGCCCGCCATTCGCGTCCGAGCAGGTTCCAGGCAAGGCGCAGCGTTGCCATCGCTCGCTCTATTCCAGTTCGCGGACGCGCATGACCGCTTCCTCGATCCGACGCACCCCGATGACCTCCATGCCGGGAATCGGCTGCCGCGGCAAGTTCGCCTCCGGGATCAAGGCCCGCGTGAACCCGAGCTTGGCCGCCTCCTTGAGCCGCTCCTGGCCGCGCGGTGCCGGCCGGATCTCGCCGGCCAGGCCGACTTCGCCGAAGACCACCAGCTTGGCCGGCAAGGGCTTGTTCTTCAACGACGAGGCAATCGACATCAACACCGCCAAATCGGCTGCCGGTTCGCCGATCTTGACCCCGCCGACCGCATTGACGAAGACGTCCTGGTCGAAGCAGACGATCCCGGCGTGCCGGTGCAGCACCGCCAGCAGCATCGCCAGCCGCTGCGCGTCGAGGCCGACGGTCAGCCGGCGCGGATTGCCGTGGGCGCTATCGACCAGCGCCTGAATTTCGACCAGCAACGGCCGCGTGCCCTCCTGCGTCACCATCACGCAGGAGCCGGCAACTTCCTGGCCGTGCTGCGACAAAAACAGCGCCGACGGGTTGTTCACACCCTTGAGCCCGGTTTCGGTCATCGCGAAGACGCCGAGTTCGTTGACCGCGCCGAAGCGGTTCTTGAAGGCGCGGATCAAGCGGAAGCTGGAATGCGTGTCGCCCTCGAAATAGAGCACCGTATCGACGATGTGTTCGAGTACGCGCGGCCCGGCCAGCGCCCCTTCCTTGGTCACGTGGCCGACCAGGATCACCGTCGTCCCCGATTGCTTGGCCAGCCGCGTCAGCTGCGCCGCGCATTCGCGCACCTGCGCCACCGAACCCGGCGCGCTCGACAACTGGTCCGACCACAAGGTCTGGATCGAATCGATCACCGCGACCTGGGGTTTTTCGCTCTGCAAGGCGGAGACGATGCGTTCGAGGTTGATTTCGGCCATCAGCCGCACCCGCTCGGCGTCCAGCGTCAGCCTGCGGGCGCGCAATGCGACCTGCTCGCCGGATTCCTCGCCGCTGACGTAGAGCACCGGATGGTCCTGGGACAGGCTGGCCAGCGCCTGCAGCAGCAGGGTACTCTTGCCGATCCCCGGATCGCCACCGATCAGCACCACGCCGCCGGCGACCAGACCGCCGCCGAGCGCGCGATCGAACTCGCCGATTCCGGTGGGAATCCGTTCGGCCTCGCGAGCCTCGATCTCGGACAGGTTTTGCAGCCGCGCCGAGGGCGCCAGCGAATCGAAGCGATGCGCCCCGACCGAGGTTTTTTCGGCGAGACCTTCGACCAGCGTGTTCCAGGCGCCGCAGGCCGGACACTGCCCCTGCCACTTGGGACTGCTGGCGCCGCATTCGCCACAGTGATAGACGGTTTTGCTTTTAGCCATGATCGGCGGGAGGATACACTAGCGCCACCGCCCGACAAACGCCGGGCATTCCGCAATACTTACCGGGGCCAAGCGCTGCCCCATCTTCCGTGGAGCCTCCTCGACGATGAACCACTGGACCAAGGAAAAAACCGATTTCAGCGACATGCAACGCCTGATGTCGCGACTGATCGAGAAAGTCAGCTTCCTGCAGGGCCTGACCCATAAAGAGGTCGAAAAACTGCTGGAAAGCTCGGAAAAATGCACCTTTGAAGCGGGCGAAACCATCGTTCGCCAAAATAGCACCGGGGCGTTTCTCTATGTCCTGATTGCCGGCACGGTCGTCGTCCTCAAAGCGCCATCCCCGAGCGACGGCAAAAAACCGCCCAGGGAACTTGCCCGCCTGAATGCCGGCGATTGTTTTGGCGAAATGTCGCTGGTCGACCGTGACAGCCGCTCGGCCTCGATCATCGCCCTTGCCCCCTGCGTGCTGATTCGCATCAACGAAATGGCCTGCTGGAAAGACCCGCATACCAGCGCCAAGATTTTCCACAACATTGCCAGAACCCTCAGCCGCCGGCTGCGGACGATGGACGAAGCTTTCGTCGTCGGCCGCTACGGCGACTGAAGGCCGTGCTGCCGGCCTGCCACCGGCCGGCATCTTCAATCAGCCAAGCGCCAGCGGCACCCTTGGGGACAGGGCACAGAACAGCTCGTAGGAAATCGTTCCGGCCGCCATCGCCACCTCGTCGGCCGGGACTGTTCCGGCCCGGCCCGGTCCCCACAGGGTGACCGGGGCATCGATCCCGGCCTCGGGAATATCGCTCAGGTCGCAGGCCAGCATGTCCATCGAGACCCGGCCGACTGTCCGCGTCCGTCGCCCGGCGACGGCAATCGGCGTACCGCTCGGCGCATGCCGGGGGTAGCCGTCGGCGTAACCGCAGGCGACGACGCCGATACGCATCGGGCGCTCGGCGACAAAGGTTCCGCCATAGCCGACCCGCTCGCCCGGCTGCAACTGCTGCACGCCGATGATCGCGCTTTCCAGCGCCATCGCCGGCATCAGGCCGAGCTGTTCGGCACTGCGCTCGGCAAACGGGCTGCCGCCGTAGAGCATGATCCCCGGCCGCACCCAGTCGCCGTGCGTCTCCGGGTGATCGAACAAGGCCGCCGAGTTGGCCAGGGTCAGCGGTCCCGACCAGTCCGGCGCCATCTCGCGCAGGCAGCGCAATTGCTCGGCAACCCCGCGCTCGCCGTCCGCCTCGGCAAAGTGCGTCATCAGCGTCACGCCGACTTCCGGCCGTGCTGCCAGCACTGCCCGTGCCGCCGGCAGTTGGGTAGCGGTAAAGCCGAGCCGGTTCATCCCGGTATTCAATTTCAGACAGATCGCCAAAGGCTGTCCGGAAGGCAAGGCGGCGAGCAGCATTTCCAGTTGTTCACGACAGTGGACCGTGGATACGATGTCGTGGGCGATCACTGCCCGGGCATCGCGGCTGCTGAAAATACCCTCAAGCAGCAGCAGCGGCTGCGCGATACCGGCCTCGCGCAGGGCCAGCGCGTTTTCGCACTCAAGCAGCGCAAAACCGTCGGCCTCCGCGCGCAAGGCTTCAGCAGCCCGCCACTGGCCGTGGCCGTAGGCATTCGCCTTGATCACTGCCCAGACCTTGCTGTGCGGTGCCCGCATCTTGGCGAGACGGTAATTGTGGAGCATGGCGCCGGGCAGGATGCGGGCACGGATCGGACGCGAAGTAGGCATGAAAAACGGAAAGGAAGCGGAAAAAAGAGAAATCAGGGCCGGAGGAAAAACCGGCGGCTGGCGCAAGGCGGCAGGTATCGGGAAGATTCGGGAAAATTCGGGCGGGTATCAGGCGAGTTCGCGCAGGCGCTGGCAAACGAATTCGCCGAACGAGGATACCACCCGCGGCTGGAAGCGCGCCTGCGGATGGATCAGATAAAGCTGGCGCCGCAACGAGGGCCGCAGGGGAATGGCGCGCAATTCGCCGAGACCGACTTCCTTGTCGACCGCAAGACGCGGCAAGATCGCAAAACCGAGCCCGGTGGCGACGACCCCTTTCAACGATACCGGGCTACCCAGCTCCATTTCCCTTTTCAGGGTCTGCGGATCGACACCGTGGGCACGAAAATAGGCTTCTACCCTCAACCGGGTTCCCGAACCCGGCTCGCGGTCGATGAATTCGTAATCGGCCAGTTCGCCGGCCCCCAGCGAGGCCTGCGCGGCAAGTGGGTGATCCGGCGCGCAGACGACCAGCAGTTCTTCCTCGCAACAGATCCGGCCAAGCAAGGTCGGCAACTCGGGAGGCGCGCCGGAAAAGCCGAGATCGAGGCGATGTTCTGCCACTTCGCGTTCGATATTCGCCGAATTGGCAACGATCAAGGTCACCCGGACACGGGGGTGAAGGGCATTGAATTCGGCGAGGAGCGGCGGCAGGAAATGATCGGCAATGCTTGTCGCGGCACCGAGCATGAGCGGGCCGCGCACTTCCCCGGTCAATTCGCCGAGGCGGGTTTCCAGCTCGTCGCCGAGCGCCAGTATCTTCTCGGCGTAGGCAAGGACCATTTCACCCGTCGAGGTCAGGGAAATGCTGCCATGCCGACGCTCGAACAGGCGGGTCCGGTATTGCTCTTCCAGCTGCTTGATCTGGAAAGTGACGGCCGGCTGGGTCATGAACAGGGCGTCGGCCGCGCGGGTAAAGCTGAGATGCTTCGCCACCGCATGAAATACCTGCAAACGCCGATCCGCCATCGTCCCTCTCCCTCGATCTCGAAACCGGCGTCATTCAATCACATTTCCCCCCTCTACCGCGCACAATTCGCCCTTTGCCGCAAGCCTTGCGCGGCGGGAGAAGCGCAGGTATAACCCCAGCCCGGAGTCTGGAGTTCTATAAGACACAACACTTCCACGAGAATCCATCAAGTGCCTTTCGGCTTTTACATCATCATGGCTGCGCAGTTTTTTTCCGCGCTGGCCGATAACGCCCTGCTGATTGCCGCCATCGCAGCGCTGCGCGAAATGCATGCGCCGCCGGAGTACGAGCCGCTGCTGAAGACATTCTTCACCGTCTCCTACGTCGTTCTCGCGGCCTTCGTCGGCGCTTTCGCCGATTCGATGCCCAAGGGCCGGGTGATGTTCATCAGCAACGGGATCAAGATCTTCGGTTGCAGCCTGATGTTTCTCGGCGTTCACCCCCTCCTCGCCTACGCCGTGGTCGGACTCGGCGCCGCCTCCTACTCGCCAGCCAAATACGGCATCCTCACCGAGTACCTGCCACACCGCCTGCTGGTGGTTGCCAACGGCTGGATCGAGGGCTTGACGGTCGGCGCCATCATTCTTGGCGTCGTCATCGGCGGGCTCTTGATCCGTCCGGACATCGGCCAGGCCATCCTTGCCTTCGATCTGCCGCTGATCGATACGCCTATCGACAGCGTCGGCGAAATGGCGCTGACGATTGTCGCCGTGCTCTACCTGCTGGCAGCCATCTTCAACCTTTACGTACCGGACACCGGCGTCGACCACAAGCCGCTGAAGAAAAACCCGTTTTACTTGCTCCACGAGTTCAATCACTGCCTGACACTGCTCTGGCGTGACCGCCTTGGCCAGATTTCCCTGGCAGTCACTACCTTGTTCTGGGGCGCGGGCGCCACCCTCCAGTTCATCGTCATCAAATGGGCCGAGGTCTCGCTGCAGCTCGATCTATCCAAGTCCTCGATGCTGCAGGGTGTGGTAGCCATCGGGGTCGCCATCGGCGCCATCGTCGCGGCGCGGATAATCACGCTGCGCAAGTCGATACGCGTCATTCCGCTCGGGATAGCGATGGGCCTGATCGTGCTGGTCATGAATTTCGTGCACCAGATGTGGCTGGCGGTCCCGCTGTTGATCGTCATCGGTGGTCTTTCGGGCTTCTTCGTCGTACCGATGAACGCCCTGCTGCAGCATCGCGGCCACATCCTGATGGGCGCCGGACACTCGATTGCCGTGCAGAATTTCAACGAAAACCTCTCGATCCTGATCATGACCGGGATTTACTACCTGCTGATCAAGCTCGATGTTTCGATCTACATCGTCGTCACCCTGTTCGGCCTCTTCGTCAGCGGCCTGATGTACCTGATCCGCGAACGTCACCTCGCCAATCAGCGAGAGCAGGACGACGTCATCCACCTCGACGATTCCGCGCACCACTGACCCGGGAAGCTGTTGCCACGGCGAGCCCTCGCCCGGCTCGCCGCCAGGTTCAACGAACGCGGCTCAGCATGCGCTGCACGGCCTCGAGATGCTCCGGTTCATTGTGGCTGACCCCCTGGAACACGGCACAGAGATCAAGAAAATCCTTCAACTCCATGCGTTGCGCCATCTTCATCAGGCGCTTGGTCAGGCGCAGCGCCTTGGGCGGCTGCGCGGCAAAACCTTGGGCCAGCGCGGTGGCCCTGGGCATCAATTCGTCGGGCTCCAGCAGCTCGAGTATCAAGCCCAATTCCCTGGCTTCGTGCGCATCGACGATGCGGCCGCTCAGGGTCAACTCGAAAGCGCGCTGGTAACCAATCAGGCGCTGCATGAACCAGGCACCGCCATCGCCGGGGATGATGCCGAGATTGAGGAAGGTTTCGCCAAATTTGGCCCGGGTCGACGCCAGGCGGATATCGGCCATGTTGGCGAGATCGAAACCGGCACCGATTGCCGGACCATTGACCGCCGCGATGATCGGCACCTCGACCTGCTGCAGGGCCAGCGGGATGCGCTGGATGCCGCGCCGGTAACGGGCGGCGACCTCGGCGACATCGCCGGCGAAGTCGCCGCCGCGCTGCGCCATGTCCTTGATGTTGCCGCCGGCCGAAAAAGCGGAGCCGAGGCCGGTCAGTATCAGCGCCGAAATTTCATCGCAGCGGTTGACCCATTCGGCAACGGCGACAATGTCGTCGATCAACGCCGTGCCGGTCAAGGCATTGCGGACATCGTCACGATTGAAACTCAAGGTGGCAATACGGCCGTCGATGTGCAACAAGGCATCGGCAAGTAAGGGGGGGGTCATCGTGCGCCTCCTGTCAGGTCGGAATTCAAGCAGGCAGGATTGCAGCGGCCACTTTTCCGGGCGATGCGGCTTGCGGCAATATGGCGCAAGCCCTGTCCTGCGGGCGGATCCGGATCATAGCACCGCTTCCACGGCCAGTTCACCGGCGAACAGCCGGCCAAGGCGGCGCACCGCGTCTTCCAGCGCCGGCGTCATCGGGTTGCCGGCGTTCAGGCGCAGGCAGTTGCGGTACATGCCGCTGGCCGAGAACAGCTCGCCCGGCGTGTAGGACAGGCCGTCGGCCAGCGCCCGGTCGTAACAATGCATGGTGTCGATGCCTTCCGGCAGTTCGACCCACAGCACGTAACCGGCCTGCGGCTGGGCGATCCGCGTGCCGGCGGGAAAATAGCGGGCGACCGCATCGCTCAGCGCCGCCACCTGCTGCCGATAGGCGCTGCGCAGCTTGCGCAGATGGCGTTCGTAGGCGTTCGATTCGAGGTATTCGGCGAGCACCATCTGGGTCATCGGGTTGGTGCCGCCGCTGTTCAGCGTCTTCTGCATGCCCACCGCCTCGGCATAGCGGCCGGCAGCGACGAAGCCGATGCGCAAGGCCGGCGACAGGCATTTCGAGAACGAGGCGCAGAGCATCACATTGCCGCTGCGGTCGAAGGCCTTGATCGGCCAGGGCCGCGCGTTGCCGTGGTAGAGATCGCCGTAGATGTCGTCCTCGATCAGCGGAATATTGCGCTCGGCAGCGAGCGCTGCCAGGCGCCGCTTGTTTTCCTCGGGCATCACGCAGCCAAGCGGATTGCTGCCGTTGGAAACGATCAGGCAGGCGGCGATGTTGCCGTAGCGCGAGGCCAGTTCGAGCGCCTCGACCGACATCCCGGTGCGCGGGTCGGTCGGGATTTCCAGCGCCTTGAGGCCGAGGCTCTCCAGTAATTGCAGCATCAGGTAATAGGCCGGCGACTCGACGGCGACGGTATCGCCCGCTCGGGTCACCGCGCGCAGGCACAGGCCGAGGGCCTCGGTGCAGGCATTGGTGACGATCATTTCCTCCGGCGCCAGCGGCCCGCCCCAGGCCAGCGAACGGCGGACCAGCTGGCGGATCAGCGCCGGCAGGTCGTTGCGGCCGTGGCTGCCGGCTTCGAGCAGGTGCGGATGGCGGCGCGCGACGCCGGCGTAGAGGCGGTGCAAGGCGGCGATCGGCAGCAGTTCGTTGGCCGGGAAGGCGATGGCCAGCGGCGCCACGCCGGGGCGGCTGCCGTCTTCGAGAATGCGGGCGATGCGCTGCGAGATTTCGACCGGCATCGCCGTCACCGGCGTCGAGCGCAGCTGCAAGGCCAGGCTCTCGGCGCGCGCCCGGCGGACAAAATAGCCGGACTGCGGGCGGGCCTCGACCAGGCCGCGATCCTCCAGCTGGCGCAAGGCCTGGACCACGGTCGACACCGACAGCCGGCGTTCTTCGGCCAGGCGCCGCACCGAGGGCAGGCGGTCGCCGCAGGCGAGCACGCCGTCGGCGATCATCCCGGCCAGTTCGCCGGCGAGTTTTTCGTAACGCAGTTCTTCAGCCATCGCAGAGACTCCGGGCAAGCAGCACAGTTGGCATATTTTTCGACCAACACAGTTTCACCACAAACACACTGTATTGGTCACAATTTCACTTTATTGCTACTGTATCAGCAAACGGCGCTTACCTAAACTGATCGCTCATCGCATCAAGCGCACTTCACGGTGCGCCACTACAGGAGCCCTCAAATGAAACTCGGAGCCCCCCGCACCCCCAGCCGCCCCTGGCTGGAACTGCAACTGCACGACAACCAGCCGCTGCGCCTGGAACATGCCCGCGGCCTGACCCTGCGCGGCATTGCCGGTCGCGTCTGGATCACGCTGGCAGGCGAGGCCGAGGACATTTTCCTGATGCCGGGCGAGGAATACGAAATTCCGCGCAACGCCCTGCTGCTGATCGAAGGCATCGGCGAAGCCAGCGTCGCGCTGCTCAAGCCCGTCCGCTACCCGTGGCTGCAGGCGCTGTTCAAGCGCCGCCAGGCACCGGTGCCAACGCTAACCCCGGGCTGGAGCCTGCAGTGCAACTGAAGCTTCTTTCCCGCCTCAGCCGGGGCGACGCGCCCTGGCTGCAGGGCGCCCGCGCCGGCTTCGTCGCCTTCCTGCCGCTCTCGGTCGGGCTGATTCCGTGGGCGCTGGTGGTCGGCATGGCAATGACCAGCGCCGGCTTCACCCCGGCCCAGGCGATGGGCATGAACATCATCGTCTTTGCCGGCACCGCCCAGCTCGGCACCCTGCCCTTGATCGTCGACGGTGCGCCCTTGTGGCTGATCGTCGCCACCGGGCTGGCGCTCAACCTGCGCTTCGTCATCTTCAGTGCCGCCATCGCCCCCAGCTTTGCCGGCATCGGCACGCCGATGCGCTGGTTTGCCGGGCACTTTCTCACCGACGGCAGCTTCGCCTGCTGCTACGAACCGATGCGCAACGCCAGCGACCCGCACTGGCGGCTCGGCTACTACCTCGCCACCGGGCTGTGGAGCTGGCTGCTGTGGCAGAGCTTTGCGCTGATCGGCATCCATGCCGCGCACCTGCTGCCCAAAACCTGGTCGCTCGAATTCATGGCGACGATTGCGCTGATCGTGCTGCTGGTGCCGATGGCCAAGGTCCGCCCGATGCTGGTCGCGGCGCTGGCCGGCGGCGCCAGCGCGACGCTGCTGCGCAACATGCCGTTGCGCCTCGGCGTCGTCACCGGTATCTGCGTCGGGATTGCCGCCGGCTTTGCCGCCGAACACTGGCAGGAGAAAAAGGATGACTGACGAACTCTGGCTGTGGCTGACCTTCATCCTGCTCGGCCTGACCACGACCCTGCCGCGCGCCGGCTTCATCGTCGCCGGCAACCGCGTCAGCCTGCCGCCGACCCTGCAACGCGCGCTGCGCTACGCCCCGGCGGCAGCCCTGGCGGCGATTGTCGTCCCCGACGTGCTGGTGGTCGGCGGCGAACTGGCGCCGCTCAACCCCAAACTCGCCGGCGCCATCGCCGCCGTGGTCGCGGCCAGCCTGTGGCGCAACCCCTGGCTGCCCTTCATCGCCGGCATGGGCGTCTTGCTGGCGCTGCAAAAACTGCTGCCCTGAACCTTGCACACCAGAATCAAACAACAACTTGGCGGAGAGGAAGGGATTCGCACCCTTGTGCCAGATTGCGATTGCCCTGGTTCCCGCCTCGGTTTTGCTGATCGTAGCCATTGGTCTGGTACACTCCGGGTTTTTAAGTGTACCGAAAGTGTACTGCAGAGCGGTTCCGAATCGAAGACAATAAAAAAGCCAGCATTTAGCTGGCTTTTTTATTGTCTTTAAATCAAAGACTTGGCGGAGAGGAAGGGATTCGAACCCTTGTGCCAGATTTCTCTGACCATCCGATTTCGAGTCGGCGCCGTTATGTCCACTTCGGTACCTCTCCGGAAGGATGAGATAATAGCACAAGCGATGCGTAGAATAACAGCCCTTCTCCTCCTGATCCTCACTCTTTTCGTGGCCGCCTGCGGCGACGGCGCCCTGCCGTTTCCGACACCGGCGCAGCACGATCTTGTGGTGCTTACCCGCAACGGCCCGCTCAGCTATCTTTCTGGCGAAGACAGCAGCGTCGGCGGGCTGGAGCGCGATCTGATCGAAGCTTTTGCCCAGGAACTCGGGGTCGGCGTCAGCTATCGCGTGGTAGCACCCGGCGAATTCGAGGCACAGGTGCGTCGCGGCGATTATCACCTTGCCGCTGCCTGGCTCTCGCCTCACGCCGAAGGCAGCCTGCAGGCCACGCCACCGATTTTTCTGACCCGCGACATACTGGCGCAGCACGAAGCATCGCTGCCGTTGACCAAGCTGGAACAGCTTGCCGGCAAAACCGTACATGCACTGGCCAGCACCCGGCAGGCAGCGACCCTGCATCGCCTGGCGCATCAGATTCCCGACCTGCGCGTGATCGAGGTAGGAGAAGGTGACATTCTCAAGCTGCTGCAGGCCCTGGGAGAACGCAAGGTCGATTACGTTGCGATGGATTCGCGCATCGAAGATATTGCCAACCAGTTCGTCCCCAGCTTGCGCAGCACCCTGAAATTGTCCGATGAACGGCCTATCATCTGGCAACTCGGACCGCGTCCGAACAGCGAATTCATTGCCCGCGCCAACGCTTTTGTCGAGCGCGTGCAGCACGATGGGACGCTGGCCCGCATCGAAGAGCGCTATTTTGGCCACGTACGCCGGCTGACGCAGGCCGATGTCACCCGCTTTCTCGCCGAAATCGAAACCACCCTGCCCAAGTTTCGCCGCCATTTTGAATCGGCGGAGGCTCTGACCGGTATCGACTGGCGGCTGACGGCGGCGATTGCTTACCAGGAATCGCACTGGGATCCCAATGCGATCAGCCCGACCAACGTGCGCGGCATCATGATGCTGACCGAGGATACCGCCGACCACCTCGGCGTCGGCAACCGTCTCAACCCCCGCGAAAGCATCATCGCCGGCGCCCGCTACCTGGTGCAGTTGAAGGAAGCCCTGGACCCGGAAATCGAAGAGCCGGACCGCACCTGGCTGGCACTCTCGGCCTACAACCTCGGCCCCGGCAACGCAGCTGCGAGCCGCCGCCTGGCACGCGAACTCGGCGCCAATCCCAATCTCTGGTTCGAGATGAAGCGCATCCTGCCGCTGCTGGCTCAGCGCAAATACTACGAGCGGATCAAATCCGGCCGTGCGCGCGGTGGCGAAGCGGTGATTCTGGTCGAGAACATCCGCAGTTACTACGACATCCTGCTGCGGCACGAAAGTCCGTGGCAAGCCCCGCCCACCGGCTCGAATCCGGCCGCAGAACTATCGGCCAGCAAGCATGCCAAGCCGGGCCGAAAGCGCTAGCCGCTCCGCTCCTCCACCAACAAGTCGCACGCGGACGACTCCGCCTACCCTCGCGCCACAAGATTGCGCCGCAGCCAGGTCAACATGTCTTCCCAGATCGCCCGTTGCTCGCGCGGCGGCGGCATCGCACTGGCGTGCGGCAGCTCGATGGTGATCACCGGCACGTTCTTGTGCACGCCGCCGTAGTTACCCAGCGAACCGGGATAGACGCCGAGGCGATTGAGCGTCAGCTGGCCGAAGCGGCGCGGCTGGCGGGCCGGGCCGTCGTAGTCGAGCAGGCCGTAAGGCGCGTGCAGGCTGACGATGACATCAGGCCGGAACTGCGCGATCTCGGCCTCCAGCCAGCGGGTTTCCGGCTCGGAGGCGGCTTTCTGGCCGGGAAAGCGGCGGGGATCGCGGTCAGTCTTGCGCTGCCAGTAGGCGTGCGCGTCCTGCCCCCAGTCCGGGGTGCTGAAATTGCGGTTGAGATCGACGCCGTTGGCATTGACCCGGCTGGGCCGGGCGGCCAGCAGGCCGTCCGGGTTGGCAATCGGGATCACCCGCCAGTGGTAATGCCCGGCTTCGCCCTCCCGCATCCAGGGCAGCCAGCGAAAGACCAGCGCCGCCGAGGTCAGTTCGTCGCCATGAATGCCGCCTATCACCAGCACCCGCGGCGCACGCCCGGCCACCGCCGGCTTGCCCTGGCTCGCCAGTTTTTTGACCGGCGGCGGCAGGTCGCGCAGCATCAGCGCCCGCCCCTGCGCCGAACGCTGCGCCGCCGGCTGCAAGCCCAAGGCCCGGCACTGCGCTGCCGGCACGCTCTTGAGCCGCTTGCCGACCGCCGCACACCAGTCGTCGCCGGCCTGCCCCGCCACCGGCAGGGCGAGCGCCAGCCAGGCCAGGGAGCAAAACGCAGAAAAGCGGAAACGACGGGCAATGGCGAACATGCGGACAGACCGGCAAGGGTTGAGTCAGCCCAATATGATGCCTCAGACCGGGGCTGAAGTCCTATAATCGACGGTTTATGGCCGTTTTCACGGTCGACCGTAAAAATCAGGAAAAACCATGCTCGACATCCAGCAACTCCGCTCCAACCTCGACGCCGTCGCCGCCGGTCTGGCCAAGCGCGGCAAGCCCATCGACTTCTCCGAATTCTCGGCCCTCGAAGCCGAGCGCAAGACGCTGCAGACCCGCACCCAAGACCTGCAGGCGCAGCGCAACAGCCTCTCCAAGCAGATCGGCATGTTGAAGGGTAAAGGCGAAGATGCGTCGGCGGTGATGGCCCAGGTCGGCGCCCTCGGCGACGAGCTCAAGGCTTCGGAAGTCCGCCTCGGCGAATTGCTGGAAAAATTCAACGCCATCCTCGCCGCGCTGCCCAACATCCCGGACGAATCGGTCCCGGTCGGCAGCGACGAAACCGGCAACGTCGAAGCCAAGCGCTGGGGCAAGCCGCGCACCTTCGACTTCCCGGTCAAGGATCACACCGACGTCGGCGAAACCCTGGGCCAGCTCGACTTCGCCACCGCCGCCAAGATCTCCGGTGCCCGCTTCTCGCTGCTCAAGGGCGGCGTCGCCCGCCTGCACCGCGCGCTCGCCCAGTTCATGCTCGACACCCACACCGGCCAGCACGGCTACACCGAAGTCTACGCCCCCTACCTGGTCAACGCCGCCAGCCTCTACGGCACCGGCCAGCTGCCCAAGTTTGAAGAAGACCTGTTCAAGGTGCTGCGCGGCGACCAGGACCCGCTCTACCTGATCCCGACCGCCGAAGTGCCGGTGACCAACATCGTCCGCGACGAAATCCTCGCCGGCGAAGCCCTGCCGCTCAAGTTCGTCTGCCACACCCCCTGCTTCCGCTCCGAAGCCGGCTCCGGCGGCCGCGACGTGCGCGGCATGATCCGCCAGCACCAGTTCGAAAAGATCGAACTGGTCCAGATCGTCCACCCCGAGCAGTCCGCCGCCGCCCACGAAGAACTCACCGGCCACGCCGAAGCCATCCTCGAAGCGCTGGAACTCCCCTACCGCCGCATGGTGCTGTGCTCCGGCGACATGGGCTTCTCTGCCGCCAAGACCTACGACCTCGAAGTCTGGCTGCCGGCGCAGGACACCTACCGCGAAATCTCCTCCTGCTCCAACTTCGGCGCCTTCCAGGCCCGCCGCATGCAGGCCCGCTTCCGCAACGAAAAGAACAAGCCGGAACTGGTGCACACCCTCAACGGCTCCGGCCTCGCCGTCGGCCGCACCCTGGTCGCGGTGCTGGAAAACAACCAGCAGGCCGACGGCAGCGTCGTCATCCCCACCGCCCTGCGCCCCTACATGGGCGGCCTGGAAGTGCTGACGCCGGCGGGGTAAGGCGGGTTGGGGTTTGCTTGAAGAACGGCGCCGGGGGTACGGCGCCGTTTTTGTTTTGGCTAACGAATTAGTCGAGAATGCACACTGGGAATCGGGTCAGCTCTCTCCTTGGCTAAAGGTTTGGGCTACGATGTCCGTCCTCGCCTCCCGCCGCAATGCCCAATCTCATAGCGAACCCAACTCTTACAATCCCAATCAGCACGGCCTCACCCACAAAAGAGTCCGCCACCTCCCTGCCCACTGACGACATAAACGCATAACCACCAGCCTGAAACTTTCCATGCCTTCAAAAACAAAGAAATGCGAGCAATCGGCAAATACCGCACGTCAAGGCTGGTACACGCGGTGTGGTATGTGTTGAAAACAGGAGAATTGCACTGATGAAATTTCATTTTGAAAACCTTGGCTTGCTGGATGAAGCAGATATTGAACTGGCAGATCTCACGCTAATTTGCGGTGAAAACAATACTGGCAAAACCTACGCCACCTACGCTGTTTATGGATTTTTGCGCAGTTGGCGGGCGATTCTGCGATTCGTGCTTGAGGATGAAATTAACGCATTGCTCAAAGACGCTCAGCAATACCGCATTGATCTGGTCGCAATGTTTGAGGGAAAAGTTGATGCATATCTAGAGAAGATGGGAAGTGAATATGTCAGTGGTTTGCCACGTGCATTTGCTACCGAGAGCAATGTTTTTGAGCACACGATTTGCGCCCTTTATTCCTGTAAAGCAACTGATTTCCTGACGCGTAGCTACCAACTAACGGTGCAAGCGGGCGCCAGTGGCAAGGTGTTGGCCACGCTCAAAAAAGAAGCTGGCAGTACGATGCTTGATGTTCTGGTGGCCGATACTGAAGTACTACAGCAACCTTTTGGAGGATTGAGTAACTTTATCTCAGATGCGATTGCCGACATTGTCTTTGCTCAACACTTGCCCCGTGTCCACATTGCCAGTGCGGAGCGTACCGGGGCCGCTATTTTCCGCAAAGAATTGGATATGGCCCGAACTCGTATGCTTAAGGCCATTCATCAGATCGACTCCAAGGAACTCAAGAGCAATCCTTTCAAAATCCTTCAAGAGATTGATGGTGGCTACGCTTGGCCGGTAGAAGACAATGTAGAGTTTGTGCGCCAGCTTGAAGACATCGACAAACGCACAGGAGAGATGGCCGAAGCCCATCCTGAGTTGCTGTCGGCCTTCGATACCATCATTGGTGGCAGTTACAAAGTGGTGAAACAACAACTGGTGTTTCAGGCCAAAGGAGCGGGCAAACAGCGTTTCACCATGAACGAGGCATCTAGTTGTATCCGCGCCTTACTAGATGTTGGCTTTTATCTGCGCTGCAGAGCCAAAGCGGGTGACTTATTCATCATTGATGAGCCTGAACTAAATCTTCACCCGAAAAACCAGCGTGGTTTTGCACGCTTGGTCGCTCGCATGGTGAATGCTGGAATTAAGGTGTTCATTACGACCCACAGTGACTATCTGGTTAAGGAACTGAATACGCTGATCATGCTGAATCAGCGTACCTCACACACCCAGGCTGTGCAGCGGAAAAATGGCTACGATGAGGCGGAGTTGATCGACCCACAGCGTATCCGCCTCTACACTACCGGTGTCAAAAAAGCGATCTCTGGTCGCGGCAAGGTACGAACGTTGGTTTCGGCAACGATTTATCCTGATCGTGGGATTGAGGTGACCACCTTCGATGACACTATCGAAATCATGAATGCTATCCAGAGCGAAATTCTCTACGGGGGTGATCTCTGATGGCCTTGACAGCAGCTCTGCAACAATTACATGACTCATTGTCCTGCTGCACTTACAACGGCGCCCAGCACTCCCATGTGTTAATAAAGGAGAGTTCTGCGGGAGCAAAACTAAAAAGCGTAACGCTCTCTGCATCCCCTGGTGACTGGTTCAGTTTTGACCCAGATACTGGCAGGGGCAAGGTTGCACAGATGTCGCCCTTGTTGGCCACGGGGCCGGCACACGACCATCACCGTGCATGCGATTGCGTGATCCTCATTAATCGCAACGGGCAGTTGACCGCGCTGTATGTGGATTTAAAATCAGGCAATCCTGTCGGCTATTCCGGCCAATTTAAAAGCACACGGCAATTTGTGCGTTATGCCTTAGGTTTGCTGGAAGAGTTTCATGGGAACAAGATCACACTGGCCGAAGAACGTTTTGTAGTGCTTTATGGCGGCAAACCCGCACTACTGCAAAAAACAACAACGGTACCAAAACCCAAAAAAATCGGGAAAACTCAGCCAGATAAGCCGCACAAGTGCGAAGTCCCACAGCCAGCAAGGTTGTATCTCAAAGAATTATTGACTTGAGAACAATCAACGTAATTTTCTGATTGAACAGCAAATGACTGGTGCAATAACTTCCAACACCAAGTCATAAGACTACGGCCACTCAGGCCGACATCCCGCCCCCCCCCATCAAGGCAACCGCTACTCACAGCCCCCAAGCTTCAATCCTCCAACCCCCGCCGCAAAAACCCCACCGCAATCCCCGCCGCCTCGGCCGCATCCCCATAGTCATCATGGCTACCCGGAATGCAGGCCAGTTCGACCGGGGCCTGGCCACGGGCGGCGTGGATTTCTGCGGCTTCGGCGTAGGGAACCAGGTCGTCGCGGTCGCCGTGCAGGAGCAGGACCGGGCAGTGGGCGCGGGCGATGGTGTTGACCGGGGCGATGGCGTCGAAGCGCCAGCCGATGGTGCGCTGGACGTAGGCCAGGATCAGCGCACCAAAGGGGCGGTAAGGGATGCGCTTGACGGCCAGCCAGCGGCGCATCATCCGCGCCGGGTGGGCAAAGGCGGCGATACTGACCACCGCCCGCAAGCCTGGCTGGCGGCTGGCGACCAGCAAGGCCGCGCCGGCACCGACCGAGTGGCCGAGCACGCCCAGGCGTGCGCGGTCGGCTTCCGGCTGTTCTGCCAGCCAGGCCAGGGCGGCTTCGATGTCTTCGGCAAAGCGCGGCAGCGAGGCGAAGCTGTCGCCATCGCTCAAGCCGTGGCAGCGGGCGTCGACCAGCAGGAGCGCAAAGCCGGCGGCGTTGAGCGGCGCGGCCACCGGCAGCATCAGTTCGGCGTTGCCGCCCCAGCCGTGCATCACCACCAGGGCTGGGGCACCTGCGTTTTCAGCCGGCAGCAGCCAGCCGCGCAGGGTCTTGCCGTTGGCACCGGCAAAGGCGACGGCGCGGCCGCTGCGGCCCGGCGGCACTTCCGGGCGCGGCACCCGCTCGGGGGCGAGCCCCCGGCGCACCGCCAGCGCGAAGCCGGCATAGGCCAGCGCCAAGGTGACCAAGCCGCTGGCGAGAGCAGGCAGACCGCTCATGGGTGCGGCTGGAAAATCCCGCCGCTGAGCAGGCCGCGCGCGGTGTGCCAGGCGGTCAGCCCCCAGAAGAAGAGCAGCAAGGCCCAGGCGGCCAGGGTGACCACCAGCACGCTGTGCCAGGCCAGTTGCTGTTGCAGCAGCAGGCCGGCATTGACGAAGGCGCCGAGCGGAAAGGTGAAGCCCCACCACGACAGCGCAAAGGGCAACTCCCCGGCGCGGCGGGCAGCCAGCGTCATCAGCGATGCCATCGCCAGCCACCAGACACCAAAGCCCCAGCAGACGAGCAAGGCCAGCGTGCCGAGTTCGCGCAGGCCGGGCAGCGGCAGTTGTGTCAGCAGCGCGTTGAGGCTGACCGGGATCACCCCGAGCGGTGCCAGGTGGATCCATATCGTCGGCGTCAGGATGCCCTGGGCCGGTTTGTGCAGATATTTGCGGAACAGGGTCAGCCCGAGCAGGCCGAGATACATCAGGCTGCCGGCGCCAAAACCGACGCCATTGACCAGCCAGGCCCAGTCGCGCGCCAGCTCGCCCATCTCGGGCAGCAGCGGCGCGCCGGCCAGCGGGATCACCACCAGCCCGACCGCCGGAATGAAATTGGCCGGGGTGACGTGGTCGACCGTGACTTGCTCGCCACGGAACATCTGGAAGGGGACCGCCAGACTAAAGGCAAGGTGGATGATTGCCCCCAGCCACCAGAGGACGATGGCAAGCTCGATACAGGACGAAAACACCCGCCACTGCGCCGAAAGAATCAGGAGTGCGATGGAAAAGGTGGGGTAGAAATTGCCTTGCACCGGATGCTTCAGGGTTTGCATCGCCGCACCGCGAAATTGCAACCAGCGCCATAACCAGGGCACGCTCATCAAGAGAAAGAAAAGGCTATTGCCCCAGTGCAGCAGTTCGGCGGGAAGCGCCAGCCAGGGCCAGCGCTGCGCCAGGGTACGGGTACTCAAAGCCAGCACGCCGCTGCCCATCACGGCGGCAAACCAGCCGGGTGCCAGGGTACGGGAAAGGGTGGAAAAATCGGGGTGGGCCATGCGCTTCGCCTCAAAACAGAATTAGACAATTCTAATACAACTCATGCACCACCTTGGGCTCGACTTGCGCCGACCGTACCGGGACCACCACGTCAGCCGCGAAACTGCGCCCGCCAGGTGCTGGGCGCAATCCCGAAGCGGCGGCTGAAGTGCAGGCGGAACGAGGCCGGCGAGCCGAAACCGCAACGCTCGGCGATCTGCTCGACCGGCAGCGTGCTGTCTTCCAGCCACTGCTGCGCGCGCGCCAGGCGCTCGGCGAGCAGCCAGTCGCCGACGCTGCCGCCGGTCAATTGGCGAAAGTGCCGGCTCAGGCTGCGCCGGCTGGTCGCCAGCCGTGCCGCCAGGCTGTCGAGGCTATGCGGCTGGTCGAGATGGCCGCGTACCCAGTCGAGCAGCGCCGCCAGCCGTTCGTCGCGCGGCGTTGCCGGCAAGGGCTGCTCGACAAACTGCGCCTGCCCGCCCTGGCGATGCGGCGCCATCACCAGCCGTCGGGCGATACGATTGGCCACCGCCGTGCCATAACGCCGGCGCAGCAGGTGCAGGCAGCAATCGAGTCCGGCGGTGGTGCCGGCCGAGGTCAGCACACCACCATCCTCGACGTAAAGCACATCGGGATCGACGGTGCAGGCGGGGTAACGCGCCGCGAGGTCGGCGGTCCAGCCCCAGTGGGTGGTCACCCGGCGACCGTCGAGCAGGCCGGCGGCGGCCAGCACATAGGTGCCGAGGCAGAGCCCGACCAGTTGCGCACCGCGCGCGGCAGCGGCGCGCAAGGCGGCGAGCAGTTCGGCCGGCGGGGTTTCGGCAGCGTCGCGCCAACTCGGCACGATCACGATTTCGGCCAAGGCCAGCGCCGCCAGCGTGTGCTCGGGCTGCAGCGAAAAACCGGCGCTGGTGCGCAAGGGTCCGGCTTCGGCGGCACAGACGCGGAGGTCAAAACGCGGCGCCTCGGGGTGGCGGTCGCCGAAAACGACACAAGGCACCGACAGGTGAAAAGGACTGATCCGGTCGAAGGCGACGACGGCGACCACCGGGGCGCTGGCCGGCGCGGCAGCGGCAGCGGCAGCGGCAGCGGAAGTTGAAGTCGAAGCGGTGGCTGGATCAGCGCTGGCAACGGCGGGCACAGCGGCACGGTCGCCGGGCAAGGCGGTGAGGGACATGTTGGGTGGCGACAAAAAGCAATGGCCCGATCTTAGCGAAATTTGACCATCGGGCCACTCCCGTCCTCCGCCGTCTGCCGGGACAATCCATCCCGCAGCATCGTTTGCCCGATCCCTTTTTGCCCGATCCCTTTTTGCCCGATCCCTTTTTGCCCGATCCCTTTTTGCCCGATCCCTTCTTTGACCGCCTCCATTCCTCCAGGAGCTTCCCATGTCTTCCGCCCCCCGCCGTGCCTTGCTGGTCGTCGATGTCCAGAACGAATACTTCAGCGGCAATCTGCGCATCGAGTACCCGGAGCCACAACAATCGCTGGCCAATATCGGCCGGGCGATGGACGCAGCGACCGCTGCCGGCATTCCGGTAATCGTCGTCCGCCACCTGGCACCTGCCGGCGCACCGATTTTTGCGCCGGGCAGCGTCGGCGCCGAACTGCACCCCGAGATTGCTCGCCGCCCCTGCGACCTGCTGTTCGACAAGCATCTCGCCAGCTGCTTCGCCGGCACCCAACTCGCCGACTGGTTGCAGCAGCGCGGCATCGACACCCTCAGCGTGGTCGGCTACATGACCCACAACTGCGACGATGCCACCGTCCGCCACGCCGCGCACCACGGCTGGAAGGTCGAACTGCTGCACGACGCCGCCGGTTCGCTGCCCTACCGCAACGCACTGGGCAGCGCCAGCGCCGAGGAAATCCACCGGGTCTTCTGCGTCGTCATGCACACCGGCTTCGCCGCCGTCTGCTCGACCACCGACTGGCTGGCGGCGGTCGCCGGCGGTGAGGCGCTAGCCACCGACAGCGTCTGGCAGTCGCACCAGCGGGCACTGGCCGGGAACGCTGCCTGAGCGAGGAAAAAATCGCGACTGCCACGGTCGACCGGCAAAAAACCGGATTTTTCCGGGTCGACCGTGGCAGCGCGCACTGGCGGCACCGAATGGCCACCGGGCAGGCTCGATCTCGAAATCGAATTCGCCAGCGCTTTTCCCGACGTCAAAGAGCGCCGGGTTCGCGGCGGATCGCCAGGCCGAACCCGGCGCCGCCCCACCGGCTCAAACCCGGAAATGGTGCACCGCCTCGCTCAGTTCGCGCGCCAGCATCTGCAGGCGGCGGGTCGCGTTGGCGCTGCCGGCAACGGTGGCGGCGTTGGCCTCGCTGAGACGGGCGATGTGCCCGATGCGCCCGAGCACGTTTTCGCTACTGTGGCGCTGCCGGGACAAGGCCTCGCCTATCTCATGCACGGCCTGCAAGACCTGCTGCGATTTGGCCTGGACGGCGGTAATGGTCTCGCCGGCCTGCGCCACTTCCCCGGATTCGCTGCCGACCAGATCGACCCCCTGCCCCATGCGCTCCACCCCCTGCTGAATCCCCTGGCGCACAATCTCGACCGTGGCGCTGATCTCGACCGTCGAATGCGCCGTGCGTTCGGCCAGTTTGCGCACTTCGTCGGCAACCACGGCGAACCCCCGCCCCTGCTCCCCGGCGCGCGCCGCCTCGATGGCGGCATTGAGTGCCAGCAGATTGGTCTGATCGGCGATTTCCTTGATCACCCCGACAATCGAGGAAATTTTTGCCGACTCCTGCTCCAGGCGCGAAATCACCGCTGCCGACTCGGTCACCGATGTCGCCACCCGCGCCATGCCGTCGATGACCTCGCCGACGGCACAAGCACCGCTACGCGAAAGCTCGCCGGACTCGGCTGCGGCGTTGCGGGCGGCATCGGCATGCGCACAAACCTCGGTCATGCCGCCATTCATTTCCTCGACGGCGCTGGCCACCTGGATCAGGGCCTCGCTCTGCTCGCGCGAATGTGCTGCCACCTCGCTGCTGCTGCCCGCCAGTTGCCCGGTCGCTCCGAGCAAGGCGTCGGCGTTGTCGCGAATCTGGCGCACCATCGTCGCCAGTTGAGCCTGCATCGTCGCCATGGCCGCCATCACGCTACCGGCCGGCGCGTCGACGATGCGGTATTCGAGATCGCCTGCCGCCACCCGCTCGGCAACCCGGCGCACCTCGCTGGGATCGCCCCCCAGCTGCCGCTGCAGGATGGAAACGATACGCCAGAGAAGAAAGAGCGACACCGCCAGGCTGAGCAGCAGCATCCCCGCCAACAACATTTCAGCCTGCTCGACGGCGGCCACACTCTGCTGCCTGCCGTTCTCGATATCGGCGCGCATGCTCTTGGTGCGCTCCAGCAAACCCGCTCAAATTTTGCGCCAGAGCGGCGTTTCCTGGCTATTGATCGCGGCCACCGCTGCCGCCTGGTCGCCGGCCACGGCCAATTCGACCACTCGCGCCATCAGCGTCTGTCGTGCCTGCGCCTGGCTGCCCGTTTCGTCGAGCAAGCGCAGCAATTCAGGATTGCCGCCGGCCAGGGCCCTGGCTTGCTGCAGATGAGCGGCGAATTCCTCCTGCGCCTTGGTCAGATTGCCGTGTCCGGTCTTGTTGGCGGGATCGAGGACGATATTGCGCAGGGCCTGGCCGCTTTGCAGCCCCTGAGCATACATGCCGACAATCGCCCGCTCGAGTTCGACATCCTGCGCCAGGTGGCGCTGAAAGCTGCTCTTCGCCGTCTTCAAGCCATAAAGGCCGAAACCCGTTCCCGCGAGAAAGATGACCAGGACGATCCCCAGCATCCACGAAATACGTGCTTTCAGACTCATGATGCCCCCTGCGACGGTTGTTTATTAGAAAAACCATTTTATCTAATGTGCGATCGATAAAACCAGTGCCGCAAAGGCCAAGAAGAGGAATATTCCCCGTTTTGCCGCTCTCGCCGGCCCGGAGCGATGCGGCGAACGGCGCGTGCTTGAGGCACAATATCCGCATCCCCAACGCGGCGCCGGGCGCCGCCCATCCGGCAAGGAGAAGAATATGGTTGCGGAAACCCTGGTCAAGAAACTGCGCTCGCTGATCGCCCCGAGTGCCGAACGGCAGGCGCTGACGCCGCGCGGCCTCGAACGCCTGCGCGAACAATTGCACGAATGCGCTGCCGGGCTCGGCGGCGAAGTCTCGGCGCGGACCCGCGCCGCCAAGCTGGCGGAAACCTACCTCGGCCTCAACGACGAGGGCCGCCAGCAGTTCCTCAAGCTGATCTCGCTCGAATTCGGCCCCGATCCGGCCAAGGTCGCCGCCGCCCACGAGCACTACCAGGCCGCCGTCGCCACCCCCGACCAATGGAAAGCCGAGGCCGCGTTGCGCGCTGCGATGCGCTCCTCGCGGATCCGCATCCTGACCCAGTTCAACGCCATTCCGCAGGGCGTCAAATTCCTCGTCGACCTGCGCGCCGACCTGCTCCGCTACCGCGAACAGGACCAGAGCGACAAGGAGCTGGCGGTACTCGACCGCGAGCTGGAAAGCCGCCTCGGCGCCTGGTTCGACGTCGGTTTCCTGGAACTGCAGCGGATCACCTGGAATTCGCCGGCGGCGCTGCTGGAAAAACTGATCGAGTACGAAGCGGTGCACGAAATCCGTTCCTGGGCCGACCTCAAGAACCGCCTCGATTCGGACCGCCGGCTCTACGCCTTCTTCCACCCGCGGATGCCGGCCGAACCGTTGATCTTCGTCGAGGTCGCGCTGACCGACCACCTCGCCGGCAACGTCCAGGCGCTGCTCGACGAGCATGCGCCGGTGTTCGACCACCGCAAGGCCGATACCGCGATCTTCTATTCGATCTCGAACACCCAGGTCGGGCTGCGCGGCGTGTCCTTCGGCAGTTTCCTGCTCAAGCGGGTGATCGACGATCTCAAGCGCGATTTTCCGCGGCTCGCCCAGTTCGCCACGCTGTCGCCAATGCCGGGCCTGGCCGCCTGGGTGCGCAAGAACCCGGACGTGCTGGCCGAAGCCGGCCTCGGGCTCAACCTGGAAGAACTCAGCAACGGCACCTGGGCCGCCGACGACAAGCAGGCACGCGCGCTACGCGACGGCCTGCTGCGGGTTGGCGCGCGTTACCTGACGCAGGCCAAGCAGGGCAGCCAGGAGGCCGGCCCGCCCTTCGACCCGGTCTCGCGCTTCCACCTCGGCAACGGCGCCCGCGTCGAACGCCTCAATTACCTCGCCGACAGCTCGCCCAAGGGCTTCCGCCAGTCCTTCGGGCTGATGGTCAATTACCTTTACGACCCGGACGACATCGAGCGCAACCTGGAGGCCTTTGCCAGCGACGGCACCATCGCCGCTTCTGCCGCCGTCCGCCGGCAGGCTCGGCCCGGGAAGGCGTGAGCGCGACGATCCGGCGGCTGACGGCGGCCGATCTCGACGCGGTGATGCGGGTGCAGGCCGCCTGCTACCCGCCCGCGCTCAACGAGGAACGCGCGCTGTTCGCCCGCCGCCTGGCCGCCGCGCCGGAGACCGCCTGGCTCGCCGAAAGCGCCGGCACGGCCTGCGCCTACCTCTTCTGCTACCCCTCGCGACCGGGCGGGATCACGCCCCTGGGCGGTGATTTTTCACCCAGCCGCAGCGCTACGGCACTCTACCTGCACGACCTGGCGGTCGCCCCGGCGGTGGCCGGGCAAGGTCTGGGTGGGCGTTTGGTGGCGACGGCGGTGAGCACGGCACAGCGGCTCGGGCTGGTGCAAGCGAGCTTGGTGGCGGTGCGCGATGCGGAAAAATTCTGGCAGGCGCAAGGCTTCCAGCGAGCGGGGGAACTCACCGCCGAACAGCAGGCGCTGCTTGCCGGCTATGGCCCGGCAGCGGTTTACATGCAGCGCCCGTTGGTGGCCTGACCTGGTCGGGTGATCGCACCAGGCGCCGCGAGCAGCCCAATGGCAGCAAAAGAGCGGCCACGCGGGTGGCGGGAAAAACTGGAAAAATGCTTTTTCAGCGGTCGACCGTGACCATTGCCCCGGTGGAAGCATCGGTCTCGCCTTCGGCCGGCAATACCGGCTGCGGTCGGCTCATTGCGTAGAGCACGCCGGCGCAAGAGCCGAAAAAAGCCGCCGTCGCCAGGATGCTCGGCGTCCAGGTATCCACCAACCCGCGCGTTTGCCACATCCAGATGAAACCGGCCAGCGCCGGCAGCATCATGAAGGCGCAAAAGATTGCGCTGAGGAAGGCGATTTTTTGGCCAATGTGGCGGGGTTTACGCATCTTGCTTCCGATCGGTAGGAATTGGTATCAACTCGCCGCGATTGTACCGGCGCAATCCGATGCGGCGGACATTTTTCGCCCGGCACCACGGTCGACCGTGAAAATGGTCGATTTTTGCCGTCGACCGTGATCATGCGGCGGGAGCACCCTCGCTTTCGGCTTGCGGCTGCGGCGATTGCGGCGGCGGCGGGGGCGGCGGCGTCTTCCTGGCCGGAGCGCGTTTCTTCTCGGTCGCCGGCTTGGCCTCGGCCCTGCCCTTCCTTTCTTCCGGGCCGCTGTCGTGACGGGCAATGGTCAGTTCGATCAGGGCGGCAACGACCAGATGATTGAGCGTCCCCGGCGCGACTTCGCCCTGTTCGTCCGGCTGGCCCATGGCAATGCCGGTGAGGATTTCCAGCGCCTCGTCGACATGGCTGACCGCATGCACCGCGAACTCGCCGGCAGCCACGGCGGCCACCACGTCGGGACGCAGCATCAGGTGGGCGACGTTGGCGGCGGGGATGATCACCCCCTGCCCCGGCTGCAGGCCGCGCGCCCGGCAGAGATCGAAAAAGCCCTCGATTTTCTCGTTGACCGCGCCGATCGGCTGCACGCTGCCGTACTGGTTGACCGAGCCGGTCATCGCCAGCGTCTGCTTGATCGGCGCGCCGGAGAGTGCCGAGAGCAGGACGCAGAGTTCGGCCAGCGAGGCGCTGTCGCCCTCGACCTCGCCGTAGGACTGCTCGAAGACCAGGCTGGCCTTGAACGCCAGCGGCATGTTGCGGCCATAGCGGGCGGCGACGAAGGCCGAGAGGATCAGCATGCCCTTGCTGTGGATCGGGCCGCCGAGGTCGACCTCGCGTTCGATATCGACGGTCTCGCCATCGCCGAGCGCCACCGTCGCGGTCAGCCGCGACGGGTGGCCGAAGGTGCAGCCGCCGTAATCGACCGCTGCCAGCGCGTTGATGTGGCCGACCGCTTCGCCGCTGGTGGCGATCAGCAGTTCGTCGCGCAGCATCGCCCGCAGGTATTCGCGGCGGGCGCGGTCATGGCGGGCTTCGCGCGCGGCCAGCGCGGCCGCGATCTGGGCGGCGCCGATCTGCGCCAGGCCGGCACGGCCGGCCTGCCAGTTGGCTTCGATCAGCAGGTCGACCAGCGGCGTGAAGCCGGTGGTCAGGCGGGTGTTGTCCTCGATCAGCCGCGAGGCCTGCTCGATGCCGGCAGCGAGGCCGTCGGCGGCAAGCGGGCGCAAGCCTTCGCGGCGGGCCAGCGTGGCCAGCAGCCGGGCGTAGGCGGCGACGTTTTCCGGGGTGCGCTCGATGGCGCCGTCGAAATCGGCGACCACCTTGAACAGTGCCGGGAATTCCGGGTCGGCCTCGGCCAGCAGGTAATACACCGAGGGATCGCCGAACAGCACCAGCTTGAGGTCGAGCGGGATGTGCTGCGGCTGCAGTTGCTGGGTGCTGGCCATGCCGTAGATCTCGCCCAGCGACTCGATGCGGATTTCGCCGGCCTTGAGCAGCCGCTTCAGCCCTTCCCAGGCGTAGGGCTGGGTCAGCAGGTGGTCGGCGTCGAGCAGCAGGGTGCCGCCGTTGGCGCGGTGCAAGGCGCCCGGCTTGATCAGCATGAAGTTGGAGACCAGGGTGCCGAGATGGGCGATGTGCTCGACCCGGCCGACCAGGTTCTGGAAGGTCGGATGATCCTCGAACACCACCGGCCGCTGCACCGGCCCGGTACTTTCGTCGCACTCGTCGGGATATTCACGGTCGACCAGCCAATTAACCAAATATCGCTGCAGCGAAACGCTGCCGGTAAACAGCAGCGCCTCCATCTCGCCTTCGCTTTTATGGCTGTCGCGCAGATTTTCGCCGACTTCGACGATGTCCTTTTCGACCGCCTGCAGATGGGCAACCACCTCGGGCAGGTCGGCGTAGCGCGCGACCAACTCCTCGATCAAATGCCCGACCGCGCCTTGCAGCGCGGTGGCGGCGGCGACCTTCAGCTTGCCCTGGGTTTCCCGCCGCCAGCGCGGAAACTGCAGCAGCAAGGGGTGCAGACGGGCGTCGAACTGCTCGATCGCGTCTTCGAGCTGCTGCTGGCGAGCCGCCGGCAGCGCGTCGAATTCATCCTGGCCCATGGTTTCCTCACCGCCATCCTTCAGCGGCATGAAACTGAATTCCTCGTCGCTACGCACCAGCGCAACACCCTCGGCCGCCGCCTCCCGCCCCAAGGTGCGCAGCGCCTCGTCCTGGCGTGCCTGCAGGGCATCCTGCAAGGCGCCAACCTGTTGCCGGTATTCATCGCTGTCGAAGGCAGCGGCCAGCGCCGGCCCGAGTTCGCCGACAAATTTCTGCATGTCGTCGCGGAACGGCCGGCCGCGTCCCGGCGGCAGCGCCAGCAGGCGCGGCTCGCGTTCGGAGCGGAAGTTGTTGACGTAGCACCAGTCGCGCAGAGGGCTCTGGCCGGCACCGCCGGTCGCATTGCCGGCCACTTCAGCGGCGGCTTCGGCCAGCAGCCGGCGCACAATCGCCTCACGCTGGTCGCCCGGCTCGCCGATCACGAACAGGTTGAAGCCCTGGCGGCGCAGGCCGAGGCCAAAACGTAGCGCCTCGACCGCCTGCGGCTGGGCGAATTCCTCGCCGATGGCCGCCAGGACACTGCTGTCGGCCCACGCCGGCTGCCAGCCGAATTCATCGGGGGTGCAGACGCGGCGCAGTTTCTCGACCGACAGCGCCAGACGGGCAGCGGTATCGCTTTTGACAATGCGCACACACTCGCCGCCGGCGGGCGTTTCGCCCGCATCCGCCACGCTGGCGCCGGCCGTGTTTTCCTTGGGATTTTCCTTGGGATTTTCCTTGGGATTTTCCTTGGGATTTTCCTTGGGATTTTCCTTGGGATTTTCCTTGGGATTTTCCTTGGGATTTTCCTTGGGATTTTCCTTGGCGGTGTTTTTGGCGCTCTCTTTGGCGCGGCCCTTGACCTCATCCGCCTCGTTGGCGCCGGCTTTGCTCGCCCGGCCCTTGCCGCTACTGCGCTTGGTCGTCACCGATTCGCTGTTTTTCTTCACTCGACTTCTTCCACTTTCAGCCACAGGCTGCGATTGTCACTGAGATCACGGGTAGCGACGCTGAAGCCGTTACCGGCTTCGCGCCCCTGCGCCTGGCGGCCGCTGCCGCCGAGTTCCAGCCATTCGCCGAGGCGCCCGGCGAGGGTCGTGCTCAGGCGCTGGCTCTCGACCACGCCCGGCGGCTGCGCACCCCAGCCGGGGCGTTGGCCGCCGGGCAGGCTATCGGCCTGCTGCGTAATGTCGACCCGCACCCGCTCACCCTGCACATGCGGCGTCGCATGAAAACCCTGGGCCAGATCGCGATAGACGACGCTGTCGCTGATCACCGCACCGCCCGGCCCGAGCACCACCTGGCGCAAAGGCACCGGCAGCGAACGGCCGACCTGGATGAAGGCGCGCTGACCATCGAGCGTGCGCACCATCTGCGCCGCGTTTTCCTGGCGGCCGCTGCGGCTGTCCCAAACACGGGCCTCGACCTCGCCCCGGCGCGTCCCGCCGAGCACCACCTGGCCGCCCACCTGGCCGCCCACCTGGCCGCCCCGGCTGGCTTCGACTTGCTGACGGTCGAGCGCAACCCGGATCACCAAGCTTTTTTGCGGCTTGTCGAGCGCCGCCAGCGCCCGCTTGATTTCTTCGCGGTTGCGCGGCGAGGCGCGCAGGAAGAGCTGGTTATTCACCCCGGTCAACGTGCCGCCGGCCTCGACCAGCGGCAGCAAGGTCGGCAACACCTGATCGGCGCTGCGCTGCTTGAGTTCGATGATCTCCAGCCCCTGGGCGCGGGCCGGCAAGGCGCCGAACAGGTTGAGCAGCAAAAACAGGCCGAATACCACGGTCGACCGTAAAAAAACGCCTTTTTTCATCGTAAGACTAACTCCGGTTTGAAACCCCGCCCTTCAGGGCGGTGGGAGCCGACCCCGGCCTGAAGGCCGGGGTTTCAGGCGACCGTTTTGGGAGGGGATGCAAACCCCTTCCAAAACATGTTTGACCGACAGGCATGAATGCTCCCTTGCCCGGTTTCCTGCCCGATCACGCCCGCCTTTCGCCGGCACCGGCGCCGGCGCCAGCAAGGGTTTGGACCGCAGCCGGCGCCAGTCATTCGGAGGGAATGTGCGGCAGCGCCAGATATTCGCGCGAATTCATCTCGGTCAGGCGGCTGACCGTGCGCTTGAACTCGGAAGCCTGCGTGCCTTCGGTGTACAAATCGTCGGCGGCGCAGTCGGCGGTGGCGATCAGCTTGACCTTGTGGTCGTAGAAGACATCGACCAGCCAGGTGAAGCGACGCGCCTCCGAGGCCTGGTGCAGGCTCATTTTGGGAATCCCGGAAAGCAGCACGGTGTGGTAGCCGCGCGAGATTTCCAGGTAATCGTTCTGCGAACGCGGGCCGCCGCACAGGGTGCGGAAGTCGAACCAGATCACCCCGTGGCCCCGGCGGATGGTCGCAATCTCGCGGCCGAGCACTTCGATCTGGCCACCGCGCTTGCCTTCCTCGCCGGCGACCATCCTGAAGTAATCGAGCATTTTCTTCTCGGCCGCGTCGTCGGCCGGGTGATGGTAAATCTCGACCTGCTCCAGCGCGCGCAGTCGGTAGTCGATCCCGGCTTCGACCTCGAACACGTCGAGATGCTTGTTGAGCAGCGTAATCGCCGGCAGGAAGCTTTCGCGGTGCAGGCCGTTGGGGTAGAGCCGGTCGGGCGGGTAGTTGGAAGTCATCACCAGCACCACGCCGTGGCGGACCAGGCCTTCGAGCAGGCGGCCGAGGATCATCGCGTCGGCGATGTCGGAGACATGGAATTCGTCAAAACAGAGCAGCCGGGTTTCCTTGGCCACCTGCTCGGCGATCTTCAGCATCGGGTCCGGCTCGCCCTTGAACTTGTCGAGGTCGCGGTGAATCTGCTGCATGAAGGCATGGAAGTGGATGCGCTTCTTGCGCCGGTACGGCACCGACTCGAAGAAACAATCCATCAGAAAGCTCTTGCCGCGCCCCACCCCGCCCCAGAAATACACGCCCTGCGGCGGCTTGGGCGGCGCCAGCAGGCGCTTGAAGGTGCTGCCGCGATTGACCTTGAACGCCAGCAGATGGGTATACAGGTCCTGCAAGGCCTGCGCCGCCCGCAGCTGCGCCGCGTCGGCGACATAACCGCGCGTGCTCAGCAGCGCATGGTAAGCGTCAAGCATGCCGCTCGCGGCGACCTTGAGTTTCTTGTGGGGCATGGGGATGGCTTTTTTATCGGTGGAAGCCCGCTATTTTGCCAAAGCTGGGGCGGCGGGGGAAATCGGGAAGCAATCGGGAAGCAATCGGGGAATAAACGGAGAAAGTGCGAAGAAGACGAAAACGCGTGCCGGGTACGCGGCTTCCATCGTCCTGCTTGCACCGAGCATGCCGTTCAGGAGATGAGGCCCGGATAGACCGCTCCGGCAGTAGACTTGTCCATACATTTCGACAATACTCGAACTATGGAAACTTTAAACGCCGCCGAACTTCTCGCTGCCCTGGGGCATGAATCCCGCCTGGCCATTTTCCGCTTGCTGGTCGAAGCCGGCCCGGACGGGATCAACGCCAGCGCCATCGGCGAACAGCTGGGCATGGCACCAGCCACGCTGTCCTTCCATCTGGCGCACCTGAGCCGGGTCGGGCTGATTAGCGGCGAGCGCGAGAGTCGCTTCATTCATTATTCGGCCAACTACGGGACGATGGATGAGCTGATTGCTTTCCTGACCCGCAATTGCTGCCAGGGCCATGCCTGCCTCCCCAAAACCGCCGGCTGCGCCAGCACCGAACAACGCCGCGCCAAAACCGGAAAGCCCTCCTGATGCCGAACCGCAAAACCGTGCTGGTGCTGTGCACCGGCAACTCCTGCCGCTCCCAGATGGGCGAAGCCATCCTCAACCACGATCTCGCCGGCCTGGTACGCGGCATCTCGGCCGGCACCAGCCCGCAGCCCAAGGTCGCCGACGGCGCCATCGCAGCGCTCCGGCTGGCTGGATTGCCGACTGCGGGATTGGCGCCCAAAAGCGTCGAAGCGGTTATCGACGAGGCCATCGACCTGGTCGTCAGCGTCTGCGACAACGCCCGGGAAACCTGCCCGGTCTTTCCCCGCCCGGTAGCGCGCATCCATGTCGGCTTCCATGACCCGCATGGCGAGCCGCTGGAGAGCTTCGTTGCCGTCCGCGACGACATCCGCGCCCGCCTGGTGCCGGCGGTGCGCGCCGCGCTTGGCCTGTGAGGGAAAGCCATGTCAGCCCAAGACAAAACCACCGCCCAGCTTGCCACCCCGGCCCCGATGAGCGTTTTCGAGCGCTTTCTGACGCTCTGGGTCTTGCTCTGCATCGTGACCGGCATCGCCGCCGGGCAAATGGCGCCCGCCGCCTTCCAGGCCATTGGTCGCCTGGAATTTGCGCAGGTCAACTTGCCGGTCGGGTTGCTGATCTGGGTCATGATCATCCCGATGCTGGTCAAGGTCGATTTCACCGCCTTGCATGAGATCAGGCAGCATGTGCGCGGGATCGGCGTAACGCTGTTCGTCAATTGGCTGGTCAAACCGTTCTCGATGGCCTTCCTCGGCTGGCTGTTCATCCGCAACCTGTTTGCGCCGCTGTTGCCGGCCGAGCAACTCGACAGTTACATCGCCGGCCTCATCCTGCTCGCCGCCGCACCCTGCACGGCGATGGTTTTCGTCTGGAGCCGGCTGACCAACGGGCATCCGCTGTTCACCCTGTCGCAGGTCGCCATCAACGACAGCATCATGGTCTTCGCCTTTGCGCCGCTGGTGGCCTTCCTGCTCGGCATCTCGGCGATCAGCGTACCGTGGAGCACCTTGCTGACCTCAGTGCTTCTCTACATCGTGATCCCGGTCGGACTCGCCCAGCTCTGGCGCAGATCGCTGCTGGCCAAGGGGCAGGCGGCATTCGATGCGGCCATGACGCGGATCGGCCCGTGGTCGATCGCGGCCTTGTTGGCGACGCTGGTGCTGTTGTTCGCCTTCCAGGGCGAGGCAATTCTCCGCCAGCCGCTGGTGATCGCACTGCTCGCCGTGCCCATCCTGATTCAGGTGTTCTTCAACTCGGCGCTGGCTTACTGGCTGAACAAGGCGGTCGGCGAGAAGCACAACGTCGCCTGCCCCTCGGCGCTGATCGGTGCCTCCAATTTCTTCGAGCTGGCGGTGGCGGCGGCCATCAGTCTGTTCGGGTTTGAATCGGGTGCGGCGCTGGCGACGGTGGTCGGCGTCCTGATCGAAGTACCGGCGATGCTGCTGGTGGTCAAGCTGGTGAACGCCTCGAAGGGGTGGTACGAAACGGCGTAGGACAACGAGGCAACGGGGGAGACAAAGATGAACTGGATGCTGACCGCGTTACAAGGAGGCCTCGATAGCCTGGCCTCTTACCTGGCGGCGCATGTGCTGCTGTGCCTGGTGCCGGCTTTCTTCATTGCCGGGGCCCTGTCGGCCCTGGTACCGCAGCAGGCCATCATCCGTTTCCTCGGACCGGATGCACCGAAGTGGAAATCCTATTCCGCCGCGGCCGGCGCCGGCAGCTTGCTCGCCGTCTGCTCGTGCACCATCCAGCCGCTGTTTGCCGGCATCTACAAGAAAGGCGCCGGCCTTGGCCCGGCGATCACCTTCCTGTTCTTTGCCCCGGCGGCCAATATCCTGGCCCTGGCCTATACCGGCGTCGCCCTGGGGGCCGAATTCGCCATCGCCCGCATCGTGCTGGCGCTGGCCTTCGGGATCGGCATCGGGATGATCATGGCGCTCGTCTTCCGCGAAACCGATCTGGCCCGCGTTGCCGACGCCCAAACCTTTGCCGAAGGCGGCGGCATACCGGGGAAGACGCTGCTGTTCACCGGCGCCCTGGTCGCGCTGCTGATTGCCGGCACCTTGCAGCTGGATTTTCTCAAAACCGCACTGTTGACCGTGGATCTGCCGTGGTCCGCCGCCCGCCCGATACAGCGCACCCTCGACCGCTGGGTGCCGGCCAATCCGGTGATCGGCGCCGAAGGCCTGAGCCTGCACGGCGCCCTGTTGATTGCCTTGCTGGCGACGATCGGAATGTTTGCCTGGCACGGACTGGGCAAGATCGACGCCGGCTTCAATCGCTGCACCCCGGTCGCGCTCGGGCTGATCATGCTGACCCTGGTTTTTGCCGCCTTGGGCCTCAAGGTCAACGACGCGGGTATCGCCCTGACCGTGACCGGACGCAGCCTGGCAGTCACCCTGCTCGGCCTGGCGCTGCTACCGTTGGCCAACCGCCTCGACGAATGGGACCGGCAGCAATGGCTGTGGGAAAGCTGGCGCTTCATACAGCAGATTTTTCCGCTCTTGGTGGTTGGCGTCTTCCTGGTCGGTGTCATCCGGGTTTTCATTCAACCGCAGTGGATACAAGCCGTGGCCGGCGAGAATACCGTGCTGGCCAATCTGGCGGGCGTCGCATTCGGCGTCTTCATGTACTTCCCGACCCTGGTCGAAGTGCCGATCGCCAAGATGTTCCTCTCGCTCGGGATGCACCCCGGACCGTTGATCGCCTACCTGATGGCCGACCCGGAACTGTCGCTGCAAAGCATCCTGATTACCGCCGCCATCATCGGCAAGCTGCGCGCCTGGACTTACGTCGGGCTGGTCGCGCTGTTCTCGACGGCCTCCGGGCTGGCCTACGGCGCCTGGGTCGACGGCCTGTCGCCGTGGCTGCTGGCCGCTGTCATCGGCGGCTTCGTCGCCTGCATCGTCGGCACCCTGCATTGGCTTGAAACCCGCCGCAAGGCATAGGAGAAGATCGTCATGTTGATCAAGATACTGGGCAGCGGCTGCCCCAAGTGCAACCGCCTCGAACAACTGACCCGCGAAGCGGTGGCCGAACTCGGGCTGGAGGCTCGCTTCGAGCACGTGCGGGAGATGGACAAGATCATGGCCTATCCAATCATGACCACCCCGGCGCTGGTGATCGACGAACAGGTCATGGCCTCCGGGCGGATTCCCGGCAAGGACGAACTGCGGGCCTGGCTCAAGGGCCGCTGACCGGCGGGTTGGCGCTGCCGGCAAGCGGCAATGCCACGGTCGACCGTGGGATTCGGCGATATTCGCCGGCATTCCGCTAAAATGGGGCACACCGTTCCGGCCTTGCCTCGTGGAGTTCGCATGCCTACCGCCCCTGCCCGCCCCCTTCTCCGTCTGCCCGCCCTGTTCCCGGCCTTGCTGCTGGGCCTGGCGTTGAGCGTGCCCGGCGCGGCCGAGGCCAAGCGCAGCGGCACGTCGCACACCAGTTCGCATGCCGGCTCCGACGGCCACACCAGCAGCAAGGCCGATAGCGGCGGACCCAGCCTTTCGCTCAGCCTGCCGCGCCAGCGCAGCGGCGAGCGCGAGAGCAGCCCGGAAACGCCGGTTGCCGCAGCAGCCGCCGAACCCGGCCCGACCGGCAAGCGCCAGGATGCCGGGCAGAAAGCCGCGGCCGACGCCGAAGCCGCGCGCAAACTCGAAGAATCGCTGACCCTGGCCCGCCAGAAGGCCGTGGCCGAACAAGCCGCGCAGGCGGCAGCCGAAGAAAAGAAACGCCGCGAGAGCGAGCAAAAGCAGCAGGACCGCGAACAGGCCAAGCTCGAAGAAGCGCAGCGCCAGTACGCCTGGGAATCGCGCTGCCAGATCAAGCCGGTGATGAGCGATGAGGAAATCGCCACCTGCCGCGACGTCTGGACGCGCCCGGCGCCGAAACAGTGGGTTGCCGGCAAATAAGCCCCGGTACCAGGATTTTGCGCTTATTCACGGTCGACCGCGGTAAACGGCAAAAACGGCGCAGCGCCGGCCCGTAGCGGCAACAGGCCGCGTCGACCAACTTCAAGACAGGAACGCCCGCATGGTCTCCCTCGAATTTCTCATCACCTCGCTAATCGTCGTCGTCACCCCCGGCACCGGCGTCATCTACAGCCTGTCCACCGGCCTCACCCAGGGCCGCCGCGCCAGCGTCTTTGCCGCGCTCGGCTGCACCATCGGCATCGTGCCGCACCTGCTGGCGACCATCCTCGGCCTGGCGGCATTGATGCACACCAGCGCCCTCGCCTTCCAGCTGCTCAAATACGCCGGCGTCGCCTACCTGTTCTACCTCGCCTTCGCCACCTGGCGCGACCGCTCGGCCTTCGCCGTCGACGGCAGCACGGCGCAAGCCAGCCGCCGCCAACTGGTCGGCAAGGGTCTGCTGGTCAATACCCTCAATCCCAAGCTGACGCTGTTCTTCCTCGCCTTCCTGCCGCAGTTCGTCGACGCCAGCGCTCCGGCCGCGCTGCCGCAACTGCTGCTGTTGAGCGCGGTATTCATGGCGATGACCTTCGTCATCTTCGTCGCCTACGGTTTTCTCGCGCACGCCTTCCGCCGCCAGGTGATCGAATCGGCGCGCACGCAAAACCTGCTCCGCCACGGCTTCGCCGCCGCCTTTGCCGGGCTCGGCGCCCGCCTCGCCAGCGGCGAGCGTTAAGGGCTGCCGCCGGCCGCCCATCCCGTCACCGCCGGCCCCCGCCAAAGCCGGTAAAATCGCGCCCCATGACCACCTCCGCCTCTCCCGCCCCGGCCTCCTGCCCCGAAGCCTCGGCCTCGCCGCTCGGCAAAAGCACCGCCTACGCCAGCACCTACGCCCCCGAATTGCTGTTCCCCATCCCGCGCCAGGGCAAGCGCGACGAACTCGGCCTGCACGCCGACGCACTGCCCTTCGTCGGCGAAGACCTGTGGAACGCCTACGAAGTCTCGTGGCTCAACCCGCGCGGCAAGCCGGTGGTCGCCGTCGGCACCCTGCGCGTGCCGGCCGACAGCCCGCGCCTGATCGAATCCAAGTCGCTCAAGCTCTACCTCAACTCGCTCAACCAAACCGCCTTTGCCGACCCCGCCGCCGTCGCCGCCATCCTCAGCCGCGACCTCTCGGCCGCCGCCGGCGCCCCGGTCCGGGTCGAACTCGCCGCGCTCGGCGAACAACCGCCGGCCAGCGTCGGCTACCCGCAAGGCGTGCTGCTCGACGAGCTCGACATCGACTGCAACGACTACCAGCCGGCGCCGCAACTGCTGACCACGGTCGACGCCGCAAACCGGCAAAAACCCGCCGGAGAACACCCCGGCGCGGCAGCGGAAAACCCGGCCATCGTCGAAGAAACCCTGTACTCGCACCTGCTCAAATCCAACTGCCTGGTCACCGGCCAGCCCGACTGGGCGATGGTCGTCATCCGCTATCGCGGCCGCGCCATCGACCGCGCCA
This sequence comes from Azonexus sp., assembly GCF_023150235.1. Classification (GTDB taxonomy): domain Bacteria; phylum Pseudomonadota; class Gammaproteobacteria; order Burkholderiales; family Rhodocyclaceae; genus Azonexus. Next base: position 108,365 of record NZ_JAKLLH010000011.1, read on the forward strand.
GCCTGCTCCGCTACCTGGTCTCGTTCCGCAACCACAACGAGTTCCACGAACAATGCGTCGAACGCATCTTCTGCGACCTGTGGCAACGCTGCACCCCCGAGGCCCTCGCCGTGCACGCCCGCTACACCCGGCGCGGCGGCCTCGACATCAACCCCTTCCGCAGCAGCGGCACCCCCACCACGCCCGACTACCCGGCCCCGGACAACACGCGGGAAGTGCGGCAGTAAGGGGATTGCGGGCGGGCTGAGGGGCTTGGGTGGCGGCTTCGGGAAAGCTGGGGGGCGGTGTTTCCTTGCCTGACGCCAGCGACTATCAGGCCGCTATCCTGCCCCCCAATATCGCCCGGGCTTAGATATCCATCATCTTGGGCTGCAGCCCCTTACGGTTCAAATGCTTGAGGTGGCTTACCGTACTACCAGACAAAGCGCCACAGAAAATTGATTGGCATGCTGGTATATCGTTTCGAAATATCGCAAAATCCAGCCCTTCAACAACGAAGAGAGATGGGATATGCAGAATAATTTTTGAATTCTGCAAGCCCCCACCTCAGCGTAGCGGCTTCGTTCAATATTCAGCCCCAGCGGGCCGTTAGCCCCCCCCCCCCCCGAATAAGCTATGGATAAACGCTACCAAGTTTTTATCAGCTCCACGTACGCTGACCTTCAAGAAGAACGTCAAGAGGTCATTCAGGCATTGCTGGAGCTTGACTGTATCCCAGCCGGTATGGAGCTGTTCCCTGCGGCAAGCGAAGATCAATGGACGCTAATCAAAAAAGTAATTGATGACTGTGATTACTACATGGTTATCATCGCAGGCAGATATGGCTCCATCGGCCCAGACGGATTCAGCTATACCGAAATGGAGTACCGATATGCACTCGACACAGGCAAACCAATCATCGGCTTCGTTCACCGAACCCCAGGCGATCTAGCGGCAAATCGCTGCGAGTCCACCGACGAAGGGAAAATCAAGTTAGATGCATTCAGAGATTTGGTACAGAAGAAGATGTGCCGTTTCTGGGATAGCCCAGCTGACCTTGGCAGCCAGGTAAGTCGAAGCTTGGTAAAGCTAATCAAGAGCAACCCCGGCATCGGTTGGGTACGAGGCGACCTCGTACCAGATGAGAGCACCGTAGAAGAAATCCTCGGCTTACGCCGGCGCATTGAAGAACTTCAGCAGGAGCTTTTGGCCGCGAGCACTCATGGGCCAGAGGGGACAAGAGGGCTCGCTCAAGGCGACGACACATTCGAAGTCAACTACACCTTTGTAGTCTCGGGCTACGGATATACCGAAAGCAGCTACCCAGGGAGCGTGAACGTGAAATGGGATGACATCTTTTCGGCAGTGTCACCACTAATGATTAATGAAGCAACAGAAAGTGACCTAGCCAAAGCACTTAACAAATTAATCAATGACTTAACCTATTTAGATGTGGCGAATTCGACAAATTTTGAAGGTAAGAGGCCGAGAAATTTCCGAATTGATAGCGACGATTTTCAAACCATCAAAATTCAGCTTCGAGCCTTGGGTCTGATTACCAAGAGCACGAAAAGCCGGAGCGTAAAAGACACTGCAACGTACTGGACGCTCACCCCATATGGAGACACTGTGATGACACGTCTACGGGCCATACAAAAGCCTCAGCCACACCAAGCAGCGGCGGGCTCAAGTGCCTAATCCATCGTTCCACCGGACCTGCTCGAAAAACCGCGCAGGTTTTTGAATTCATACATTAGATTTCGCCCCCGATAGTCGCTTAATAGCCTAAACGCTTGCCAGGGGCAGCCTCTCAGGCTATTTCCACGGTCAACACCGAAAATCAGGCATTTTCAGACAGAGCGCAGCCGGGTCGTGGACGCTGCAGCGCACAGCCGACTCCAATGGTAAATCTGAGCTTCGCAGACGGTTGACCGTAGCAATCAACATCCACCACCACCGAGCCGCCCCCCTCAAGGCTTCGCCACCCGCCAAACCCCGTTAAACCCGTCCCCAGTCTGGTCGCCGGGTTTCTGGTCCTTGATCCAGAAGTACAGCGGCTTGCCCCGGTAGGTCCATTGTTGGCGGCCGTCGTCGCGGGTAGTCAGGCTGTAGTCGCCATGCGCGGTGTCGCCGGGGGTGGCGAGCAGCGGCGGCCAGTTGCTGGCGCAGGGGCCGTTGCAGCTGCTTTTGCCGGCGCTGTCCTTGTCGAAGGTGTAGAGGGTCATGCCGTTGCTGCCGGTGAGCAGGCCGTCGCTGATGCGGACCGGCGCGGCGGTGTAAGCAGTGTAGGCGGAGTGGCCGGCGCAGCCGGCGAGCAGGCCGGCTAGTAGCAGGCCGGTGGCGAAACGATGTGCGCGCTTCATGTGGATTCTCCTGGTCAGCCAAGATTCCCGATTTTCGGGTCGCCGAGCCAGGCCGGGGAATGGGCGCGGTTTTAAAACTCAGGGGAAATGCGCGTCGCCGGCACAGGGCTCCCGCTTTTGAACCTGGCGCGCGGCAAAAGTGCCGCGCTTGTCGCTAGGCCCAGGGATTGTCCTGCCCGGCGGCGAGCAGGCAGAGCCAGGCGCGGGTTTCGAATTCGAGCTGGGCGTAGTCGCGTTCGATGTAGGTACACAACTGGTAGAAGGCCTTGTCGTGCTCCGGTTCCTTGAGGTGCGCGACTTCGTGCGCGGCGATCATGCGCAGGAAGGCTGCCGGAGCTTCGCGGAAGACGGTGGCGATGTGGATTTCGCGCTTGCTCTTGAGTTTGCCGCCTTGCACGCGAGCGATCCGGGTGTGGGTGCCGAGGGCGTTGCGCACGCTTTGCAGCTTGCCGTCGTAGGCCACCCGAGCCAGCGGCGGGGCGTTGCGCAGGTGGTCGCTTTTGAGGTCTTCGACGTAGTCGTAGAGGGCGCGGTCGCTGCGCACCTCGTGCGCCTGCGGGTGGCGCTGGCGCAGCCAGGCGGCGAGGCGGTCGTCGGCGATCATTTGCGCGACCGGCGCGCTGAGGTGCTCGGGGTAGCCGAGCAGGTACACCATGTGTTCGTTGGCCGCCATCAATACCATTCCAGCAGGGAGAGACCGACGCCGTAGTAGGTGGCGCGGTGGTTGTAGTCGATCAGGCTTTCGCCGTAGCCGGAGAACCATTGCAGGTGGCCGCGCAGGCTGCCTTCGATGGGAAAGGCGTAGTCGATCTGCAGCGCGCCCCGGCTCTGCTCGCCGCCGCGCAGCGAGTGGCGCAGCAGCAGCGACAGCTGGTGCCCGCCAAAACGACGGATCAGCTGCAGGTCGCCGCGCCCGAGATAGTTGGCGATGTCCGGGTTGTCGTCCTGGCTGCTGGCCTCGCGCACGCGCCACCAGGGGCGCAGCGCCAGCGTCCAGTCGCCTTTTTCCAGCGCGGCGGTGGCGATCACCCGGTTCCAGCTGCGCGACAGCGGCAGCGCCCGGCCGTTGGACTGGTGGTTGAGGCCGAGCGAGAACAGCCGCCCGCGCCAGCCGAGCAAGTCGTAATCGGTGCGCCAGACGAGCATCGCCTCGGGCTCGTAATTGGTCTCGCGGAAGGGGCGCGACAGGCCGCCGTTATAGACCTGCCAGCGCGACGATTGGGTATAGCCGAACCACAGGTCGCCGTTGCTGCCGAGCAGGTCTTCGGCCAGCTTGGCCTTGAGGCTGATCTGGAACTTGGCCTCGCCGGCAGTAATCGGCAAGGCCTCGGACAGGCGATGAGCGGGTGCCGGCGAAGCCGGAGCACGGTTAACGCGACTGGCGGAAAACCAGGGTAGCGCATAGACCGGCTTGTACTGGCGAATTTGCAACACTTGGCCGCGATGCTCCGGGTCCAGCTCCCAGGCCTTGCCGAGCAGCGAGGGGGCGGCGGATAACGAAGCGTACAGGCCGGGAGATGCGGCGTTGGCGGCGTTGGCGGCGTTGGCGGCGCTGTTGGCGCTGTTGGCTGCGGTAGCGGCCAAGGCGACCGGATTGCTGCTACCGCTGACGCTGCCAGCCGTTGGCACAACGACCCCGCCGGTGCCCGGCTCGACCGCCGGCTTGGCGCTGGCGGAGATCGGACCGGTCATCGCGCTCGCCGGGGCCGAGGCCCCGGCGGCGCTTCCAATCCGCCCGGTCGGTGGCTGGCCAGTGCCCGGCAAGCTGTCGTAACAGGCCAGCCGCCGTGCCGCGTCGATCATCTGCCGGCAGGTTTGCCAGGCTTCGCTGCCGCCGGAATTTTGCCCGGCAGCGGCGTTGACCGTGGATATCAGCACCAGCGGCAGCAGCGCCGGCCAGCGTGGGCAGCAAATCATTGCAGCCCCGCCAGTTCCGGGAACAGCACGTCGGTATAGCCAAAGCGGCTCAGGTCGCGCACCCGCATCGGGTAAAGCACGCCCCACAGGTGGTCGCATTCGTGCTGCACGACGCGAGCGTGGAAGCCTTCGGCCTCACGCTCGATGCGCTGGCCGAGCGGGTCAAGGCCCGAGTAACGGATCCGCGCCGGCCGCGCCACCTCGCCGCGCATCCCCGGCACCGACAGGCAGCCTTCCCAGCCGCTTTCCTCCGGACCAGGCAGGACCTCGATTTCCGGGTTGAGCAGCACGGTCAGCGGCACCGCCGGGGCGTCGGGATAACGCGCGCTTTGCGCGAAGCCGAAAATCACCAGCTGCAGATCGACGCCGATCTGCGGTGCCGCAATCCCGACCCCGCCCGCCGCCGCCATCGTCTCGCGCAGGTCGGCGATCAGCGCATGCAGTTCCGGCGTATCGAAGGCCGTGACCGGCTGCGCCCGGCGCAGCAAACGCGGGTCGCCCATGCGGAGGATTTCACGGAGGGCCATGACGAAATTCCAGAAAAGGGAAAGGCCGGATTTTACGGGATGCCTCGCGGGCCTGACCGCGAGAACCGATCAGCCCGGGAAAATTCCACATTCACCCTGAAAATCTCATCCGGAGGCACATCAGCGGGGAAGTTCCAGGATCAACCCGGGCCAGACGATTTGCGCTCCGAAAGCGTGTGGATCAATACATCGACTTTCTGGATATCGAGCGGCTTGGTCAAGTAGCCGTCAAAACCGGCTTCCAGGCCCCGCGCCACATCGCCGGAAAGCGCATTCGCCGTGGCGGCGACCACGTGGGTCCGCGCCGTCGAAGCATTGGCGCGCAGTATCCGCAGAACCTGATAGCCATCCATGTCCGGCATGTTGATGTCGAGCAGGACCAGGTCGGGGCATTCGGCCATGGCCAGCTCCAGCCCTTCGCCCGGGGTCAGCGCGGTGGCGACCCTGACGCCGGGATGACGAGCCAGTAGGTGCTGCAGCAGCTTGAGATTGGCCGGGTTGTCGTCGATGCAGAGCACGTAAAGACGGACCGATGAAGGATGACCCGGAAGGGCGGGAAAGCCACCGTGAGGCGCCTCGGTGGCGGCCACCCCGGCGGCGTCCAGCATCGGCACCTCGAACCAGAAGGTCGATCCCTGCCCGGGAAGACTCTGAACACCGATACGGCCGTGCATTTCCTCGACCAGGCGCTTGCAGATGGTCAGGCCGATTCCGGTTCCCTCGATCTTGCTGTTGGCGCCCACCAGCCGCCGGAAAGGCTGGAAAAGTTCGGCAAGCCGCTCTTCGGGAATTCCCAGGCCGGTATCCTCGACCGAAACGCGATAGACGGCTTCCGCCGTCGCCACGCCCAGTATCCGTACCTTGCCGCCGTCGCGGTTGTACTTGATGGCATTGCTCAGGAGATTGAGCAGCACCTGCTTGAGACGCAGGGGATCGCCGCGCACCATGACGCCATCGGTCCCGGAAAACTCGATTTCGATCTCGCGCTTGAGGGCGAGCGGTGCCGTCAACTGGATGCAATCGGCGACCAAGCCGCTGACCGACACCGGTTCGAGCGACAGTTCCAGGCGCCCGGATTCGATTTTGGCAAGATCGAGCACCTCGTTGATCAGTTCGAGCAAATGGCGCCCGGCATGCAGTATCTCGCCCACATTGTCGTGCTGGTCGGCATTCAGCTCGCTATCCAGCTCCAGCATCTGGGCAAAACCGATGATGACGTTGAGCGGGGTGCGCAGCTCATGACTCATGCTCGACAGGAAATCGGACTTGGCCTGGTTGGCGCGGTTCGCCTCGCTGACCGCCTGGTTGAGCAGTGCCGCCTGATCGTGGCGCCGGAAGACAAAACCGAGTTGCAGGCCGACATTGCGCAAGGTATCGAGGAATTCATCGTCCACCTCGGTACCGCGGTCGGAGAAAAATTCGATCACGCCGAGGATGTTTTCGCCGGCAAAAACCGGAATCGCCAGACCGCTGTTGAAATCGGCCGCCAGGGCTTCGCGGTGGCGGCGCGAGGTCTTCTCGCTCCACTGGCTGAGCCAGGTGAACACCGGCCCCTTCTGCTGCAGTACCAAGCCCGGCAAGCCCTGCCCGCTGCGATAGTCGAGAATGCACGAACGCTCGATGAAGGCACGGTACTTTTCGCTGTCCTCGACATACCAGATATCCAGCGAGCGCAGATAGGGCTCTTCTTCGGGCGGTTCGATCAGTTCGTAGGCATGGCCGATGCTCCATCCCATGAAGCGGCAGATTTCCCGCAGGCAACGCTGCAGCGCGTCCTGGCGGTCGAAAGCCTCGTTGGCCGTCGCCGTCGTCTTGCTGAGCAAGGTCAGCAATGTTCCCTGGCGCAGAAGATCGCGATTCAGGCGATTCTGCGCCTCCTGCATTTCCATCAATTCGGTAATGTCGGTACGTACCGAGATGTAGGCATGCGGCGAACCGGGCTCCGTACTACCGGGGACGATGACGCTCTTGACCCAGTACAGGCTACCGTTTTTATGTCGATTGGCAATGATCCCGGACCAGATCCGGCCCGCCAGGAGGGTGCGCCACATTTCCTGGAAAAATTCTTCGGGATGGACATTGGATTTGAGCAAGCGGTGATTCTGCCCGATGGCCTCCCTGCGAGTGTAGCCACTGACCTTGCAAAAAAGATCGTTGCAGTAGGTGATGTTGCCCTCGCTATCGGCCATGGTCACCAAGGTGTGGTTGTTCAAGGCGCTCAGCAGATGCTGGTATTCGGCAATGCGTTCCCGGACTTCGGCTTCGACCAGGTCTTTCTGCTGCAGCAGTCGCTCCATCATCAATGACAGGCTGCCGCGCAATTCCCTCACTTCGGCCCAACCGGAAACATCGGGGATCGCCTCATGCCGCCTGGCCGCCTCGCTGATGGCCTCGACCGGCCGTGCCAGGTAGCGGCCGAGCACACCGATGGCCAGCAGGAAGAAAAGCAGGATCGGCACCACCGCCAGCCAGAAACGCTGGCGCAGGCGGTCGCCAAGGCCAAACAGGTCGGCGCGGCTTTCCCGCACCAGCATGATCCAGCCGGGGTGAGCGAAATCCCGGTGTTTTCCAGTCAATACCGCAGCGTTGAACCAGTCGCCGTCCGACCAGTAGCGAGCGGAGGCCTCACCGCCGGGCATGTCCGGCATTTCGCTCAGCACCCGCCCCTGCACACCGGTCGGGCCGCGTACGACCAGGCGGTTCAAGTCGAGCAAAAGCACTTCCCGCCGAACTCCGGGCAAGGGATTCTGCTCGAATTCGCCGAGCAAGCTGCTGACCCAGTCCCAGTTCAGATGGGCTGCGAGAACGCCATCCACCTTGCCATTGCGCACGATAGGCACGGCAATGTCGAGCAGTCGCGGCGGAAGGCCGTCATTGGCCTTGGGCAGCAGATCGGCGAGCAGCAGCGAGGGATGCACGTCGCTCAGGTAAGCCCCGCGCAGGCCGTGCTCGAACCACGGGCGCCGTGACACATCGGCATTGAGCAGATGCCCCTGCGAGGCGGCAACGATTCGCCCCTCGGCATCGGCCATTCCCAGCCAGGCATAACCGGGGTAGCTCTGCTGAATGCGGTCGAACAAGGCCTGGGCGTTGTCCCGATGCAGCCCACCCTCTTCCGCCAGACGACGGACGATGATGTCGAGATCGAGATAACGCTCGTGGATACCGAATTCCAGGCGCCGGGCGGCTTGCTCCGCCGCGACTTCCGTCCGCTGCCCCGATTGTTCCTCCAGCGCGGAAAACTGCAGGTGCTGGCCAACCAGAACGACCAGGAAGATGGAAAAAAAGAGCAGCAGTGAAACGGAAACCAGCAGCAGGTGGCGTAGACGGAGATTCATCGCATCTCGAGATCGGCGGGAGGCGGGAACTGCTCGACGTAGCGGTCGCGAATCTCGCCAATTGCCGGCAAGACGGAATTGAAGGCATTGACCACCAGCGGGTCGAAGTGCCGACCCGATTCGCTATTGATGTAGGCCACGGCCTCTTCCAGCGGCCACGGGCGCTTGTAGGGCCTGGCCGAGGTCAGGGCATCGAAGACGTCGGCAACGGCAACGATGCGACCGGTGAGCGGAATGTCCTCGCCGGCGAGACCGAGGGGATAGCCGGAGCCGTCCCATTTTTCGTGGTGGGTCAGCGCAATTTCGCGGGCCGTGCGCAAGAGGCCGGAATCGTCGCCGTCGAGCAGGCGTCCGCCGATGGTGGTATGCGTCTTCATGATCGCCCATTCATCGGCGTCGAGCTTGCCGGGTTTGAGCAGAACAGCATCGGGTATGCCGATCTTGCCGATGTCGTGCATCGGGCTGGCGCTGAGCATCAGGTCGCACATTGCCTGGTCCCAACCGAGTTCGCTGGCGAGCAGGGCGGAAACCTGGCTCATGCGCAGGATGTGATAACCGGTTTCGTTATCGCGATATTCGGCGGCCTGGCCAAGGCGGCGGATGATCTGCAGACGTGTCGAATTCAGTTCCTCGGTACGAACCCGCACCATGTCCTCGAGCACCTTGTTCTGATCGTGCAACAGGCGTTTTCCCTGCTGCGCTTCGAGCAGGTTGCGCACCCGCATCAGCAACTCGACGCGGTCGAAAGGCTTGGTGATGAAATCGCGCGCGCCCTCGGCGAGCGCACGCAGCAGATAGGCCTGACCATGCTGCGCGGTAAGGATGACAATCGGCGGTGCCAGCGGGTCTTGCAGGGCGTGCAATTGCTGCATGACCTGAAAACCATCCATCTCCGGCATGTTGATATCCAGCAGGATCAGGTCCGGCGGCGCCTCGCGATATTTCTCAAGCACTTGCAAGGGCGACTGGATCAGGACGATCTGAGTGTAGCCCTGTGCGCGCAGCATCTTGTCCAGCAGCTTGAGGTTGGCCGGTTCGTCATCGACGACCAGTATCCGTGCATTTTGGCAGGGTATTTTTTCCATGATGCCGCGAATTTTCAATAATGCTGCGAATGATAGCGTTTTTTCCCTACTTTCGCCCAACCCGGAAAAGTGCGGAAAAAGGACAGGGAAGCCCCGGCCCGGCAGGGATTGCGGCAAAATTGCCGATTTCCGGCGTTGACCGTGGCAAGCCGCCTGGAATGGCAGCCATTGCTTACGCCCGCCCCGCCCGTTCGCTGGCCTGGCGCCAGCCGCGCCCCCACGGAACCAGGGTCGGGACAACGCGCGGCGATCCCGTCGGCGCAGCGACCGGACGGCTGCCGGCGGAAAATTCAGCACGCCCTTCGACTGTCTTCAAGGCCTGCGTACGGCCGCCGCTGCCGGCCAGCAACACGCAAGGCTCGTCCTGCGCCTTGCGGTAGAGGCCGTAGACCAAGCGCAAGGTCGAGCAGCGATGGCTGGCCTTGGCGGTATCGAGCAGGATCCGTTCGCCGCGGGCGAGGACGTCGGCCCCATGCTCGGCGAGGATGCGGACCATCTCGTCCTGGCCGTTGGCAATGGCCGAAAACAGCAATTCGCTGTCGTTCTCGCAGGGATCGGCGCCGGCCAGCAAGGCCCCGAGCGCGACCCGGACCTTGCCCTTGCGCACCGACCAGGGCAAGGCGGCACGCGGCGTCGGCGCCTGGGTATGCAAGGCGCAGATGTCGAGTACCAGTTCGCGGCAGCCGCGCCGGTAGGCGCTGCGCAAGGCGTGCTCGTTGCACAGCAGGTTGACGCCGGCCAGTTGCAGGTAGAACGAGGTCACCGGATGGTTGTGGTTGAGCGCGAGGTAATAGGGAAAATCCTCGTCGCAATGCAGGTCGGCGCCGAAGGAGATCAGATCGACGACGCCCTGGACCTTGCCGGCGGCGGCAGCGGCTTCCAGCGAGGCGGCGGTATCGAGAAATTCGTAGACACCGTTCTGCTTGAGATTGAAGAAGTAGCCGAGCAAGCGGCGGTGGCCGCAAAAGGCGGCGAGGTTCATCGCCTGCTGCAACACGCCGGGGGCAAAGCGCCCACTTTCGGCATGCCCGCGGACGGCGGCCAGGTTATTGCCGCGGATCGCCGCGATGAAGCTCCTGCTATCGACAACGGGACTGCCTGCCTGCGTCTGCATCGCCCTGCCCTCCCTCGGTCAGCTCGCGCCACTCGCCGTGGCGGATTCTTTTCCCCATTATCGGCGGCAAGACTGTGACTCACAAGGGACGGCAAAGGTTCGCCGCCGTCGCGCCAGCGCGCGGCCAGCCGCTCGGGCCGCCCGCAGCCGGGGCGGGGACTCAGACGGGATCGTCGCGGTCGTCGAGCGGCTCGTCCTCGGGCGCCTTGCCGGTCGCTTTAGCCTTGGCTTTGGCGGCGTTGTCGGCAGCCAGTTGCGCCATCCGTTCGGCACGCAAGACCGGGGTTTCCAGGCTGATCCGGCCGAGCGCGCCGGTACGGTAGTCGGTGAGCAGGATCGCCGAGGCCTTTTCCAGATCGAACTCGCCGCCGCGCCCTTTGAGCAGGCAGCCGCGCTTCTTGGCGATGGTTTCGATCACCCCGACCGCATCCAGGGCGTCGGCCTGCAGCTTGTAGCGCGCTTCGAGCAGCGCCGGGTAGTGTTCGAGCAGGTAGCCGGCGAGCCAGGTCGCGACTTCCTCGTCGATATAGGCATTGACCCCGACCGCGTGGCTGGCGGCGAGCATCAAGCCGTCGAGCGGGTGTTCGATCTTCGGCCAGAGCATGCCGGGGGTGTCGTAGAGGGTCAGCCGCGAACTGATGTCGATCCGCTGCTGGCTCTTGGTCACCGCCGGCTGGTCGCCGACCGCCGCCACCTTCTTCTTGACCAGCGCGTTCATCAGCGTCGATTTGCCGACGTTGGGAATGCCCATGATCATCAAGCGCAGCGGCTTGACCGCGTCGCAACGATGCGGCGCCAGCTTTTGCGCCAGCGAGGGAATCCTGGCCACGTCGCTGGCTTTCTTGCACGAGATCGCGACGGCGCTGACGCCGGGCTGCTGGGCGAAGTAATCGAGCCAGGCCTGCGTCATTTTGGGATCGGCCGCATCGGCCTTGTTCAGCAGCTTCAGACAGGGCCGCTGGCGGAAATTGCGCAGCTCGTGAATCATCGGATTGCTCGATGCCATCGGCAGGCGCGCGTCGAGCACCTCGACGACGACATCGGCCATCGCCAGGGTTTCGGCGGCCTTCTTGCGCGCCGACGTCATGTGACCGGGGAACCACTGTATGGACATATTCAGGAATCGAGTAAAAGGTTACGGCAAAAAATCAAACGGGCGGCAGCCGCCGCCCAGGAACCAAGGCCAGCTCGCGCTGGCAGGAAGATGGCAACAAATGGCAACCTCAGCCGCCGGTCACCGGCGGGAAGAAGGCGACTTCGTCGCCGTCCTTGAGCAGCGTCGCAGCCGGCGCCATCTCTTGGTTGACCGCGCAGCGCAGGTTGCGCGTGGTTGCCAGCACCGGCGCGCCGTTGGCCACCAGCCAGTCGCGCAACTCGCCAACGGTTTTTACCCCTTCGGGCAAGTCGACCGTGTCAACACCGCGCCCGAGGCTTTCCTTGAGACCGGCAAAGTAGAGAATCTGAATGCTCATTTGTTTTCTGGTGAAAAAATTTGCCGACAATCGGAGTTTCCGGCGGTTGCTGGCGAAAGCGGTGCATCCTCGCCCAGGAGCAGCGGCTGACCGTTTCGCCACAGCACCGCGTAATGCCCCAGACGGCGCTTTTTTTCCAGGTTGCCTCGCACCGCCTGCCGCAAAGCGGCCAGGATTTGCGCGGTATCCACGCCCTCGGGAGAGGCAAGCTGCATCATTTTGAAACCTCGTTCATAAGCTGCTGAAAAACGGCAGTGTTCACGATACTCCGCTGGACACCACGCTGTTCAAAGACCAGCTCCGGCACTTCGCCTGAATTGAGAAAACACCGGCACACGTCCACGCAAGCGCTGAAGCGGTGAAATAGATTGTAAAGGCTGCGCGGAAAACGCCGCAGCACGTCGCGATCCGGAATGTGATGCCCGCCGTGGGCAACCCGCTCGGCAACCCGGAGACGCGACATTTCGGCGCTGGGCAGCGCCAGGTAAATCAGTTCGACCCGCCAGCCAGCCGCTTGCAGCCGACTGATCAAGCGCAGATAGCTGAGTCCGGCGAGCGTGGTTTCAAACGAGAAGTCCTCTTGCGCCGCGATACAGGTCTCAATTTCCTGCAAAAACAGGCGGCTGGCGGCGAGCAACTCGCGCTCAGGTGCCAACGGCGACAGGCCTGCTGCAATCAAATCCGCATTGACGAAGCGATAACAGGAGGCGACCGCCCGCAGGTATTCGAGCGCAAAGGTCGTTTTGCCGGCGCCATTCGGCCCGGCAATGATCCAGCAAGTCGGCACCCGCCCCGACTTTTGCATTAGCCCAGCAACTCCGCGAAGGGGATGAATTCGACCAGTTCGCCACGCTGCACGGCCTGCCCCGGCACGTTGGCGACCAGGCCGTCGCCCCAGACCAGCGAGGTGACGACGCCGGAGCCTTGGTGCGGATAGAGTTCGACCCCGCCCTGCTGGTTGAGGCGGGCGCGCAGGAAATCGCGGCGGGCGTCGGGACGCGGCCAGTCGTAGTCGGCACGCAGGTGGTAGGTCTTGGGCTTGACCTCGGCCACGCCCTGCAGGCGCAGGATGAAGGGGCGCACCAGCATCAGGAAGGTAACCATCGCCGAGACCGGGTTGCCGGGCAGGCCGACGAACCAGGCTTTGTCGGCGGCGTTGCCGGCGCGGTGGATTTCGCCGAAGGCCAGCGGCTTGCCCGGCTTGATCGCGATTTTCCACAGATCGAGGCGGCCTTCGGCCTCGACTGCCGGCTTGACGTGATCCTCCTCGCCAACCGAGACGCCGCCGCTGGTGATCACCAGGTCGTTGTCGTCGGCGGCGCGGCGCAAGGCTTCGCGGGTCGCGTCGAGGCGGTCGGGCACGGCGCCGAGGTCGCGCACTTCGCAGCCGAGGCCTTCGAGCAGGCTGCGCAGCGCGTAGCGGTTGGAGTTGTAGATCGCGCCCGGCGGCAACGGCTCGCCCGGCGCCACCAGTTCGTCGCCAGTGAAGAAGATACCGACACGGATCCGGCGGAATACCGGTAGCTCAGGCAGGCCGGCGGTGGCAGCCAGGGCGATGTCCTGCGGCCGCAGCTTGTGCCCGGCGGCGAGGATTTCGCTGCCGGCTGCGATGTCCTCGCCGGCAGGGCGGATGTTTTCTCCGTTACGCGGCAGATGCTTGATCAGCACGTCGCCGGAACCGTCGGTGGCGGCTTCGCAACGCTCCTGCATCACCACCGCGTCGGCACCGGCCGGGATCGGCGCGCCGGTGAAGATACGTGCGGCGCTGCCGGGCTGCAGCGGCAGCCCGACGCTGCCGGCGGGGATCCGCTGGCTGACCGGCAAACGCACCGGCTCGCCCTCGCCCGCCACAGCCAGATCGGCAACGCGAACGGCGTAACCGTCCATCGCCGAATTATCGAGCGGCGGCGCGTTGACCGTGGACGTCTGGGCTTTAGCCAGGACCCGGCCGAGACAGCCGGTGAGCGGCAGCGAACGCATCTCGCTGACCGGCTGGGCGGCGGCGAGCAGGGTTTCCAGGGCTTGTTCGAAGGAAAGCATGGTGCCTCCGGCGGATCAGTTCAGGGACAAATAGGAAACGATGAAGGCGGCGACCGCCTCGGCATCGTCGAGCGGCAGCAGCGGTCGGTCGCAGGCTAGCGGCGCGTTGCTGGCGACGGCGACGATGTCGGCCCGCTCCGGGTAAAGCACCGGCTTGCCGTGCTCGGGACGGTGGATTTCGAGCTTGGGCACCGGCTCCTGCTTGAAGCCCTCGATCAACACCAGATCGCAGGGCGACAGATGGCCGAGCAGCTCGTCCAGGGTTGGCTCCGGCTCGTCGCGGCGTTCGTGCATCAGCGCCCAACGGTCGCCGCAGGAGAGCAGCACCTCGGTGGCGCCGGCCTCGCGGTGGCGGTAGGAGTCCTTGCCCGGGCGGTCGATGTCGAAACCGTGATGCGCGTGCTTGACCACCGAGACCTTGAGGCCGCGCGCGCTCAGGCAGGGGATGACGTTTTCCAGCAAGGTGGTCTTGCCGGAGCCGGACCAGCCGGCGATACCGAAAACTTTCATGGCCGGCATTCTACCCGTTCACCCGGCAAAGACCGGCGCAAAACCGCCGCCGGCGGTGCGGAAATTGGTGGTCTGGCCCTGGTACAGACGAGCCACGACCAGCTGGATTTGGCCGGCGTAGACGTAACAGCGGAAGTCGGCCTTCATCGCCACCGTCTCCTCGCCGACCGTGACCGGATGCTCGGAAGGCGGTGCAATTTCCTGCGCGATGTAGTCGCCGGCCAGGATTTCCTCGAACACCCGCTTGGTCAGCTTGTCGCCGCGATAGGCGGCGCGACTGCCGAAACCGGCGGGCGGTTTGAAGAACCAGCGCTTCCTTTCGCTCCAGAATTTTTCGCCATTTTCCGGGTTGACCGTGATTGTCCGCGGCACGCCGCGTTGCAGGCAGTCCACGGTCGCGGCATCGACCCCGAGCGCGGCCAGTGCCTGCGGGTCGGAGAGCAACATCAGGTTGCGCTTGTCGGCGTACAGCGCATGCGCCTGCGGATGCGGGGTGACGACCACCCCGCCAGCCGCGAAGACCTGGCGCAAGGCGGCGCAGGCCGGGGTTTCGAGATAAAAATCGGTGAGCCGGGCATAGACCAGATCGACCTCTTCGCCGGCCAGCAGCAGACGTTCGCCATCGGCCGTGACCACCCGCTGCAACTCGGACGGATCGGCAATCGCCGCGTCAATACCGTGTTCGGCGAAAAGCTCGACGAAGAGCGCGAATTCCGGCGCCAGGAACTGCCCGGCCGGCGCCTCGTCGACAATCGCGATCCGCCGCAAGGGGGCAGTGCCGCGTGCCAGCCGCCATTCTGCGCAGAACATGTCGACGATGGCCTGCTTGGCCGCTGCCGCCAGCTCGTCCCGACCGTGCGCCGCGAGCAGGTAGGCGTTGAGCAGCCCCCCGCCGGCGTTGGTGTTGATCTCGATCAGCCGGGGCCCGTCGGTGCCCAGATGAAAGTCGTAGCCGTAGAACACCCCGCGCGGTGCGCACGGCAGCCGGGCGATCTCCGGCGCCTGCGCCAGCACCTGCGCGCGGTAGGCGGGCAAGGCGAAGACCCGCTCGATGGCAGCGATCAGCTCGGCCATCGCCGCCAGCTGGGCGGCCGGCACGACGATGTCGGCCGCCGAGAAGAGTTGCGGCTGGGTGCGCTGCAGGCGTTCGAAAACGGATTTCATGGGCGGTTGCGAAAGAAGGTGGGCGCGAAAGCCGGGATGTTCAAGGGGCTCAAGGGGCGACGCGGGATGGGGTCAGGAGCGGGTCAACTGCGGGCGGCGGCGAAGAAATCAAGCACCACCTGCAGTTCGCGCGTCCGCTGCATCGGCGGCAGGCTCTGCCAGACCAGACGGCCATAGGGTTTTCCGGTCAGCCGCGGGTCGCAGATCATCAGCACGCCACGGTCGCTTTCGTCGCGGATCAGGCGGCCTGCGCCCTGCTTGACGTTGATCACCGCGCGCGGCAACTGGTAGTCGATGAAGGCGTTGCGGCCTTCGCGCTTCATCTGCTCAATCCGCGCCGAGAGCACCGGGTCGTCGGGCGGTGCGAACGGGATCTTGTCGATCACCACCAGCGACAGCGCCTCGCCGCGCACATCGACGCCTTCCCAGAAACTCTGGCTGCCGACCAGCACCGCGTTGCCCAGCCGGCGGAAGCGTTCCAGCAACTCGGTCTTGCTCCCCTCGCCCTGGACCAGCAGCGGCAATTCCAGCCCCTCGTCCTCCAGCCGGGCCTTGAGCAGTTCGTGCGTGCGGCGCATCGCACGCAGGCTGGTGCACAAGAAGAAGGCGCCGCCGCCGGCCGCCTTCAGCGCCGGGAATGCGGCGTCGACGACGGCGTCGGTGTAGTTCCAGGCATTCGGGTCGGGCATGCCGAGCGGCGCGTAGAGCACCGCCTGCTTGCCGTAATCGAAAGGACTCTGCCAGCAGGCGCTGTCCGGCTTGCCGAGCCCGAGTTCGGCGCAGTAATGGACGAAACCGCCGCGCACCGCCAGCGTCGCCGAGGTGAAAATCCAGGCACGCGGGTGGCCGCCCATCTGCTTGCGGAAGATGCTGGCGACGTCGAGCGGCGTCGAATTGAGTTGCAGCGACTGGGTGTAGGCCTCGGCCCAGCGCACGTAGCCGGTATCGGTCAGGCTCTGCCAGGCAGCGAACATCTGCTGCAGTTCGAGCGCCCGCTGCCAGCATTTTTCCAGGCCTTCCGAACGCTGCGCCTGGCCTTCGAGAATCTTTGCGAAAACCGCCAGTTCTTCGTCCAGCGTCTGCATCGCCGGCTCGAATTCGGCGTGTTCGAGCAGTTGACCGTGGGAGAAGCGCCCGGTATCGGCGCCAATCGCCAGGCGCAGGTCGCGGGCGACCTTTTCGACGCGCTTGCTGCCGTCCTGCAGGTCGAGGCAGTCGCGGGCGCTGAGCAGGCCCTCGGCGCGGGCATCGCGGGCCAGGTCGACGACTTGCGAAGTGGACACGCTGTCGCCGAAGAACAGCGTCGCCACCTCGGGCAACTGGTGGGCTTCGTCGAAGATCACCGTGTTGCACATCGGCAGCAGCTCGGCCATGCCTTCGTCGCGCAGCATCACGTCGGCAAAGAAGAGGTGGTGATTGACCACCACCAGGTCGGCCTCCATCGCCTCGCGCCGCGCCTTGAGCACGAAGCAGTCCTTGTGGTTCGGGCAATCCTGGCCGAGGCAGTTGTCGCGGGTCGAGGTCACCTGCGACCACACCGGCGAATTTTCGTTGACCTCGATGCACTCGGCCTTGTCGCCGCTTTGCGTCGCCTTGGCGAAGGTCGAGATGCGGCGCGCGTCGGCGGCGTCCTCGCGGTTGAAGAAGCGGCCGTCGAGCAGCGCCCGCTCCAGGTGGTAAGGGCAGACGTAATTCGCCCGCCCCTTGAGCAAGGCGATCTGCACCGGCGCCTTGAGCACCTGGCGAACCAGCGGCAGATCCTTATTGAACAACTGGTCCTGCAGCGTCTTGGTCCCGGTCGAAACGATCACCTTGCCGCCCGAGAGCAAGGCCGGAACCAAGTAGGCAAAGGTCTTGCCGGTGCCGGTGCCAGCTTCGGCAATGAACACTTCCTGGCCCTTGATCGCCGTCGCAATGCGTTCGGCCATCTCCAGCTGTTGCGGACGGATGCGGTAACCGCCGATGGCCTGGGCCAAGGGGCCGGCGGGCGAAAAGATGTCGGACAGGGAAGCCAAGGTATCGGAAGAAACAGCCAATCAGAAAATGCGCCAAGGGAAAACAGCCCATCGCTTCCCCGCCAACGGCTGCGAGGAGCGGAGCTGTATCTGGTGCCCGAGGCCGGGATCGAACCGGCACGACTGTGAGGTCGAGGGATTTTCTTACCACTTCGGCTTTCGCCGCCAGCGTGCACGCTGTTCGTGGTCTGGAGCACGCCTTCACCATAGTCTCGCGACCGTAGGTGCCCGCCGTCTGCTCTCTACACCTTCCCCGGTTTCAACCGGGGCTTGGCTCGGCGTTGGCTCGGATACCGGGGGTACCCAGGGCGTTCGCCGAATTTGACGGGCTTCACCTCCAGGGTTTCCCCCAAAGGGCTCAAATTGTTCAAGTCCCTTGTGTCTACCGATTTCACCACTCGGGCAGGATATAACTCTGACAAGCAACAAACCGAAGCAGGCAAATAGCAAAAGAGGGAAAGCGCCAAGCACTTTCCCTCTTCCATCTGGAGCGGCAGAAGAGTCTCGAACTCTCGACCTATACCTTGGCAAGGTATCGCTCTACCAACTGAGCTACTGCCGCATGTTTCTGGAGGCGCGAGCCGGAGTCGAACCGACCTACACGGATTTGCAATCCGGTGCATAACCGCTTTGCTATCGCGCCATGCCTCAAACCTGCTTTTACTACCGGCAAAGCCACTGGCTTTGCCAAAAAACCTGGAGCGGCAGAAGAGTCTCGAACTCTCGACCTATACCTTGGCAAGGTATCGCTCTACCAACTGAGCTACTGCCGCGCTGAACAGAGCGCGCATTATAGACAATCCACATCGGACGTCAACACTTTTCAGCAGAAGTGCGGGAACGAATTGGCAATTTCCGCTTTCGACAAGGCTGGAATGTCCGCAGGGACGAGAGCGGAAGCAAAACGGAGACAGCGAGCGCCGAAAGCAAGCGTAGAAAACCCCGGTTTCACGCACCAGCTTATTTTGCAAGCAACTGTTTTTAACATTCATGGCGTGCCCGGAGGGACTCGAACCCCCGACCTGCTGCTTAGAAGGCAGCTGCTCTATCCAGTTGAGCTACGGGCACCGGATGTTCTCAGCCGTTGCGGCCAAGGCTTGCAGGCGGCGGATTCTACCCGATATCGCCGGGGGCAGCCAGCGCCCGGCGGGCGGCGCGCAAGCCGCTGCGCACCGCGCCTTCGAGGGTGGCCGGGTAGTCGCTCCAGGTATGGTCGCCGGCAATGAAAAGACGAGGGTGTGAACTGGCGCAGTCCTGGCGGGGCTGGTCGGGGCGGCAGCTGAAAGTGGCGCGTTTTTCGCGGACGATCTGCAGGCAATCGGCGCTGGCCGGCAACTCCGGTACGGTCGCCAGTTCGCAGCAGACCGCCTGGTGGAGTTGGGCGTCGCTGAGACGGCACCAACCGCTTTCGCCGCTGAGGACTGCGACGATGATCCCCTGTTCTGCCGGATTGCGTGCCTGGCTACGGTCGACTGCCCAGAATGGACCGATTTGCTGCCCGGCAGCGCTGCGGCCGACGAGGCTGAGCAAGGGGTAGGGCAGGCGGGTTTTTGCCGGATAACGCAGGTAGACCGTGGCAATCGGCTCCCAGGCATCGGGGACGCAGATATCCGGCCAGAGTTTGGCCGCATGCTGGGCGGCCGTGGCGAGGATGGCCATATCGAAGGTCTCGGCATCGACCCGGATGCCTGCGCTGCCACCTTCAAGCTGGCGAACCCGCTGGCCGAGCCGGAGTTGCGCACCTTGTGCCTGCAGCCAGTGCGCCGCCGGTTCCGGCAGCAGTTGACCGAAGGGAACGCGCGGCAGCAGCAGGTCGGTGGCGCCGCGCTCGCTGCTGCCCAGGCTATCGCGCAGGACGTTGGCGAAAAGTTGCGCCGATGCGCGTTCGGGCGGGGTGTTCAGTGCGGCGAGACAGAGCGGTTCCCACAGGTGCTGGCGCAGGCGGCCGTATTGGCCGGCCGCGTCGAGCCAGGCGGCGACGCTTTGCTCAGGGGCGACGCGAAAGCCGCGGAGCTGGACGCCGAGCATCCATCGCGCGGTATGCAACTTTTCGCCTGGACTGATCGGGCTGGCGCGGAGCAGTCCCCAGGCGGTGGCCAGTGTGGCCGGTAGCGGTGCCGGTAATTGCGGCAGGCGCAGCCGAAAGCCGGTGTTGTCGATGACCTGCAGCGGCTGGCGCTGCAGCAGTTGCTCGGGGTCGGCCCCGACCCGACGCATCAGGGCCAGGGTGTCGCGGTAGGCGCCGAGCAGGATGTGCTGGCCGTTGTCGAGCGCCAGCTCGCCGTCGGCCGTGGCGAGCGGCAGCGTGCGGGCGCGGCCGCCGAGTGTGCGTCCGGCTTCGAACAGGGTGACTGCGGCGCCGGCGGCAGTGGCCTCGATGGCAGCGGCGAGGCCGGCCCAGCCGCCGCCGATCACGGCGATACGCCGCGCAGCCGGACGGCCAGCTTTCGTCACTTAGCCCTTGATCCAGGTTTTGGCGGCCAGCCACAGCTTGCGCGTTGGCGGCAGCGAAATCCGCTGGTGCAGGACCTGGAAGTTCTCGCGACGGATTTCGTCGAGCAGGGTGCGATAAATCGCCGCCATGATCAGGCCGGGGCGCTGGCTTTTACGGTCGACCTTGGGTAAATGCGAAAAAGCCTGCTCGTAATATTGCTCGGCGCGCTCGTACTGGAACTGCATCAGGGCGGTGAAATTGTCCGAATAGCGGCCGTTGAGGATGTCGGCGGCGGGGACATTGAACTGCTTGAGTTCATCCATCGGGATGTAGATGCGGCCGCGGCGCGCGTCCTCGCCGACGTCGCGGATGATGTTGGTGAGCTGGAAGGCCATGCCGAGATCGTGCGCGTATTTCTGCGTCTGCCGCTCGCTGTAGCCGAAGATCTGTGCGGCGAGCAGGCCGACCACGCTGGCGACGCGGTAGCAGTAGAGCGACAGACCCTTGAAATCGAGGTAGCGCGATTGCAGCAGGTCCATCTCCATGCCGTCGATGATTTCCAGCAGTTGCTCGCTCGGTAGCGGAATGCTCCGATTCACCGCCTGCAAGGCCAGACCGACCGGATGCTGCGGCTGGCCATCGGCGACGCGAGCCACCTCCTGACGCCACCAGACCAGCTTGGTCGAGGCCAGCGCCGGGTCGTGGCATTCGTCGACCACGTCGTCGACCTCGCGGCAGAAGGCATACAGCGCCATGATCGCGCGCCGACGTTCGAGCGGCAGGAAGAGGAAGCTGTAGTAGAACGAGGAGCCGCTGGCGGCGCATTTATCCTGGCAGTACTGGTCGGGCGTCATGGCTTACATTCTGAAGGCGCGAAGGGCGATCACCAGCCAGTCGCGGGCGCCCAACTGGGGGCGTTGGGTGAAAACGTCGCCGCGCACGCGGCGGATGTGTTCGAGGATGCGCAGTCCGCCCTGGATGGTCAGGCGGATTTCCCAGCCGAGGCGGCCGGGTAATGCATGCACCAGCGGCGAACCGCGCCGCATCAGCACCGTCGCACGGTCTATCTCGAAGTCGAGCAGCGCCGACCAGTCCGGCGAAACCCGACCGGCGGCGATGTCGGCCTCGCCGACGCGAAAATGCGGGAAGTCGGTCTGCGGGATGTAAACCCGCTCTTTTTGCCAGTCGACCGCGACGTCCTGCCAGAAGTTGATCAATTGCAAGGCGGTGCAGATGCAGTCCGACTGTTCGAGATGTTCCGGCTCGGTGCGACTGAATAGATGCAGCACCAGGCGCCCGACCGGGTTGGCCGAGCGGCGGCAGTAATCGAGTAGCTCCGGGTAGTCGGCATAGCGTTTCTTGACCACGTCCTGGGCAAAGGCGTCGAGCAGGTCGCGGAAAAGCTGCAGCGGCAGTGAGAATTCGGCAATGACTTCGGCCAGGTCGCGAAACAGAGGCTTCTCCGGCGTTTGCCCGGCAACGATGCGGTCCAGTTCGGCCCGATAAACCGCCAGATCGCGCAGGCGCTCGTCGGCCGTCGCCTCGCCTTCGTCGGCGATATCGTCGGCGCTGCGGGCAAAGCGATAGATGACCTCGATCGGCCGGCGCAGACGCGCGGGTACCAGCAGCGAGGCAACGGGGAAGTTTTCGTAATGGTCAACCGGCATGGGCCGGCAAGTATAGAGGTGAAGCACGATCAGTGCTAGAATGCGCCCCGCTTGCCCAGGTGGCGAAATTGGTAGACGCACCAGATTTAGGTTCTGAATGCGTTGAATATTTTGGGTTCATGGCGACGGTGTAATGCCCGATTGGTGAAATTGGTAGACACGCGGGATTTAGGTTCCCGTGCCTTGCGGCGTGAGGGTTCGAGTCCCTTGTCGGGCACCAAAAAATGGCAAGTGGGAGCGGCTTTCGGTTCCATCCGTTCCAAGGTATTCCCAGCTATTTCCACCTATTTCTGAAGTCGAGTGCGGGAGAAAGTGCGGGAAGAATGAATGGCTGGGAATAGGTGGGAATGGCAACAAACCTCGAACGACTCGACAGGATGTTCCCCGACGTGTTGGTGCTCAACCCAGAGCAGGTTGGCAAGGCTCTCGGATGGGACCGAAAAAAGATTTACCGTGCCATAGAGGCCAACTCGTTCCCATTCCCTGTCCTTCGCACCGGCAACCTCATCTCCATTCCCAAGATCGGTTTCGCGAAGTGGCTAGATGACGGCATGGCCGACGCATCCCCCGTGCCGCAGCCTGCTGCACCTGCCGTCACCGAGGAGCCCCAGAAACGCAAACGTGGCCGACCACGCAAGGCGCTCGCCGTTACCGCATTCCAACGAGAACTGATGCACGAGTTTGAGCGGCATATTCTCACCACTGCAATATCAGAAGCCCTGGCGTCTATTCACCCGCGAGTGGATGACGGTGGCGAGGTTGAAGGCGTCAGAAGTGCTCTCGCGGATGCACTTGGTTCTGTGGCCGCGATCCGGGAACGAGCCGAGTTGGATGCTGCCCCAGGAAAAACACGAAAGATCAGAAGGTTCGTAAATCCTTCCGCTTCTTAGGGGCCAAGTAAGAGCCTTTTCACTAAGAATGTGGGCGCGTTCAACTGGCTACCCGAGCACTTTGCAAGCCGCTTGATGGCATACCAATAGCGAGCACCCTTGTCTTGGCACCATAAATCGACCAAAATAAAGCACCTATTTTGGTTTGATTACGAGGCGCGCCATGGAACAGGTTCTCGCATCCCGCTCTGTCAGTATTACCGAACTCAAACGCAGTCCATCAGCAGTTCTTGAACAGGCCGGATCGGAGCCGGTGGCCGTGCTGAACCACAACCGGCCTGCCGCCTACCTTCTGCCCCCTCACGTCTATGAGGCCATGCTGGAACGGCTGAATGCTGATCTGCGCGTGGCGATTCAGGAAGGCATCGACAGCGGCCCGGCCATTGCCGCCGAGGACGTCTTTGCCGAACTGAATGCCCGATATGCTGAACCCACCATCAAGACCAGCGGAAAGCGCTCGACTTGATGGCAAAGGTCACCTTTTCCCCGAAGTCTCGGCAAGACCTTCTCGACATCGGTGACTATATTGCCAAGGACAGCCGGGCAAATGCCCGGCGGTTTGTTGCCAAGCTGATCGAGCAATGCCAGCGTATCGGCACCTCCCCGATGGGCTATGTCGGCAGAGAAGATTTGACGCCCGGCTTGCGGATGGCAGCCTTGGGCCGCTATGTGATTTTCTTCCGTGTGCTTGATGGCCAGGTCCGTATTGAGCGCGTGCTACACGGCGCCAGGAATCTCCCCATCGTGCTCGAACATGACAACAAACAGCTTGCGGATGATGCAGCCTTTGATTGAACCGTCATAAACGCGCTACCATCTGGGAAAAAGATCAATAACGGCAGGGACATGAACAAAAACGAAGCCTTTTCCCGCGTCCTGATCGACGCGATGCTGGCCGCACAAAGATGGACCGTTTCCGACCCGAACGCCGTGCGTTTCGAGGTGGTGATGCCCGATGCCACCCGTGCCCCTCCAGGCCCGCCATGAAGTTCACGCTTGGCGATTTGCCGGCACTTCGGGCGTCAACCATGCCGCCAGTTCGTCGACCAGCACCCGTACCCGGTGCGGCACCTGGCGATTGCCGGGAAAAACGGCATAGATCCCGAGCAGCGGGACGGGATGGTCGCAGAGGATGGCTTCGAGACGGCCGCCGGCAAGCAGATCGGCGATGATGAAATCGGGCTGGCAGGTGATGCCCAGGCCCTGCGCCGCGGCTTCGGCCAGGACGTCGCCGTTGCTGGCGCTAAGCGTCGCCGGCAGGGTCAGTGTGCGCGCCTTGCCGGCTTCGCCGAACTGCCACGGCAGCAGGCTGCCGCCACTGGTGTAGCCAAGGCATTGGTGGCCGGGCAAATCTTCGGGTTTTTGCGGTCGACCGTGGCGGGCGAGATATTCCGGCGCCGCGACCACGCGCATCCGCTCGCTGCCGATCCGCCGCACCACGTCCTGCCCGGCCAGGCGGTGAGTGATGCGGATGGCGACATCGACGCCTTCTTCGATCAGGTTGATGCGGCGGTCGCTGTAATCCATGTCGAGCACGACTTCCGGGTAGCGCCGGGCAAAGCCGAGCAGCCATGGCGCGAGCCGCTTGAGGCCGTAGCTGAGCGGCAGCCCGAGCCGGATCGGCCCGCGTAGCGCCTGCCGCTCTTCGGCGACGCCGGCCTCGGCGGAGTCGACCAGGTTGAGGATGACGCGGCATTTTTCCAGGTAGGCGCTACCGGCCGAGGTCAGCGTCAGTCGCCGCGTGCTGCGCGCCATCAGCTTGGCGCCGAGATGTTCTTCGAGCGCCGCGATCTGGCGGGTGACCACCGAGCGGGCGACGTTGAGCTGTTGCGCGACGGCGGCGAAGCTGCCGAGTTCGGCGACGCGTACGAACAGGTGCATGGCGGCGAGGCGATCCATTGTTGCTTATCCAGCAATAATCATTTGCATATTGTCAGCTATTTCGCACGACGATGCGCGCCTAAAGTACGCCCATCGCCGCACGCCGCGGCACACCGCCACCGAGGACACCCGATGTCGCTTTCACCCGCCCCCCACGCTGCCGCCGCAGCCGCCTTGCCGACGCTGTTCGTGCCGCACGGCGCGCCGACCTTCGCGCTCAAG
Organism: Azonexus sp.; assembly: GCF_023150235.1. Lineage (GTDB taxonomy): Bacteria > Pseudomonadota > Gammaproteobacteria > Burkholderiales > Rhodocyclaceae > Azonexus. The sequence continues at coordinate 132,983 of NZ_JAKLLH010000011.1, forward strand.
CCCGGTGCCGCCGGTGCGGCGATTGCCCGGCTCGACGGCAGCCTGCCCCGCCCCCGCGCGGTGATCATCGTCAGCGCCCACTGGCAGACGCCGGTGCCGACCGTCGGCAGCGCGACGCGGCTGGAAACGATTCACGATTTCTGGGGCTTCCCCGACGAACTCTATACCCTGCGCTATCCGGCCAGCGGCTGTCCGGAAGCCGCCGTCGAAGTCGCGGCCGCGCTGAGCGCTGCCGGCTTGCCGGCGGTTCTCGACGGCGAACGCGGCCTCGACCACGGCGCCTGGGTGCCGCTGCGCCTGCTCTACCCGGACGCCGACGTCCCGGCGATCCCGCTCTCGCTGCCCCTTTCACACCCCCCTGGCGGCGGCCCGCAAGCCGCCTGGGAACTCGGCCGGGCGCTGGCACCGCTGGCGGCGCGCGGCTTCCTGATCGTCGGCTCGGGCAGCGTCACCCACAACCTGCGCGACTACCAACTGGCCTGGCGCAACGGCGGCCAGACCCCGGCCTACGTCCGCCAGTTCGCCGACTGGATCGACGCCCGTCTGCAGGCCGGCGACACCGCCGCGCTGCTCGATTACCGCCGCCAGGCGCCGGGCAGCGTACAAGCCCATCCCAGCGACGAACACCTGTTACCGCTGTTCGTCGCCTGGGGCGCGGCGACGGCCGCCGGAACCCCGCCCACCACCGCCCGCCTGCACGCCGGCATCGACGATTTCGTGATTGCGATGGATCTGTGGGCCTTCGGCAGCTCGCCGAGCGACCCACTGCAAGACGCCGCTTTTTTGCCGAACTAAGGAGTTGACCGTGAATCCGACACTCACCCAGGTTTCCCCCGCACCGGCGGGCTACACCGCCACCGCCAAAGTCCTGCACTGGCTGCTCGCGCTGTTGCTCTTCGCCCTGATCGGCCTCGGTTTCTACATGCACGACCTGCCCTTGTCGCCGGAAAAGCTGCAGCTGTATTCCTGGCACAAATGGGCCGGCGTCAGCGCCTTTCTGCTGGCGGCGATCCGCCTTGGCTGGCGCCTCACCCACCGACCGCCGGCGCTGCCGGCGAGCATGTCGGCGGCACAACGCCTGGCGGCACACGTCGGCCACCTCGGGCTGTACGTGCTGATGCTGGCGATCCCGCTGTCCGGCTGGCTGATGAGTTCGGCCAAGGGCTTCCAGACCGTGTGGTTCGGCATCCTGCCGCTGCCCGACCTGGTGGCCAAGGACAAAGCGCTCGGCGAATTGCTGGCGACGCTGCACCTCGGCCTCAACCTGGCCCTGCTCGCCCTGCTCGCCGGCCACATCGGCGCCTCCCTCAAGCACCACTTCATCGACCGCGACGACATCCTGACCCGGATGCTGCCCGACCGTCGCCCGCAAGCCTGATCTCTATCCCCCCACGGAGAAAACCCATGAAAACCACCTTGATGGCCACCACCTTCGCCGCCACCCTCGCCGGCAGCCTGTTCCTCGCCCCGCTGGCACAGGCCGTCGAATACACCCAGGTCCAGGCCGATAAAAGCAGCGTTCAGTTCAACTACCAGCAGATGGGCGTCAAGATGGACGGCCGCTTCCGCAAGTTTTCCAGCCAGTTGAACTTCGACCCGGCCAAACCGACCGCTGCCCGCGCCAGCTTCGATATCGAATTGGCCAGCGTCGACACCGGCTCGTCCGAAGCCGACCAGGAAGTCGCCGGCAAGCCGTGGTTCAACAGCGCCGCCTTCCCGGTCGCCCGCTTCGTGTCGACCGGCGTCAAGCCGCTCGGCAACAACCGCTACGAGGTCGCCGGCAAGCTGACGATCAAGGGCAAGAGCCAGGACCTGAGCTTCCCGGCCAGCTTCGCCGCCCAGGGCGCAGGCGACAAGGGCGGTGTTGTGGGCGGCGTCTTTGAAGGCGGGTTCACACTGCGCCGCGCCGATTTTTCGATCGGCGAAGGCAGCTGGGCCAAGTTCGACATCGTCGCCAACGACGTCGGCATCAAGTTCCGCATTGCCGTGCAAGGCAAGTGATTTTTCTCAAGTCCGTTTCGCGCAGCCGTCCCGTTTTCCCTCTCGATTTTTCATCCACGCTTTACCCCCAACCCCCAGGAGTCAGACCATGAACAAGCAGATCGCCACCCTCGTCCTCGCCCTCGCCGCCGCTGCCCCCGCCCTGGCCGCACCGGAAACCTACGTGGTCGAAGGCAGCCACACCTACCCGCGCTTCTCCTACAGCCACTTCGGTTATTCGACCCAGCTCAGCCGCTTCAACAAGACCACCGGCAAGATCGTTTTCGATAAAGCCGCCAAGACCGGCAGCGTCGACATCGTGATCGACACCACCTCGGTCGACACCGGTTTCGCCACCTTCAACGAACACATTCAGGGCGACGATTTCCTCGCTACCGGCAAGTACCCGCAGGCGACCTTCAAGTCGACCAAGGTCAATTTCGTCGGCGACAAGCCGTCGACCGTGGAAGGCAAGCTGACGCTCAAGGGCGTGACCAAGCCGGTGACGTTGACCGTCGAATCCTTCCAGGCGATGCCGCACCCGATGCTGAAGAAGGACGCGATCGGCGCCAACGCCTGGACCGTGGTCAAGCGCTCCGAGTTCAACGCCGGCAAGTACGCGCCTTACGTCGGCGACGAAGTGCGCATCGACATCGCCGTCGAAGCGATCAAGGAATAAGCCAGGATTCACGCCACGCCAGGCGGGCAGCACCAGCGAAGCGCGGCATCTCCCCAACCCCATGAATTCATTGAAATAATCGGCAATAACCGGGAATACCACCCAAGCGGCGGCCAAAAAAAAACCGAGGAAAGGCAAATAAGCTTTGCCTTTCCTCGCAATCCCGCGTATTGTGCACCGCAGCGAAAGTCAAGTACTCCTGTTTTCTTGTTGGTTTAGTTTCCGTACCTTATCTCTGCGGCGCCATTTCCATCCTGAGCTCGCCGTCTTGATCTCGCGCTTTTTCAATTTTTTCACCTGGAGATCCAAGACATGGCTACTGGTACCGTCAAATGGTTTAACGAATCCAAAGGCTTCGGCTTCATTTCGCCCGAAGGCGGCGGCGAAGACCTCTTCGCTCACTTCTCTGCCATCGCTGGCACGGGTTTCAAGACCCTCGCCGAAGGTCAGCGCGTCACGTTCGACGTGACCACCGGCCCCAAGGGCAAGCAAGCTTCAAACATCAAGCCGGCCTAAGTGCCCGCTGCGGCGCCTGGCGCCGCCCGTTGCCGGTCCGCGTTTGCCGGGCCGGCACCACTCCCCCCTCGTCAATCAGGAGGCCACATGGCCAAGGAAGAATTGCTGGAAATGCAAGGCGTTGTCACGGAAGTACTTCCCGACTCCCGCTTTCTCGTCACCCTGGACAACGGACATTCGCTGATTGCCTACACCGCGGGCAAGATGCGCAAGCACCACATCCGCATCATCGCCGGCGACAAGGTTTCTCTCGAACTGTCTCCCTACGACCTGGACAAGGGTCGCATCACTTTCCGTCACATCGAAGGCCGGACGCCCATGGCACCCAGGCCGCCCCGCCGCCATTGAGCGGTTGAACAAGGAACTGAATGAATTTGCAGCAACAACGGGCTCAAGCCCGACAAGAATGCGAGGACCATAAAATCGCGGTCCTCCCCTACGGCAATGCCTGGTGGCTGCTGGGTAACGGCATCAATCAGGTGGTCGGCGAACTGGCCGGCATTTCGCCCACGCAATTGCAGCGCTTCTCCTGCGCTCACCGCTAAACCCCCCTTTTTTGTCTTCGCCCCCGCCAGCCCTCTGCGGCCGGGGCAGTACGGCCGCTATAATTAGCCCATTCTGACTAATTCCGGCGCCCGCTCCCCATGTTGAAAAGGCTTCTGCTCCTCTGCGCGTTCAGCCTCCACACGCTGGCAGGGCAAGCCGCACCGGAGAGTCCGCTGCTGACGGAAGCCGAGCGCGACTATCTCGAACAGCTCGGCAGCATTTCCATGTGCGTGGACCCGGACTGGCCTCCTTTCGAGCAGATCAACGAAAAAGGCGAGCACGAGGGCATCGCGGCCGACCTGATCCAGCGGGTTGCCGAGCGCATCGGCGTTCCCATCCGCCTGCACCCCTCGCGGCTATGGAGCGAAAGCCTGCTGGCCTCGCAGCGCGGCCGCTGCCAGATCATGAGTTTTCTCAACCAGACGCCGGCCCGCGACCGCTGGCTGCTGTTTACCGCGCCCATCTTTTCCGATCCGAACATCATCATCACGCGCGAAGAGCATGCCTTCATCCCCGACCTGCACGCCTTGCGCGGCAAGCGCGTGGCCCTGCCCGGCGGAACCATGGTCGAAGAACGCATCCGTCACGATTTTCCCGGCCTGAACGTGATCGTCACGCAAAGCGAGCGCGAAGCGGTGGCCATGGTCTCCGAACGCAAGGCCGATCTGACCGTGCGCACCCTGATCGGCGCCGCCTACGCCATCCGCAAGGAAGGCCTGTTCAATCTCAAGATATCGGGCCAGATCCCGGAGTACACCAACCAGCTGCGCATTGGCGTACACAAGGATCATCCGCTGCTGCGCGACATTCTCGACAAGGGAGTGGCAACTTTGACGACGCAGGAAAAGGAAGTGATCTGGAACCGCCACGTGGCGATCAACGTTCAGCAGCAGATCGACTACCGCCTGCTGTGGAAAATATTGCTGCTGGCGGCACTGGTCCTGGGGGCCTTTACCTACTGGAATCGCAAGCTGCAACGCCTCAACCGCGAGCTGGAACGCCTGTCGATCACCGACCGCCTGACCGGGCTTTACAACCGGATGCGCCTCGACGAAACCTTCGACCGTGAAATACGCCGCACCCAGCGTTACGGCCAGTGCTTCAGCATCATCCTGCTCGACATCGACCACTTCAAGTCGATCAACGACACGCATGGGCATCAAGCGGGGGACCGGGTGCTGATTGCCGTCGCCGGCATCCTGCGCGACCACATCCGCCGTACCGACGAAATCGGCCGCTGGGGTGGCGAGGAATTCATGATCCTCTGCCCGGAAACCGATCTCGACGGCGCCCTGACGCTGGCCGAGAACCTGCGGCGACAGTTGGCGGCAACCCCGATGCCGCCAGCCGACAACGTGACCGCCAGCTTCGGTGTCGCCTGCCATGTCGAAGGCGACGAACCGCAGGACATGGTCAGCCGCGCCGACCGGGCGCTCTATGCCGCCAAACGCGCCGGTCGCAACCGGGTCGCGGGCCAGCCGGCAAGCAGCGCGGCCCCCGCTCCCACCTCAAAGCCGCAGGCTTAGCGTCACGAATATCTGCCGTGGCGGCCCGACCTGCAGGGTCTGGTAGTCGCCGCTGGCGGTATAACCGCTGGTACCCACGGTCGACACGTATTTCCGGTCAAAAAGGTTGAGCACGTCGAACTGCAGCGCGGCCTGACCGACACCGGCGATCCGGCCGAGGGCGACGCCGCCGCCGAGCTTGAACAGCCAGCGGCCGGGGACTGACTGGTCGTTGCTGTAGGTATAGAAGCGCGCCGACTGGTAATCAGCCTGCAGATGCAGGTGATACGGCCCGCGGCGATAGGCCAGCTCGCTCTTGTAGAGCCAGCGCGGCGCATCGACCACCGTCTTGCCAGCAGTGGCGATACGCTCGCCGCCGCTGAAGTAATCGTCGTCGTAAGTGGCCCGGTTGTAGCTCATCGACTGCTGCCAGCGCCAGTTTTGTCCGAAGCGCAGGGTGCCGGCCAGTTCGATGCCGTTCATCGTCACGCCGCCGACGTTGGCCAGCACCGCCGCACCGGAAGTGGCGGCGAGCAGCGAACCGCCGGGCGAAACGTTGAGCAGGCGGTTGCTGAACTGCACGTGGTACACGCTCAACGCCCCTTGGTACGCTTGCAGCAGGGCTCCGTCGAGCTCGCCGCCGAAGCGGTAGCCGGCCTCGTAGGTCCAGGCGGTTTCCGGCTTGAGCCGCGACTTGGCGAGATCGAACGCGGCCTGGTTGCGCACCGCCCACGGCGACTGGCCGATCCCGAAGCCGCCCAACTGATAATTGCGCAAGGTCTTCGCGAGATCGAAAAATAGCTCGTTGCGCCCGCCCAGCGACCACTTCAACCCCAACTGCGGCAGGAAACCGCCGAGTACGGCAAGGCTGCCTTGCGGCAAGGCCAGGCCGCCCAGCTGGTCGACCGTCGGCCGCCCCTCGCTACGGTGGTAAGACGATTTGAAACCGGCGAGCAGGCTCAAGCGTTCGTTGGCCTGCCAGGCATCCTGCAGGTGGTACTGCAAGGTCTGGCTATCAAACCGGTAAGCCCACTGGGTAAACGAGGCGCTGTCGGGCTCGGGGAAGCGGTACGGCGACCAGGCCGGACCGCTACGGTCGACCGGGAAAAACAGGCGTTTCTGTGTCGCCTCAAGGTATTCGTACCACAGGCCGGTAGACAGCCGGTGGGCTCCCAGCGCACCGCTCAGGGAGAGCAGGCCACCAACCCGCTGCGAATCGTAGGCCAGCACCCGCTCGGATAGCGGCGAGCCGGCCGCCCCGGGCGTCGCCCGGTGCGGGGTGTACCAGATGCTGGCGCCCCGGTAGTCATGGGCATAAACGCTGGCTTTCCACTCGCCAGCCAAACCCGCCCCACCTTGCAGCGTGGCGTAGCCGAAATGGTCCCGGCGAACCCCGGCAGCGGCGTAATAAGCCGCGTCGATCGGGCTCTCGACCGCCTGCGCGCCCTTCACCGGTACCCCGCTCGGAGCGGTCTGGGCGGCATTGGCGATCGCTGCCGGCAGGTCCGGCCAGTAGTTGTTCCAGCGGTAGCCCAACTGGTCGATCCAGGCCCGCGTCAAATCCTGGTAATCCATCTCCTGGCGGTCGGAGAAGTTGTAATAAACGCTCAAGTGCCGGTCGTCGAACAACTGCGTGTATTTCAGATTGACCTGGTCGTAACTCTGGTGGCCGCTGCCTTTCCACAAATCGCTGCTCTGGTGCACCGCGGCAACGTAGAACTTGCCGTCGTTGTCGAGCCGCCCGCTGTCGGCGCGCAGCCAGGTGCGCTGGCTGGCTTGACTGCCCAGGGTCTGCGCCAGTTGCGCGCCGCGCTGCTCGGCCGGGTCCTGCGAGTAGAACTGCAGGGTGCCGCCGAGGTTGCTGCCGGCCGCCGTATCGAGCGCACCGCTGCCTTGCGAGATGCGCATCCGGGCCAGGTTCTCGCCGATCAATGCGCGTCCGATATAAAGCCCGTTCAGGGTCGAGTAGTACATCTCGCCGAGCGGGATATCGTCGAGGGTAAAACCGAGTTGCGCGGCACTGAACCCGCGTACCGAGATCCGCGTTGCCCATTCGTAGGCACCAAAGGGGTCGGCCGCCTGGAAACTGACCCCGGCCAACCGGTTCAGCGACTTGAGCGGGGTTTCGCCGGGCAGTGCCGGCGCATCGAGCGGCGGTCGCCAGCTTTGCACCTGGCGGAACTCGCCGTGACCATAAACCGCGACCTCGGGCAAGCGCGGCACCCCCTCATCGGCAAGACTGGCGCGCTGAAGGCAAGAGCAAAGTAACAAGACAGCCAGGCGGAAAGACAAAATCGGATTTATCCAAAAAATTCGGGTCGACCGTGAAAAAGGCGGAAAAACACCCTGAAACCATGAAGCGGAAGAAGCAGAACCCGGCCAACAAGCCACTCCCAAAGCCGGCACGGAACGCCGGATTTTATCTGCATTTTCCGTACCAGCCTCGCCAACATGGCCTTCTCGGGCGCACGGCCCGGGTAAGCGGCGGCAAGCCCAGCCAGACACGCCGCTCTCGCATTTCCGCATTCCATGAAAGCGCCGCCTTGTGCTTCCGTGTGTCTTTGGTTCAGCGTATTCGTACGCGCCATGACGATAGCCAATGCAAAAGAACTACCATTCTGGGTAACAATGTGTAACCATCGCGAAAGAACAGTGAGTTACAAAACAAGCGAGAGAGAGACAACCCCTTTTCATGCGCGCCCGCCCCACCCGGAAGCTTGAGTTCCATCTAATGAAACCCGCCCCTGCGCTTGCCCTCGTGGCATTTGCCCGGGGAGGTTCTCATTCGCGCGCCTTGACCCAGCCAATTCGCGGGGCCTCGATTTTCTGCCTGCCTGCCTGCCTGCCTGCCTGCCTGCCTGCCTGCCTGCACCAAGCTAGCGCGTCTTCCCTCTTCTTTTTCAAAAAAATTGCCCTTGCCGTCCTGACTTTCAGGGCCGCAAGGGCAAATTTTTTGCGCCCGAAATTTGCTCCATACGGCGGCGGCGTTGTAGCGGTTTAACGATCTGGAGGCCTTTATGAAAAAGCAATTGGCAAAGATTTTCTTGTGCGGCTTGGGCTTGGTGGCAACAGGTGCTTATGCACAAGTCACACCGGTGACATTTGAAGCAATCAAAGGCGACAACGCCGATGCCTGCCCCACGGGGAGTGCGGTGGTCAGCGCCAATGTGGGTTTCAATTACAAGGCGGAAGTTTGTCGTGCCATCGGCGAAAACCCCAGCGCCCGCTTGGGGGATGGCGCTTCAATGAGCAACGCCGCCGCGGGTTGCCGGGTTTCGCTCAAGGACAGCAAGCCCCAGCCGGTGACGATATGCGAAACCATCTCCTTCAAGGTGAATTCCGGTGACGGCACATGCCCTTCCGGGATGCGGTTGGCAACGGTGAAGGAAGCCGCGCTTTTTAACGTCGAGGCTTGCAAGGCACTTGCTAGCAACCAGTGGTACATCGCCCGTCTGGCCAATGGCGGGTCGATTGGGGGTTCCGGCTATAGCTGTGGTGTGACGATGGAAAACCCGGACAAGCTGGGTGATTCCTTATGTGTTTCAGGCAAATAAGCCAGCTGTTCATCCATTTGCAAGGAGTTCGACATGATTCGCAAACTTTATCGTTACACCCAATACGCCGCCATCGCGACCGGTTTGGCTGCTGTACCAATGGTGGGGCAAGCCTGCCCCTCTGACCCGCTGGTTGGATCAGTTTGTTTCACCGCCATCAATTTCTGCCCCTATGGATATTTTTCGGCTTCCGGACAAACGGTGAATATCCAGAGCTACGCGGCGCTGTATTCCCTGCTTGGAACCAAGTTCGGCGGCGACGGTAAGACCACTTTCGGGCTGCCCGATCTGCGGGGACGCGCGCCCATCGGTGCCAACGACCAGAAAATCTCCTCCGGCGGGGTCATGATTTCCCCCACCCCATTGGCAACCCTGCGCGGACAGGAAAGCGTGGTACTCGCCACCAGCCAGGTGCCGCTGCAACCACATACCCATCCGGCCACCTTTACCGCCACCACGGGGCAACAGCAGGTCACCATTCCTTCTACCACGGGCGCGAATCTCACGTTGTCTGGCAATCTTAGCGCCGTGCCAGCCCAAGCCGCCGGCACCGGCAACAACTTCACGCCAGCCGCCGGCGCGACCTATCGCTTGGCAGGCGCCAAGGGGGTGGGTACAAGTGCCATCACCGGCCCATATTCCACCGATGCCTTGCCCGCCACCCCGGCCCTGGTTTCAGGTATCAGCGTCGATGCTTCGGCCATGACACCCAACATCCCGGCCAAGAACGTGAACATCACCACAGTAACGGGCGGCACCGTGGCGGTCGGTGCCGCCGGTGCACCGGCAACCGCACCGGTACCGCTGGTCTCGCCGCAGCAGGCGCTGACCGCGTGTATCGCCGTAAATGGCATATTCCCCACACGCCCTTGATGTGAATTATCGAAAGAATGGCGCGCGATGTTTTGCGTGCCCGTTTTTATGTAGCACAGAAACACGAGGTAACCCACCATGAACCACGACAGCACCCCTAACTCTCTCGAAACTAGCCTGGCGCCGGCGATACGCAAGGAAGTCGCCTTTGTCGATACCGGCGTCACCGACTGGCAGACGCTGGCGGACGGCGTGCGTCCCGGCATCGAGGTGGTGCTGATCGATTCCAGCCAAGGCGGGCTGGCGCGGATGGTCGAATGGGCGCAAAGCCACAGTGACTACGACGCGATCCATGTCCTGTCGCACGGCTCGGAAGGGGCGTTGCGCCTGGGGCGGGATACCCTCACCTGGGCCAGTTTGGCGGATGCCGGCGTGCAAGCCGAATGGGCACGGCTCGGTCAATCGCTGACGGCGGACGGCGATTTGCTGATCTACGGCTGCTCGGTGGCGGCGGGAGAAACGGGGCGGGCGTTCATCGCCAATCTCGCGGCAACCACCGGGGCCGACGTGGCGGCATCGGATAACCGCACGGGGCCGGCAACATTCAATGGAGACTGGGGTCTTGAAGTCGCATCGGGAGAAATTGAAGCCACCCTGCTTGAATCGCCATCCTTCGCGGGCATATTGGCCCAAGTTTCGTTTACGGGCGATACGGGGACAGTAACCGATGCGACTTATGGAGGTGGGAGTGGGCCTGGTCCAACAAGCCCCATCACCATGACGATAGGCAGTGACACGCTCCGCATCGTCAGCACGGGTAGCACGATGTACCTGGATAACGAAACCAACCTGGGAGACGGGCCTACCGGGATGTCCGGCAAATACATCAAGACTGATGTGAATAACTGGACAACTTCGATTACCTTAAGCGTTGATGGTGGGAAAATTTTCGACTTCGTGTCGATGTCCTTGCAAGAATCCAACGGTGATGCTGATACGTTCAAATTCATTCCCAATGGAAATGCTGCCAATGCCGTTACGTCAAGCTATGCAGGAGTGCAACAAAAGCTGATTGACCTCAGCGGCAATGCTAATTTCGACAACCTTACCAGCCTGACGATTACAACGAATGACGCACAGTTTCAGGTAAACCTCGATAGTATTATTCTCGATAACATTCATTTACCCGGCCCCACCGTCACCAGCGTCACCTCATCGACCGCCAACAACAGCTACAACGCCGGCGACGTCATCAGCATCCAGGTGACCTTCAGCGAGTCGGTCACGGTTACCGGCACCCCGCAACTGACGCTGGAAACCGGCGACACCGACCGCACGGTCGATTACGTCAGTGGCAGTCCGGGTACGACGCTGACCTTCAACTACACCGTGCAGGCGGGCGACACCAGCGCCGATCTGGACTACGTTGCCACCACCTCATTGGCCCTCAACAGCGGCACCATCAACGCCACCACGGGCGGCGCGGCGGCCACCCTGACGCTCGCCAGCCCCGGCGCGGCCAACTCGCTGGGCAACGGCAATGCCATCGTCATCGACACCAGCGCTCCCAGTGCGCCCAGCGTCCCCGACATGACCGCCGGCACCGACAGTGGCACATCAAGCACCGACAACACCACCAGCGACACCACACCCACCTTCGAAGGCACCGCCGAATCCGGCAGCACCATCACCCTCTACGACACCGACGGCACCACCAGCCTCGGCAGTGCCACCGCCACCGGCGGCGCCTGGTCAATCACCGCCTCGACACTGTCCGCCGGTGCGCACACGGTCACCGCCAAGGCCGCCGACGCTGCCGGCAACGTCAGCGTGGCTTCCAGCGGCCTGAGCATCACTATCGACGCCAGCGCCCCCAGCGCTCCCGGCACGCCCGACATGACCGTCGGCACGGACAGCGGCACCTCAAGCACCGACAACACCACCAGCGACACCACGCCCACCTTCGAAGGCACCGCCGAAGCGGGAAGCACCGTCACCCTCTACGACACCGACGGCACCACCAGCCTCGGCAGCGCCACCGCCACCGGCGGCACCTGGTCGATCACCGCCTCCACGCTGTCCGCCGGCGCGCATACCCTCACCGCCAAGGCCACCGACACCGCCGGCAACACCGGCAGCGCCTCCAGCGGTCTAAGCGTGACCATCGACGCCAGCGGCCCCGCCATCACCTTCAGCGCCCTGAGCTTTTCCGCCGACACCGGCAGCAGTTCCACCGACTTCATCACCAAAACCGCCGCGCAAACCATCGGCACCACCCTGAGCGGCAGCTTGAGCGGCGGCGACATCGTCTACGGCTCGCTCGACAACGGCGGCAACTGGACCGACATCACCAGCAAGGTCAGCGGCACCACGCTGACCTGGGACGGCGTCACTCTCAGCGCCAGCAATACCCTCAAGCTCAAGGTCACCGACAGCGCGGGCAACGACGGCACCGTCGCCAGCCAGGCTTACACCCTCGACGCCACGGCTCCCGTCGTCAGTGCCGTCAGCATCCCCAACTCCGCCATGAAAGTCGGCGACACCGTCACCGCGACCATCACCGTCGCCGACGACGGCGGCGTCACCTACACCCTGGGCAGCAGCACCATCGGCGGCTTCACGCTGGGTGGCCTCGCCCGCACCAACAGCACCACCTACACCGCCAGTTTTACCGTCACCGAAGGCGGCACCGACGTGGCGGCGGGCAGCGGCATTCCGGTCAGCGTCGTCCTCACCGACAACGCCGGCAACAGCAACAGCGCCTACACCACCGCCATCAGCCAGGCGAGCGACGCCATCAACGCCCATACCCCCACCGACATCGCCTTGAGCAACAACAGCGTCGCCACCATCAGCGGCGCCAATGCCGTGGTCGGCGCGTTGTCGTCGACCGACGCCAGCAGCGGCGACACCTTCACCTACAGCCTGGTGGCAGGCGCCGGGGACGCCCACAACGCCAGCTTCAACATCAGCGGCAGCAACCTGCGTGCCAACGACGCCAGCACGCTCACCGCCGGCAACAGCTACAGCGTGCGGGTGCGTACCACCGACGCTGCCGGCAACACCTATGACGAAGCCTTCACCGTCAACGCCGTGGTCGGCCCCGCCATCGCCAGCGCCACCTACGACGCATCCAGCGGCGTGCTGGTCGTCACCGGCTCGCTGATGGAAGCCAACGGCGGCGGCATGGACATCGCCGTCAACAAGCTCACCCTGACCGGCGAAGGCGGCGCATCCTACCTGCTGACCAGCGGTGACGTGGAAATCACCTCCGCCACCGAATTCAGCGTCACCCTCAACGCCACCGACCAGGCGGCACTCGGCCAGATACTCAACAAGAACGGCACCGCCTCGACCAGCGCGACAACCTTCAACCTGGCCGCCGCCGACGACTGGAACACCTACGTCACCACCGGCAACACCAGTGATGCAACGAATGCCGTCACCGTCTCCAACGTCGCCGTTCCCGCCATCACCAGCGCCGCTTACGACTATTCCAGCAACATCTTGGTCGTCACCGGTACCGGCCTCTTCAAGAAGAGCGGCGCCAACAACGACATCGACATCAGCAAGCTGACCTTCACCGGTGAAGGCGGTGCCACCTACACGCTGACCAGTGCCTCCGACGTGGAAATTACTTCGGCGACCAGTTTCAGCGTCACGCTTTCCGGCGCCGATCTCACCAACGTCGAGGCCCTGCTCAGCGCCAACGGCACCAGCGCCGCGAGCACCACCCCTTACAACCTGGCCGCCGCCGAAGACTGGGCGGCGGGTGCCGATGCCGCCGTCAACGTGGCCGACCTCACGGGTAATGGCATCACCGTCTCCAACTGGGCCGCCCCCACCGTGACCAGTGCCACCTACGACTGGACGAGCGGCCAACTGGTACTCACCGGCACCGATTTCGTCAACGCCAGCGGCGCCGCCAACGACCTCGTCGCCAACCTGCTGACCCTCACCGGCGAAGGCGGCAGCTACACGCTGACCGACAGCGCCAACGTCGAAATCACCTCGGCGACCAGCGCCACCGTCACGCTATCGGCCACCGACCAGTTGAACGTCCACGGCCTGCTGAACAAGAACGGCCTCACTTCCGGCGGCACCGTCACCTACAACGTGGCCGCCGCCGACAACTGGATGGCCGGCAGCCCGGCGGCTTCCGACATTGCCGACGCGACCGGCAACGGCGTCACGGTTTCCAATGTCCAGACGCCGACCATCACCAGCGCCACCTACGATTCCGACAGCGGTGTCCTGTCCGTCACCGGCACCAACCTGTTCAAGAAAGTGGGGGTGACCAACGACGTCGATATTTCCACGCTGACCTTCACCGGCGGCACCGCCAATGCCACCTACACCCTGACCAGCGCCAGCGACGTGGAAATCACCAGCGCCACCAGCTTCAGCGTTACCCTTTCCGGCGCCGACAAAACCAGTGTCGATGCCCTGCTCGACCAGTTGGGCACCACCTCGTCCGGCGGTTCCATCTACAACCTGGCCGCCGCCGACGACTGGCTGGCCGGCGCGGATGCCGCCGTCAACATCGCCGACGCCAGCAATGCCGTGACGGTGTCGATCTCCCCGAAAATCACCTCCGCCACCTACAACGCCGCCACCGGCGTGCTGGTGGTCACCGGCACCAACATGCAGGCCAACGGCAGCGGCTCGGACATCGATGCCTCCAAGTTCACGCTGACCGGCGAAGGCGGTGTCACTTACGCTCTGACGGATACGGCAGATGTCGAGCGTGACTCCGGCACCCAGTTCACTCTGACGCTCTCCGCCACCGACAAGACGGCATTGAACCAGATCATGAACAAGAGCGGCACCAGTTCAACCGGTTCCAGCGCCTTCAATATTGCCGCTGCCGATGATTGGTGCACCAACGTCACCGCAGGCGATACCGGCGACGCCACGAATGCGGTGACGGTCAGCAACCCGGATACGCCGACGATCACCACCGCTACTTACGACGCCAGCACGGGCACGCTGGTCGTGACGGGAACAGGTTTCCTGAAGCGGAGCGGGGGTACGAACGACATTGTGGCGAACAAGTTCACGCTGACCGGCGAAGGGGGGAGTACCTACGCCCTGACGGACACGGTCAACGTCGAAATCAGCTCAAATACCAGCTTTACCTTGACCTTGAGCAGTACGGACAAGGCGGCGTTGAACCAGATCATCAACAAGAACGGCGAAACGTCGACCAGCAACACGACGTATAACCTGGCGGCAGCGGAAGGCTGGGCGGCGGGTTCGGCGGCAACGCACGCGGATTTGACCGGTAACGGGGTTACGACGAGCAATGTGGCGACCCCGACGATTACCTCCGCTACTTACGATGCCAGCACCGGGGCGCTGGTGGTGACGGGAACGGGTTTTCTCAAGCTGAGCGGTGCCACCAACGACATCGATGTGAGCAAGCTGAGCTTGAGCGGCGATTCGACGCCTTACACCCTCACTTCCAGTAGCGTGGAAATCACCAGCGGCACGAGTTTCACGGTCAACCTCAATGGCAGCGATAAAACGGAAGTGGCCAGCCGCCTGAACAAATCGGGAACAAGCTCTACCGGCAGCGTGGCCTATGACCTGTCCGCTGCGGAAGACTGGGCCGGCGGCGCGGACGCGGCCCTGAACGTTGCCGATACCAGCGGCAATGCGATTCTGGTGACCTTGCCCGCACCGACCTCTCCTCCTGGACCTGGACCTAGCCCGACTCCCGAGCCAACCCCGGCACCAACCCCCGCACCGACACCTGCACCGACACCTGCACCGACACCTGCACCGACACCTGCACCAACCCCCGCACCAACGCCAGACCCAACGCCAGACCCAACGCCTGCGCCGACTCCCGCACCAACCCCGGCGCCAACGCCTGACCCGGTCCCGAACCCAACGCCCGCGCCGACGCCAGACCCGACGCCGGTCGTGACCTCCGGCCCGGTGCCGAGCGATGTTCCGGTCGGCACTTACGATGGGGTGACCATTACCGGGGGGACGACGACAGCGCAGGACGGGACACGGGTAACGACGGTGACGGTGCCGATTGTCGAGCCGACGCGGGTGGATCAACCGGGAACGCTGCTCAACACGCACGCGGACATACCGATTGCGCAGAATGCGGCCGGTGAAATGCTGATCGAGGTCAGTATTCCGACCGGGATCGGCCTGACGGCGCAGACCGTGCAGAACAGTCAGAAGACCCTGCGCGAAATCCTGATCGAGGCATCGCAGCCGCGCGTCGAGCAACAGGATACTTTCAGCGAGCTTCTGGAGACCGGGATAGACAGTTATGTACCGGGCGTGCTCGATCAACAGCAGGTCGCGGTCAGGACCGTCACGCTGACCAGCAGCAGCGGCAGCGCGGCGCCGAGCCAGCCCATCATCATTTCCGGGGCCGAGGGTACGGGCGAAGGCAGCCAGGAACATCCGTTGCGCCAGGAGGCGCTGGTCATCGACGCCCGGCAATTGCCCTCGGGAAGCATCCTGCAATTGAACAATGTCGAATTCGCGCTGGTCATCGGCGCCAGCCGGGTGATCGGCGGCGAAGGGCGCAACTTTGCCGTTGGCGACAATGCGGTGCAATACATCGTGCTCGGCGCCGACGACGACATGCTGCGCGGCGGCGGTGGCGACGATACGGTCGGCTCGCGGGGTGGCAACGATCAACTTTATGGTGATGAAGGCAATGACCGGGTCTTTGGCGGCATTGGCGACGACAGCCTGGAAGGCGGAGACGGCGACGATCTCCTGCAGGGAGGCAGCGCCGATGCCGGCAAATGGCGCATGGCCCTGGACCAGGAAGGGCTGATGCACTTGAGTTTCGTGGCCGACGATCCGACGCTGGCCGAAGTGCTACATACCGAAGCGGTGTGGAACTGGAGCCGGCCCGCGACGGACCGGGGGCGTGTCGATGGGCGGGTCTCGATCCTGGAACAGGACTACACCCGCCTGTCGGAATTCGCCCTTTTGTACCGCGCGGTGACCGGAGAACGCCCGGATGCCGCCTGGCTCGAAGAAGCCGCCGCCGGCCACTGGAACAGCGACAGCCTGGCTCAGGCCGCGTATCAGTATTACGCCGAGCGGCAGGGAATACAGCCCCAGGCGCTGGAAATCCAGGTACGCCGGCTGATCGAGCAAGTCTGGGGCAGCGCGAGCGACGAGGAAGTCAGCCTCGGGGTGAACTACTTCCAGAACGGCGGCACCTGGGATCAGGGGTTGAAGTTCCTGGCCCTCAACGACAAGGCCAAGGCCCTGCTGCGCGATGGCTCGGGCCACCTGGAGCTGACCAAGCCGCTGGCCTTGGGAGAGGTGGGCTGGGCTCCGGCCTCAGGTAACGACCAACTCCTTGGCGGCGCCGGTTCGGACCTGCTCATCGGCGGGGGCGGCAACGACCTGCTGGACGGCGGTAGCGGGCGGGACATGGCGGCATTCGTGGGTGCCATTCACGATTACCAGCTGGGTTTGAGGGAAAGCACGGCGGGGGTTGTCGACCTGGTGCTGCGCAATGTGGTCAGCGGCGAGGAGGATATTCTCAGGAATATCGAACTGGCCCGCTTCGGCGACCTGGTGTATCGCGGCAAGGCGGTACAGCCGCCCCTGCAATTGAATGCCTTCGCCGCCGCCAGCGACTACGTCGAAGTCATCGGCAGTGCCGAGTTGCAGCAAATGGGCCTTCCCGCAAGCTGGCTCTGAGCGGAGGCTGGGCGGAGGGTGCCGACAGTGGCACCTCCGCCCGCGGGCTGGCGGGTCGCCGGCGGCGATACCCGCTTCAGCTGCCGTCGCGACAAGGCGGGGAACGGCTGGCGGTCGGCCCCCCGCTGTCTTTCCGCTGTCTTTCCGCTGTCTTTCCGCTGTCTTTCCGCTGTCTTTCCGCTGTCTTTCCGCTGTCTTTCCGCTGTCTTTCCGCTGTCTTTCCGCTGTCTTTCCGCTGTCTTTCCGCTGTCTTTCCGCTCTGTCTTCCCGCCGTCTTCCCGCCGTCTTTCCGCCGTCTTTCCACGCCGGAATCTGGCGTAAACTCCCTGCCCTTCTCCTTCTCCCGCTTCGTTACCACCGATGACCGCCCTAGCCCACGCCTACTGGATTCTGCGCCACGAACAACGGCTACTGATCTGTTGCGCCGATCCGCAAGCCCCTTTTCCGCTGCTGCCGCCGAGCACGGCCGATGCTGCCTCGGCCCCGCCGCTGGCGGTTGGCGAATGGCAGGGCCGGCCCTGCTACGCCGCCGAGCTGAAGATTTTTCCCGAACACCCGGATTTGCAGCCGCTGCCGCTACGCGCCCTGTTCGCCCAGTCCGGGCCGGAGGCCTTCGCCCTCGCCGGACGCGCCGTGCAGTTGCTCGACTGGCAGGCCCAGCACCGTTTTTGCGGTCGCTGCGGCACGCCGACCGTGGCTCAGTCCGATGAATTCGCGATGCGCTGTCCGGTCTGCGGCCTGTTCGCCTACCCTCGCCTGTCGCCGGCGATCATGGTCCTGGTCCGCGATGGCGAACGTCTGCTGCTGGCGCGCAGCCCACACTTCAAGCCGGGCATCTACAGCGCCCTGGCCGGCTTCGTCGAACCCGGCGAAACCTTGGAGCAATGCGCGATGCGCGAAGTGCGCGAGGAGGTCGGGATCGAGATTGCCAATCTGCGCTATTTCGCCAGCCAGCCCTGGCCCTTCCCCAATTCGCTGATGCTGGCCTTCTTTGCCGACTACGCGGGTGGCGTCATCAACCCGGCCCCCGGCGAAATCGAGGCCGCCGACTGGTTCGCCCCGGATCGGCTGCCGCTGCTGCCGGAGCCGATCAGTATTTCGCGCCGCTTGATCGACGCCGCGCTCGCCGGTGCTTGATGACCGGAGCGGCTGACGCCGCTGTCGGGCAAAAAATGGGGATTTTCACGGTCGACCGTGAAAATCCCCATTTTTTGCCGGCCGCAACCCTCGCTCACCGCGCCAGCACCGCCCGCAGTTCGTCGGCAATCGCAAAATCACCCTTGCCGCAGCTCTTGACCCGGTACATCGCTTCGTCGGCACGGTGAATGAGCCCGGAAACGCTCATGCCGTCGTAGGGGAACAGGCAGAGGCCGATGCTGGTCCCGAGTGGCAAGTCGGCGGGTAGACCCGGCATCGGCGCCGCAACCAGATCGAGCAATTTGCGCGCGAGCGCGCAGGCCGTTTCGCGGTCGCCAATATCGAGCGCCAGCACGAAAAATTCGTCGCCGCCGATCCGGGCTACCGTATCGCTGGCTCTCACCGCCGAGCGCAAGCGGCGTGCCACTTCGCGCAGCACCTCGTCGCCCGCTTCGTGCCCCAGCCGGTCATTCACCGCCTTGAAACCATCGAGATCGAGAAAATAGCCGCAGTGCAACTCGCCGGCCCGCTGCGCCTCGGCCATGGCATGCCCGATCCGGTCGAACAACAGGTCACGATTCGGCAAGCCGGTCAGCGGGTCGTGCAAGGAGCGGATCAAATGCCTCTGCCGCTCCTCTTCGAGTTCGCTTTCGTGCAGGAAGAGAAGCCGGCGCTGTCTTTCGGCAAGATAACCGGCGGCCCCACCGATGAGATTGGCCGAAACGAAGAAGAAATCGTGCGCCACCAGCAAATGCGGCGGATATTCGAGAAGCACGCCGAAAATCAGGTTGTAGCCGAGAAAGAGGCTCACATCGACCAGCAGGGCATGGATGAAGCGCGCACCGATGAAGTTGTAGGTGTAAAAAGTCACCAGCACGAGCATCGGGTAGTAGTGGTTGGAAATCTCGACCGGCAAAGCCACCTGCATGGCAATCACCCCCAGCCCGGCGGCTAGCCCGACCAAGGCCAGCAGAAGATCGTGCGCACGCGCGAACCACGGCGAAAACGCCAGCACCAGCACCAAGGCCGGAACGCAGAGCACGGTCAGGCGAATACGCCACAATTCCTGCGCCATTTCCGGCGGCACGAACCAGTGGTCGAGCACGCCGCCGAGAAGATAGACGAACATGCCCACCGCAATCGCCGCCACGCCCTGCACCCGCACCCGCGCCACGGACGCCGCCGCGAATGCCTCTTCCCGCCGCGCATCGCGAAAACCCAGGCTCAAGGGATGAATCGAGGACATGGCTGCAACTCCCGGCGACCGGTCCTGGCCGGCGCCTACTTATGACTTAATTTCACCTCCACTTAAGGATAGGCCACACCCACTGAAAGAACCAGCCCCCCCCCACCGGAATGGGGTGAGGGAAGACGGTCTCACCGTGGAAATCGGCCCTTGCCGCAGGCGACCAAGCCGGGGACAAGCGTCGGTCGATGCTTGCCTACGGCGATGCAAGCGCCACACAGGCCGGGCAAACGGCGCTGATCTCGACTTCCGGGCTATCGAGCCGATGGCCGGAGGATTCAAGCGCCTGCAACAAGGCTTGCAGCGCGGCATCGGCATAAAGCTCGCTGATGCCGCCGCAGCTGGGGCAAAGCAGGAACAATCCGGGCAAACGGTGCGAAGCATGGCGGCAGGCGACAAAGACATTGCCGCGCCCAATCTTGTGCGCAAGCCCCTGGCCGGTCAGGAAATCGAGCGCCCGATATACCGTCGGCGGCGTCGCATTCGAGCGTTCCTGGCGCACCAGCGCCAGCAGATCGTAGGCTTTGAGACCACTGGGGTGGCGATACAGCAGGCCGAGCACCAGACGCCTGATGGTCGTCAGCGAAACGCCCTGCTCCTTGCAGCGCGTGGCGGCGCCTTCAAGAAAAATCTCCTGGTCATCAAGGGAACTCAGGCTTGCTTCCGTCCCGGGGTAAAGAGCGTCTGGAATATTAGAATGCGATGTTATAACATCGCATTCCGGCGCCGCCATTGAAGTCTCTCCTGCTTTATCCAATCCCATCTGATCCCCTTTTATTCCGAAATATTGACAAAATCATGCCGAAATTCAAACCTGCTCGCACTCTCCTGATCGTTCTGCTGACCATGACGGGAGCAATAAACACCGCCCATGCCGACCAAGCGCATAGCGAATCCCATGAAGAATCTCACGCCCGCCCCGGCAGATCGCCCCAAACCGTCGATTACGCCCTGATTCTTCCTGCCAATCTGCCGCACATTTTACGTTTCGCCGCCGAGAATTCCTCAGCATTGGAGCTCAGCGCCGAACAACTTGCAGAAATCCGGGAACTGGTCAAAGCCGCACCGGAAAGAGTGCTCAAGCGTCTGGCTCAGGCGGAAGCGCTGGAAGATGAAATAGCCCGGGCCGTCCTCGAAAAAGGAGAAAAACTGGCTGACTTGCAGGAAAAAATCGCGCAATTGGTCGCGCTCAAACGCGGGGCCACCGAAGCACAAATCAACACGCTCAACCGCCTGCAAACCTTGCTCACGCCTCGGCAGTTCAAGATGACCGTCCAGTTTGCACGCCAGGAGGCCCAATGAAACCCCCTACCCGCACCCTGGTGCTGGGGCTGGCGCTGCTTCCCTCGATCTGCCTTGGGCGCACGCAATGGACAAAAAATATTTCTTCGCGGCCTGGAAGACATCAATCTGAACATCCAGATCGATGGTGCCCGTCAGGGTAGCAACAATTTTCATCACCAGGGGCGGCTGAGTGTCGCCCCTTTCCTGCGTCGCAAAGTGACTGTTGGGATCGGCCCCTAGGTCAATGAGTGCCTTGCGTCCTTCAGGAGCAGCAGCAATTGCTGTTCGCTCAGCGGCGAAGCGATGAAACCGAAGCGGGTGTAGAAGCTCGATGCCTCATCGTCAATGGGGTGAGTCAGCATCGCACGGATTCCGGCCTGCTCGGCAATGAGGAGCGTGCGTCGAATCGCATCCTGAAGCATGCCAAAGCCAATGCCTTTCTTCTGATCCTGAATGGAAACTGCCAAGCGAGCCAGGATGACTACCGGGATCGGGTACCGACCCATCCCTTTACGGATGCGCTCAGGCGCTTCCAACGTATCGACCTGGCCAACGGTCAGGCTGAAGTAGCCGACTACACGATCATCGTCTGCAACGACAAACGTCTTGGCCGATCCGCTGCCTTGTGCTTGCCGGGCGTGCCGATGCAACCATTCGTTAAGGGCAGGCTTGCCGCAATCAAAGTCTTCAAGTCGATGCCGCACCCCAAGGGAATCTGGGCCGCGTAGGCTCATTCGGTATCCCAGGGAGCCTTGCGGGAGAACAGATCTCGCAAACCATCATTGGACTGCGCAGGACGCTCAAGCAACTCCATTAGCGCCTGACATTGACTGCCAGAAACCACAAACAGACGTTGATCCAGCAGGGTTTGCTCGGCAGCTAGGCACGCGCTATCCAAAATGAAATCGGTCAGTGATTTGTGTGCCACATCGGCAGCTCGACGCAGGACGGCTTCCTGTTCTGGCGTGGCTCGCAGCCCTAAACGGGCAGAGCGTGCAGCAGGTGAGGTTGCAATAGCGGGCATGGCATTCCCTTCTCGGTTATTTGATCAATCCCCGCATGTTAGTACAAGTGACGCACAGCATCAAATCTCAACCAGCTTTTGCACGGAACGGAGAGATCAGCACGCGCGGCTACGAGATACGCCCACACTGGAGCACCCAGCATCTTCTGTTCAATCTGGCCTTCAGCCGCAGCACTAGTCGTGACTACAACGGTCAGCCCCTCGATACCACCGGCGATTCCGCCCGTATCGGTGCATCGGTGGATGACCGCCTGCTTGCAGGTATTGAATGGCGCATCCGGCACAACATGGCTGCTCGCTACACGCTGGAAGCCGTCAGGAAACTGGAAGATGTTCCCAACGGTCACCCCGTCAAACCCGCGTATGGCGTCCACGGAATCCGGCTGCAGTGGCATCCCCAAGGTAAGGAAAACCTGGCACTCACCATTGCTGTCGACAATTTGCTCGACGAAAAATATGCGATGCACTCCACGGTTCGGACTTACTACGCTGGACAGGAAGTTGCGAACTGGGAAAGTGGGCGCAATGTCAAGCTAGGGCTGGACTGGAAAATTCAATAGCCAGCCCCTGCCAGCACAGCAGGTCCCTGTTGAGCCATTCAATGGGGGCCTGCGAGTTGAGGCCTTGAATCACCGTGGAAATGAAATGTTATAATGTTACATCTTCGACCACGAACTTGGCTTGCCGTACAGAACGACAGCTCCTGAAAGTGCCTCTGGCACGGCCACTTCTCTCTTCAGACCCCAAGACAAACAAGCACACGCATGAACGAACCCGATATCGACCGCCGCATCCCGGTCACCCTGCTCACAGGCTTTCTCGGCGCCGGCAAGACGACGCTGCTCAATCACCTGCTCAGCCAGCCGGAAATGGCCAACGCAGCGGTGTTGATCAATGAATTCGGCAGTGTTGCGGTCGACCACCACCTGGTGAGCAAAATCGACGAAGACCTGATCCTGCTCGACGCGGGCTGCATCTGCTGCACGGTGCGCGGCGACTTGACGCGCAGCTTGACCGATCTGTTCATGAAGAGCCTGCAGCGCAAGATCGCGCCGATCAATCGCGTGGTGATCGAAACCACCGGCCTGGCCGACCCGGCCCCGGTGATCTTCACGCTGATGGAGGATTTTTTCATTGCCGAGCGCTTCCGTATCGATGGCGTCGTCACCGTGGTCGACGCGACACATGCGGCCGGGCAACTGGCGCAGCACCCCGAAGCGGTCAAGCAGGTGGCGATGGCCGACCGCTTGCTGCTCAGCAAGTGCGACCTGGTGGAAGGGCCGGGAATCGACATGCTCAGTCAGACCTTGCGCCGGATCAACCCGGCGGCCGCGCAGATTTATGTGCGCCGTGGCGAGATCGCGCTGGCTTCGATTACCGGCTGCGGCCTCTACGACCCAGGCAGCAAGACCCCGGATGTCGCCGGCTGGCTGGCCGAGGAAAAAGTGCGCGAGGAAAGACGCAAGGCGCCTGGGCATCACCATCATCATCACGACGTGGACCGTCACGATGCCGAGGTTTACAGCTTTGCGCTGACCTTCGACCAACCCTTGCAATGGGTCTGCTTCGTCGACGCCGTGAGCCTGTTGCTGCAGGGCATGGGCGACCGCATCCTGCGCATCAAGGGCCTGCTCAATGTGATCGGTGATGACAAGCCACGCGTCGTGCAATGCGTCCAGCACACCAACTATCCCTACGCCCGCCTCGACGAGTGGCCGGCCGAAGCGCCCTACAACGACCGCAAGAGCCGCCTGGTCTTCATCGTGCGTGGCCTCGATCAGCTGCTGATCGAAAAAGCCTTCGCCATGTTCTGCGGCGTGCTCGACGACGAGCGCCGGGAGGCGCTGGTGGCCGAAGGGCGAATGCCATGAACATCCGCCTGCACAACACGCTGAGCCGGCGGAAGGAAATCTTCGTGCCGGCCGATCCGCAGCGCGTCACGATGTATGTCTGCGGCCCGACCGTCTATAACTACGTGCATATCGGCAACGCCCGCCCGGTGGTCGTTTTCGACGTGCTCTACCGGCTGCTGTCGCGGCATTTCCCGCAGGTGGTCTACGCCCGCAACATCACCGACGTGGACGACAAGATCAACGCCGCCGCAGCCGCCAACGATGAGCCGATTCGCGTGCTGGCTGAACGTTACGCCACGGCCTACCGTGCCGACATGGCGCAACTGAACGCACTGGCACCGAGTATCGAACCTTGGGCGACCGAGCATGTGCCGCAGATGATCGCCTTGATCGAGCGCCTGATCGAACGCGGCCACGCCTATGCCGCCGAAGGCCACGTGCTTTTCCATGTGCCATCGCTGCCGGATTACGGCAAGCTCTCGGGCCGCAACCGCGAGGACATGATTGCCGGAGCGCGGGTCGAAGTCGCGCCCTACAAGCGCGATCCGGCCGATTTCGTGCTTTGGAAGCCGTCGACCGTGGCGCAACCGGGCTGGGAAAGCCCCTGGGCCGTCGGTCGCCCGGGCTGGCACATCGAATGCACGGCGATGATCCATACCCACCTCGGGCCGTCGATCGACATTCACGGCGGTGGCCAGGACCTGATCTTTCCCCACCATGAAAACGAGATCGCCCAGGGCGAAGGAGCCCATGGTGGCCAGTACTGCCGCTACTGGCTGCACAACGGCTATGTCACGGTCGACGGCGAAAAGATGTCGAAATCGCTGGGCAACTTCCGCACCGTGCGCGACCTGTTGCAGCATTACCCGGGCGAAGTCATCCGCTACGCCTTGCTCGCTGGTCACTACCGCAAGCCGCTCGACTTTTCGCTGACCGCACTCGATCAGGCCCGGGCAGCGCTCGACCGCCTGTACGCCAGCCTGCCGGCCACCGGCAGCCCGCCCCCCAAGGTGCGTGCCGAAGCCGTCGAAGCGGCGCTGGCCGATGACCTGAACACCCCGCTGGCGCTCGCCTGTCTGCACGAAACCGCCAGCGCCCTGCGCAAATGTACGGACCCGGACGAGCAATCCCGTCTACTCGCCGTGCTGCGTGATGGCGCCGATTTGCTCGGTCTGTTGCAAGCCGACCCGGCTCAGTGGCGGCAGCAACGGGGTATGGCGGCGGCCGGACAAGCCAGCGGCCCAACTCCCGAACAGATTGAAACCCTGATTACCGCGCGGCAAGCCGCCCGTGCGGCGCGTGATTTCGCCCGCGCCGATGCCCTGCGCCAGGAACTCGCCGCCCAGGGCATCGGTATCGAAGACAGCGCAACCGGCACAACCTGGCATCGCCTGCACGCGGAGCCCGTGGCATGACACGCCTGCTGACCCGTGGCATCCAGCTAATCATTCGCGGCTATCAGTTGTTCATCAGCCCGCTGCTCGGCCCGCGCTGCCGGTTTCATCCGAGTTGCTCCCACTACGCCCAGGAGGCGCTGCAAGTCCACGGCTTGCGCCGTGGCGGCTGGCTGGCCCTGCGCCGCATCGGCCGTTGCCACCCCTGGCATCCCGGCGGGGTCGATCCCGTTCCGCCAGCCAGCACGGGCACCCCCACTGACAACACCGAGAGACCCTGAAACATGCCCTGCATCACGCTGCCCGACGGTAGCCAACGACATTTTCCGCAAGCAGTCAGCATCGCCGAACTGGCTGCCGACATCGGCCCCGGTCTGGCCAAGGCCGCCCTGGCTGGCCGGATCGATGGTCGCAGTGGTGTTCAACTCGTCGATACCGCCTTCCTTCTCGAACAAGACGCCAACGTCAGCCTGATCACCGCCCGCGACCCGGAAGGGCTGGAAATCCTCCGCCACTCCTGCGCCCACTTGCTGGCCATGGCCGTCAAGCAGCTCTATCCGAGCGCGCAGGTCACCATTGGCCCAGTCATCGAGGATGGCTTTTTCTACGACTTCGCCTTCGAGCGTCCTTTTACGCCCGACGATCTGGCGCAGATCGAAGCCCGCATGCAGGCACTGGCCGCTGCCGACCTGCCGCTCAGCCGGCGCGAACTGCTGCGCGACGAGGCCATCGCCTATTTCGAGCAACGTGGCGAGTCCTACAAGGCCGAACTGATCCGCGCCATTCCCGAGGGCGAAACCTTGTCGCTGTACCGCCAGGGCGATTTTGAAGACCTCTGCCGCGGCCCGCACGTGCCGAGCACCGGCAAGCTGCAGGCCTTCAAGCTGACCAAGGTGGCCGGTGCTTATTGGCGCGGCGATGCCAAGAACGCCATGCTGCAGCGCATCTACGGCACCTGCTGGCCGGATGCCAAGGCGCTCAAGGGCTATCTGACCCGCCTCGAAGAAGCCGGCAAGCGCGATCACCGCAAGCTCGGCGCCCAGCTCGACCTCTTCCATTTCGACGACTGTGCGCCCGGTTCGGTGTTCTGGCACCCGAAAGGCTGGACCCTGTTCCAGCAACTGATCGGCTACATGCGCACCCAGCAGGAGCGCGCCGATTATGTCGAGATCAATACCCCGGACGTGATGGATCGTGGCCTGTGGGAAACCTCCGGCCACTGGTTCAACTACCGCGAGGCGATGTTTACGACGACGACCGAGGACGAGCGCGTCTTTGCGCTGAAGCCGATGAACTGCCCGGGCGCCGTTTCCCTCTTTGCCCAGGGCCTGAAAAGCTACCGCGACCTGCCGCTGCGCATGGCCGAGTTCGGCAAGGTGCATCGCTACGACCCCTCCGGTGCATTGCACGGCCTGTTGCGCGTGCGCCATTTCACCCAGGACGACGCGCACATCTTCTGCACGCCGGCCCGGATGCAGGACGAATGCGCCCGCACCATCGCCCTGGTCTTCGCCATCTACCGCGATTTCGGCTTCGAGGATGTCGCCGTCAAGCTATCCACCCGACCGGTCAACCGCATCGGCAGCAACGACACCTGGGACCAGCTCGAAGGCGCGCTGTCCGGGGCGCTCGACCGGATGGACATCGCTTACCGGATCAACCCCGGCGAAGGCGCCTTCTACGGCCCGAAGCTGGAATTCGTGCTGCGCGATGCCATCGGCCGCGACTGGCAATGCGGCACGCTGCAGGTCGACCTCAACCTGCCCGAGCGCTTCGACATCGGCTACATCAACGAACAAGGCGAACGCGAACGGCCGGTCATGCTGCACCGGGCCTTGTTCGGCTCGCTGGAGCGCTTCACCGGCATCCTGATCGAACACTACAGCGGTCTTTTCCCGCTCTGGCTGGCACCGCAACAGGCGGTCGTGCTCAATATCAGCGAAGCTCAGACCGACTATGCGCAAAGCGTTCTGAAAGCCTTGAAAAAGGCCGGGCTGCGCGCCGCTGTCGATCTGCGCAACGAGAAGATCGGCTACAAGATTCGCGAATACACGCTGCAGAAAGTGCCTTACCTGCTCGTCGTCGGCGACAGGGAAAAAGCCGAACGGCGCATTGCCTTGCGCTCACGGGCTGGCGAAGATTTCGGCAGCCTGCCGCTCGATGAAGTCATCGCCCGTTTGCGCCAGGAAGCACAGCCCCCCGGTAGCGAGGGATCATGCTGATCCGCAAGCTGTTCAAGTTCGAGAACGCCCACATCGTGCGCGGTAAGGCAGTTGATTCTGTTGACGCTGA
Source organism: Azonexus sp. (assembly GCF_023150235.1). Lineage (GTDB taxonomy): Bacteria > Pseudomonadota > Gammaproteobacteria > Burkholderiales > Rhodocyclaceae > Azonexus. Next base: position 160,501 of record NZ_JAKLLH010000011.1, read on the forward strand.
ATCGAACAAAACGAAATGAAAAATGACAAATTGCTCGATTCCCTGTCGAGACGTATCATCCACCCCTGCTGGTGCGGCGACCTCGCTACACCAGCTGCCGAAATAGCCGATTCAGGCCCTGACACCGCCCGGCTGAAGTTTTTCGTGTCACCCCTTGCATCAGGTGCCTGTTTCGGCGACGAAACGGGTGAAACGGGAACGAGGTGCGCAACCTGCAACGGTTGCAATTCCTCGGCTGCCCCCGCAACGGTAAGCCAGTGCGGCTGCATCACGGTGAAATCTGGATTCACCAGCCACTGCGACATGACGTGGCGTCCGACCGGACGTGCGCGGATGACGTGGGAAGGCGATGCGGCAAAACTGGCAAGCCCGGAGACCGGCCTGCTGCATTCGTGCTGCCCGAGCAATCGGCGCAGCGTATGCAATGGATCGTCTGCGGGGTTGCGGATGATGACAGCGATGCGTCGACCACGGGTCGGCGCCGGTCATCTTTGCGCGTGCAGACGGTCAAGTTTGAGGATTTGACCATGCAAAGATATCTCCCTCGGGCAGCAGGTACCGGCTTTCAACAGCGCAAGTTGACGGCTGCCGTGCTTGGCACCTTGGCCTTATTGGCCTCGCAAGGCGTAGTGGCAGAAATGGCGGCAGATGTGGCAGCCCCCGCACACGCCAAGGAAACCTCCCCCGAAATGGCGCAAGCGGAGCGCGAGGCCGAGCTCCCCGTAATCACCGTCAGCGCCGGCCAGAGCGAGATCAAGCGAGTTTCTCCGGAAGACCTTGATTCCCGTTCAGTTGCCAATGTACAAACGATTCTTGACGAAATTCCCGGTGTTTCCTACGCCCGCTCCGGCGGCCTGGGCGGGCAGATCGTGATGCGCGGCTTCAACTCGAATACGCCAAGAACCTTGCTGTTGGTCGATGGCGAACGCTTTCGGGGGCGCAACACCCTGGAATTCAACCTGATCGACCCTAACCAGATTGAGCGAATTGAAGTGCTGCGCGGCCCCGGCTCATCGATCTATGGGCCGGATGCCATGGTGGGCGTGGTCAATGTCATCACGCGCAAGGCCAAGGGCGATGTGAACGGCCCGATGACCTTCACCCCGCTTGTGCGTGCCCTGGAGTACAACAGCGCCAGCGACATGACCTCCATTCGCCTCGAAGGGCAGGCGGTCGGCAATGGCCTGGACATGCTGGTCGGGGCGAGCTATCGATCCGCCAACAATTATTCCTCGCCGGACGGCGCTGTTCCCAATAGCGACTTCACGGTCGGCCAGTTCGATCTACGGGCCGGTTATCAGCTTCAACCCGGCCATCGGCTGGAACTGACGCTCAAGGCAGCGGATACCGAGAGTGGCCGGGCCGGCGGAATCGGGGGGGTTCCCGGCTGGCCGCTGGTTGTCCAACGCGAAGACCCGCTGCGCGAGCGTTATGCTCGCCTGGCTTACTCCGGTCGCCTGGAAAGCTGGGGCGTGGAGCAGTTGCAGGCCAGTGTCTATGTGCGCAGCCTTTACTCTCGCCTCACAACGGAAAACCGGACGCAGACCAACAAGTTGACCCTATCCGAGAACATCGTCGATGGGCCTGTTGTCTATGGCGGCAAAGTCTCTGCGCTGCTGCCGATGGGGCAGCACCTGCTGACCGTGGGAACAGATTTCTTCCATGAAATGCGCAAGGGCGCTCAGTCCGGATCGGCGGTGACGACCCTGAGTACCGGCAAAACGGTGATTACCCCGGTAAGCCAGAATTCGCCAGATGCACAGCAAACCGATGTGGGCCTGTTTGCTCAACTTGATTATGTATTCTCCGACCGCTGGTCGGCCAAGTTCGGGGGGCGTCTGGATTACGTCAAGAGCCAAACCGAAACCAGCCCGATCATCTCTCCGGCCTTGCAGCCGGCCTATGACCGCAATCGCGAACGAACCGACCGGCCAGTGACCGGCCAGTTCAGTCTGGCCTATCGCTGGAACGACAAGCTGACCCTGTGGGGCGGGGCCGGCACCTCCTTCCGGGTGCCGTCGACGATCGAGAGCTTCGGATCGAGCCGCCAGGGAACCGGGTATAACGTCCCGAATCCCGAACTGCGGCCAGAGGAAGGCAAAACGCTGGAAATCGGCTCCCGCTACAACAGCGAACGCACGCATCTGGATATCACGCTGTTTGACAGCCGCTATACCGATTTCATCGTTCGTACACCGATCACCTTCAATGGACTGGCCTCGTATCAAAACCAGAACGTCGGTAGTGCTCGGGTTCGCGGTATTGAGTTCGATGGCAGCCAGAAGATCACTTCTATGCTGCGGGCCTATTTCAACCTTGCCTATGTGCATGGCACGGACACCCAGACCGACCGACCGCTCGCCTACCTGCCGCCACTTAATGGCCGCCTTGGTCTGCGTGCCGATCTGGGTAACAGCGGCCGGTTCGAGCCGGCCTTGCGCTGGGCGAAAGGCAAGCACCGTCTCGATACGGCATCGGAACGTTCTACCGTCGGCTATGCGGTTCTTGACCTTTACTGGAGCAAGGATGTTGGCCGCTGGTTTGATCGCGCAGGGCGGACCACCCTGAGTGTTGGCATCAGCAACGTATTCGATCAGCGCTATCGCCTGGCGACAACGGTTGAAGACATTCGCTACCCGACCTCGACGACCAACCCCTTGCTGGAAACCGGGCGTGCTTTCTCCGTCTCGCTGAAATCGGATTTCTGATGCCATGAAACCCGTTCTTTTCATTCTCGGTGGCATTGCATTGATCCTGGCGTGGGTTGCCTGGCGTCGCGAGCCCGGCCTTGTCGGTGCCGGTTTGTTGCAAGGGGGGCGTAGTGCGCTTGAAGTCCTGCCCGTCATGCTGCTGACCTTCGTCATTGCCGGATTTTTCACGCAACTTGTCCCCAAGGATGTGGTTTTGGCGTGGATAGGCAACGAATCCGGCTGGCGGGGAATTGCCTTGGGTTGTCTTGCCGGTGTGCTGGCGCCGGGAGGGCCGCTCACCATGTTCCCCCTGGTCGGGCTCATCCAGCAAGCCGGTGCAGGCATCGGCACGCTGGTTGCCTTGGTCACGGCCTGGTCGATGTGGGGAGTCCGCATGATCTTGCTCGAATCAGCCTTGATCAGTCCGCGTTTTGCCCTTTTCAAATTCCTGAGTTGCTTCTTCGTGCCTTTGCTGGCGGGCGGAATTGCCCATCTGGCCTACGGACGCTTCTGGAAATGAAAGCAACTTGATTCACGAGGAAAACAAATGAACGAACCCATTGAAACACCGCACGGTGCCGCCCCGCTGGATATCCAGGTCGCCACCATTGCCTACTGCTGGGGCATTGATCTCGCCATGAAGCGGATCGCCGATTCTTCCGGCGAAGGCGAGTTACAGGCGACCCACCGCTGGTCGCCCAAGCCAGAGGCCCGGCGCTGGGATCCGCTGGAGTTGGTTCGCAGGCAGGATCCCGATCTGCTCGCGCGCTATCCCGGACTGGAACGGGTGAAAGTGGTCGACAAGCTGAGCGACGTTACGGCCAGTCGTCTTGCGCTCGGACACCACGGAACGGTCGAACCCTTGCCGGAAGCCGGCGGGGCGACGGTTCACGACTTCACCTGCCCGTTTATCGCCAACAGCGAGCACCGCGCCCATGTACTCGCCGAAGCAGGCTTCGACCTGATTCTTTTTGGCAAACCCGGCAACCATCACTGCGAGTACGCCAAATCAGCTGCCGAAGCCAAGGGCCGAACCGGCATCATCGGCGAAGCAGTGGCCGATTTGCTCCCGCAAATTCGCCAGGCGGATCGCAACTGGGCGTGCCTGGGTCAAGTCACCGCCAATATCGAACGCTGGGCGGCATTCAAAAACGACCTGCAAGGATTGGATATTCCGGTGCACATCGTCGATACCGTGTGCAGCGACAGTTTCGATCGACAAAACGAGGGCTTGAAACTGGCGCGCGCTTGCGATGTCGTCATTCTGGTCAATGACCATGGCGGCTCTACGCTCAGCCTTTACGAAGTGTGCCGCGCCGCCAATCCAAATACCTACCGCCACGATCATCTGGCGAACGAGGGAATCAAGCCTGAATGGCTGGCAGGCGCTCGCTCCGTGGCAATACTTGGCGGGATTCATGTGCCGAAATGGATTCTCGATGAGGTTGGGGCAGGAATTTCACGGCTACACAGGATGGAGATTCAGCCGTGATCAATTCCCCCAACTGCTCACCAAGCGAACACAGAGGAACGCCATGATCCGCAAGAACCCGCGCGGCGACCTGGAGCCAATCCACATCCATGCCGATACCAACGTCCTGGAAGGTGTCGTCATACACATCCAAAAATATCACCCCATCAAATACGAATAGCTATCATTTGATACAATTTGCAGTTCCCCAGGTAACTCCCCGGAGTGCCGGCCCCTCCAACTTCCACGGCCGGCGCTGCTCCGAAAAACTGGCCCCCAGCCCCATTTCACAGAGAAAATCATGTACAGATTTCATCCGAAACACGCCCCCCTCCCAATCGCCTTGCTGGCTTTTTGTGCTCTCCCCGCCCAGGCGCAAGACCGGGAATTGAGAGAGATACAGGTTGTCGGTCGAGGTGAAGGTCAGCACTATTACAGCGACGAAGCCGGTGTCGCCCGCGCCGAAACCCCCTTGCGCGAGGTACCGCAGGCCGTGCGTATCGTGCCGCGCCAAGCCATTGACGACATTGGCGCGGTACGTCTGGAAGAGGCTTACGACTATGTGAGCGGGGTGAACCGTCAGAACAGCTTTGGCGGTCTGTGGGATAACTTCTCGATCAGGGGCTTTGCTGGCGACCCCAATACCGGCGCCAATTTTCTCCGCAATGGCTTTGCCGGCAATCGTGGCTACAACGCACCGCGCGACATGGCCAATGTGGAACGCCTGGAAGTGATCAAGGGGCCGGCTTCGGCCTTGTATGGCGGCAGCGAGCCGGGGGGCATCCTCAATATCGTGACCAAGAAACCGCAATTCAAGGCGGGCCATGCGGTTGAGGTCTACGCCGGGAGCTACGACACTTACCGGACGAATATTGACTCGACGGCAGCCATAACCGACACGCTGGCCTATCGTCTGAACATGGCTTACGAGGACAAGGGTAGCTTCCGCGAGCATATCGACAGCCAGCGCTACCTGTTTGCCCCTTCCTTGACCTGGCTGCTGACGCCGGCCACGGTGGTGAATTACGACTTTGAAGCCTTGCGCCAGCGAACACCGATGGATCGCGGCGTGATCGCCATCGATGGAAAACCCGGCAGTATCCCGCGCAGCCGCTTTCTCGGCGAGCCGAATGACGGAAATATCACCCTCGACAACAAGACCCACAATCTGACCGTCGAGCACGAGTTTTCCAGCGACTGGAAGGCCAAGGCCGGCCTGGCCTACCGGACGACCAGCCTGGAGGGTTACTCGACCGAGGCCAGCCCGCGCACCGCGGGTAGTATCCGCTGGACCACGGCCGGCTCGCCGGTTATCGAGCGTGAGCGTCGCTATCGTGATTTCAGCTCCAACGAGCTTGCCTTCCAGAGTGAAATCCACGGCAAGTTTGTTACCGGGCAACTTAAACACGAGTTGCTGGCGGGCATGGACAGCTACCGCTTCGAGCTGGACCAATTGATGACACGCGGCCGCTCGACGACGAGTTACGGCCTGAACATCGACAACCCCGTTTATGGTCAGACTCCGCTGGCACTCAACACGACCCCGACCAATACCCGCGAGACCCAGTACAACACGGGTCTCTTCCTGCAGGATCAGTTGACCGTGGCCGAAGACTGGCGTCTCCTGATCGGATTGCGCCACGATCGTTTCCGCCAGGAGATCGACAACCGCAATACTCGTGTGCGTAGCGAGCAAGAACACCATGTGACGACACCACGTATCGGCCTGAGCTGGTTGGCGACGCCAAGCCTGACGGTTTACGCCCTGGCCAGCGAATCCTTCCGTGCCAACAACGGCATCGATGCCGCCGGCAATGCCTTCAAGCCCGAGCGTGGGCAGTCCAGGGAAATCGGCTTCAAGTACGAGGCTCCGAACAAACGCTACGGCGGCACCTTGTCGCTCTTCCAGATCGAGAAGAAGAACGTACTGGCCAATGACCCTGCCAACGCCGGTTTCTCCATTGCGGCGGGAGAAGCGCGCAGCCGGGGCATCGAATTCGATTTCTCCGGGCAGATTACGGAAAAAATCCGCGTTCTCGCCAATTACGCTTTCATCGATGCCGAAATCACCAAGGACAGCGCTGCAAACCTGGTGGGAGCACGCCTCACCAATGTGCCGAAACATAGCGGCAGCGTTCTGGCAATGTACGAGGACAGTCTTGCGCAGGGGCGCTACGGCATGGGTGCCGGAGCGACCTACGTTGGCAAACGTTCCGGCAATAGCATCGACAGCTTTGAGCTGCCGGGCTACACCACGGTACGCACGATGGCTTACTGGAAGCCGAACAAGACCCTGCGCTTCTCGCTGGATATCGACAACCTGCTGGACAAGAAGTACTACGCCAGTTCCTATGATGTTTATTGGGTCACGCCGGGAGCTCCGCGCACCGTCACCCTGGGCATGCAGGCAAGGTTCTGATGTCGTCGCCCGCTACCGGACAACGTATCGCCGCCATCGATACCCTGCGCGGCTTGGCAATGGCGCTGATGCTCATTGATCATGTTCGCGAGTATTTCTACCTGCACCAGCAGGTCGGCGATCCGATGAACCTGGACAGCACTTCGCCGGCCCTGTTTTTTACTCGCCTCGCCAGCCATTTCTGCGCACCGGTCTTCGTTTTTCTTACCGGACTCGGTGCCTGGTGCCACGGACAGAAATTTGTCACGCAATCTAGCGATGGCCGACGGCAGACCAGCATTTATCTCGCCAAACGCGGGCTGTTCCTGATTTTGCTCGAGCTAACGCTGATCAACCTGGCATGGTCCTTTCCCGCACTGCCCAAGATGATCTATCTGCAGGTCATCTGGGCAATTGGCTTGAGCATGCTGGCGCTATCCCTGCTCCTCTGGCTCCCGCGTGGCGGTCAACTCGCAACAGCGGCCGTGATCATTGCCGGCCACCATCTACTCGATGGAATACATTTCACCAGCGATCAGCTGGCCTTCCCGATCTGGGCGATTCTCCATGACCGTTCGATCATCGAACTGGACTGGCTGGCGGCAGGTTTGAAGGCGCGCACATCCTATCCGGTATTGCCGTGGATAGGCGTCATCCTGCTCGGCCATGCGATTGCTCCTTTATATGGGCGGAGCATCGATGCCGGTCAACGCCAGCAACGCGTGATGTGGATGGGGGTCGGCATGCTTGCCGTGTTCGCACTGCTGCGTGCGCTGAATGTCTATGGCGATCATCCGCGACCGCCCTCTGCCGATTTTGGCGGCGAGCTCATGTCCTGGCTGAACGTCAGCAAATATCCCCCTTCCCTTCTTTTCCTGCTCCTTACTCTTGGCCTCGGCCTGATTGTCCTTGCCCAACTGGAAAAATACCCGCCTCGGCGCATGCTGCTCGACCTGGGACGGGTCCCGATGTTTTTCTATATTCTCCATCTCTATGTTCTGCGCGGACTTTACCTCTTGCTGAGCGCGGCCTTCGGTAGTACGCAAGGAGCGCGTTACGGCTTCAATTCGGTCTGGCAGATCTGGCTGCTGGCTGCATTACTCCTGCCAACCCTCTATCCGCTCTGTCGTCGCTTTGCCGATTTCAAGCGACAGCGGGCGGGAGGCTGGACTTCCTATTTTTGAAGAAACCCTCGGCCAAAACAGCACAAGGCACATGATGCACTTTCCAAGCCCTCTCTCCCGACGCCTGGTATCGCGCCAATTTTTCCCCTGGCTGTTTCTGGCTTACTTGCCAGCCAGCGTCCAGGCTCATGTCCATGGCGAGGCCCGGCTGGAAATCGGGCTCGCCGGCAATACGCTGGAACTACGCCTGGAAGTGCCGCAGGAGGCCCTGCTCGGCTTCGAGCGGGCGCCGCAAAGCGCCTCCGAGCGAGAGGCCTGGCGCCTACTGCAGGCGAGGCTGGCCAACCCGGCCGCTCTCTTCAGCCTGCCCGCTGCCGCCGATTGCCAGGCCGCCAACGGCCCCGACCCCGAGCACCTGCGCCCGCTGTCAGCGGGCGACGGGCACCGCGACCTGATCCTGGCCTACCGCTGGCACTGCCGCCAGCCGGAGCGCTTGCGGGCACTCGACAGCCAGTTGTTCAGCGAATTTCCCCGCCTGCAACGGATCCGGGTCGACTTTGCCGGGCCGAGCGGGCAGAAATCCGGCCGCCTGAGCGCCCGCCAAGCGCGTTTTACCTGGTGATCGCGAACCCCTCCCTACCGGCGCTGGCGGTTCGCGCCCTCCGCTACCAATGGCCGGGCAACCCGGAGTTCACGCTGAATTTGCCCGATTTCACGGTCGACCGTGAACACAGCCTGTTTTTGCACGGCCCCAGCGGCAGCGGCAAAACCACCCTGCTCAATCTGCTGGGGGGCGTGCTGCGCCCGCAGGCCGGCGAGATCGAACTGCTCGGACAGCCCTTTTCGGCGTGGCCGGCCCGCCGCCGGGATGCCTTTCGCGCTGACCACATCGGTTTCATCTTCCAGCAGTTCAACCTGATCCCCTATCTCTCGGTCCTCGACAATGTGCTGCTGCCCTGCCGCTTCTCGCCCCTGCGCGCGCGCCGGGCCGGCGACCCGGCAGCGAGCGCACGGACCCTGCTGGCAGCGCTCGAAATCGGCGGCGAATTGCTGGCACGGCCCGCCCATGCGCTGTCGGTCGGCCAGCAGCAGCGAGTCGCTGCCGCCCGGGCGCTGATCGGCGGCCCGGAAATCCTGATCGCCGACGAACCGACCTCGGCCCTCGACGCCGGCCGCCAAAGCGCCTTTGTCGAGCTGTTGCTGGCACAGGCACGACAACACCGCAGCAGCGTTGTCTTCGTCAGCCACGACCTGCGCCTGGCCAGCCGCTTCACCGCCGTCCGCGAGTTGCCGTCATGAGTCCGCAGCCGTCCCTCGCGCTGTCGGTCGCTCATCCGCCGGCACTGCCTTCACGATGCGCCAGGCATTCGGCCTCCCACCCGGCCGATCAGCGCCTCAGCGCGGTAGCGCAAGCGCTGCATTGCCCCTGGCAGCCGAGGTTCCCGCAATGAGCCGCTGGCGCTTTCTGCTGCCGCTGGCCGCCGCCAGCGCCTGGAACCGGCGTGCCACCCTGGGCCTGACCCTGCTCGCGGTCATCCTCGCCAGTACCCTGCTGCTCGCCGCCGAGCGCCTGCGCCACGATGCCCGCCACAGCTTCGCCCAGGCCGTCGCCGGCAGCGACCTGATCGTCGGCGCCCGGGGCAGCCCGCTGCAACTGGTCCTGCATGCGCTGTTCCGGGTTGGCGAGGCGAGCGGCCCGATCAGCTGGCGCAGCTACCGGCAGATCGCCGCCGATCCGGCGGTCGCCTGGAGCATTCCGCTGGCGCTCGGCGACTCGCATCGCGGCTACCCGGTGATCGGCACCAACGGCGATTACTTCCGGCATTTCCGGCACGGCCCGGGCATCCCGCTGCAATTTTCCGCCGGGCGGGCCTTTGCCGAGACCGGCCCGGGCCTCTTCGAAGCCGTGCTCGGTGCCGAGGCTGCCCGCCAGCTTGGCTATCGACCGGGCAGCCAACTCACCGTCAGCCATGGCAGCGGCCCGCTGCCCAGCGCCAGCCACCAGGACAAACCGCTGACTGTGGTCGGCGTCCTCGCCGCGACCGGCACCCCGGTTGATCGCGGCATCCACGTCCCCCTGGCTGCATTCACCGCGCTCCATCTCGACTGGCAAGGCGGCCAGCCCTTGCCCGGCCTGCAGATTCCCGCCGAACACGTCGCCAAGTTCGACCTGACGCCGCATGAGATCGACGCCTTCCTGCTCGGGCTGCACCAGCGCAGCACGGTCTTTTCGCTGCAGCGGCGGATTGCCGCCTTCCGCGACGAGCCGCTGCAGGCCGCCCTGCCCGGTATCGTCCTCGATCAGCTCTGGCACAGCCTGGCTTTTGGCGAACGCCTGCTGCGCGGACTATCCTGGCTGATTCTGGCGCTCAGCCTGTGCGGCATGCTGGCGGTGATGCTCGCCGGGCTCGGCGAGCGCCGGCGCGAACTGGCGATCCTGCGCGCCGTCGGCGCCGGGATGCCGCAGATTGCCGCCTTGCTGCTGCTCGAAAGCCTGCTCCTCGGCCTGCTCGGCACCGCCGCCAGCGTGCTGCTGCTGGCCGGGCTGACCAGCCAGTGCGCCCCCTGGCTGGCCACCCACTGGGGTATCGTCGGGCAATCGCCGTGGCCGCAAGGCGATGAATTGCCCCTGCTCGCGGCCATCCTGGCCACCGCGCTGCTCGCCGGCCTGTTGCCGGCCTGGCGCGCCAGCCGGCTGGCCCTGGCCGACGGCTTGACCCCACGCTTGTAAACCACACCCCCATGCACCAGGCTGCCCGCTTCCCCTTCCCGCCACCGCAAGCAGCACAGCGTCGGCCCCTGAACCGGCCCTCAACCCGGCCCTCAACCCGACGCCACCGCTGCCTTGCTGCAGCTTTTGGCTGCCACCTGGTCGACCTCCTGATCCGCCTTCCTATCCGCCTGCTGGCCCCGCTGCTGGCGCTATGGCTCGCCGCGCCTGCGCTCGCCGCCACCCCGGGCGAAGCGGCCGGCCCGCAACGCCTGCAAGCCGTCACCCCGGCCAAACCGGGTCTGCGCCACAGCTACCGGGAACTGCGCTGGGAGGAACTGCAACCCCGGGACTGGGACCCGGCGGCCAGCTTCAAGAAGCTTGACCTGAGCAAGCTCAAGGACAGCGACCCGCGCGCCATCGCAGCGCTGCAGGAATTGCGCAGCGCCTGGGACCGGGCGCCGGTGCGCAAGGAAATCGATGGCTGGCAGGTACGCATCGCCGGCTACGTGATTCCGCTCGAACGGCGCGGCGAGCGGGTCAGCGAATTGCTGCTGGTGCCGTATTTCGGCGCCTGCATCCACAGCCCGCCACCGCCGGCAAACCAGACCATTCATGTCGTGCTGAACAAACCCCAGGCCGGCATCCAGACCATGGATACCTTCTGGATCAACGGCCAGCTCAGCGTGGGCCGTGGCGACAGCGGCCTCGGCGTCTACGCCTACCGCATCCGTGCCGAGCGGCTCGATCCCTTCGCCATCCCGCGCGCTCAGGGGACCAGCCAGACCGCGAGCGGACGATAGCTGGCGCCGGCGGCAGTCCGCGTCGACGCCAGCAGTGCGAAGCCACTCACCGGCCAGGCCGGCAGAGTCAGCGATAGCCCATCCGGTGGCGTTCGTCCCGGTTTGCGCAGCAGCGTGAGATGCGGAAAAAACGCTCGCCCGGCGTCGCCGATGGAAAAACCGGCCTTTTCCACGGTCGACCGTAAATAAGCCGAAAAATCGCTCAATTCCGGCGCTGCCTGCTGCAGGCCGGCCCACAGCAACTGCTGGCGAGGCCAGTAGCCGAGCCGGTCGAGTTGCAGCGTGAATGGGCGCCAGGCGGCAGCAGCGCTGCTGGCGGCAAGGTTCAAGACAGGCAAGCGGGCAGCGCCAACATCGCCGAGGAAAAGCAGGGTCAGGTGGAGATTGGCGGCCGGCAGCGCGCGGCCACCGTAGTCGCGGGCCAGCCCTGCGGCCCGCCCGGCCAGGGCTGCTGCCAATTGCGGCGGCGGCAGCAGCGCGAAAAAAAGGCGCAGCCGTTCGTCGGCTGCGCCTTGGCTCAAGCATTCAGCCTCAGGCGACTTCGTCGATCCAGGCCTGCTGGATGGCTTCGAGGATTTTTTCGCCACAATGCTTGGGATCATCGTTGAAGCCCGGCAGCGCCATCACCCAGTCGCGCAGGTCGACAAAATTGATGCGCAGCGGGTCCTGGTCGGGATGGGCCTCGGACAACTCGATGGCGATGTCGTTGATATCGGTCCATTTCATTTGCGGTGCCCCTCCTTGGCCATGTTGATGCTGTACTTGGGAATCTCGACCACCAGCGGCGTGCTGCCGACGATGGCCTGGCAGCCCAGGCGCGAATTCGGCTCCAGGCCCCAGGCCTTGTCGAGCAGGTCTTCCTCGATTTCCTCGGCAGCCTCAAGCGAATTGAAGCCTTCACGAACGATCACATGGCAGGTGGTGCAGGCGCAGGACATTTCGCAGGCATGGTCGAGCGGAATGTCGTTCTGCAGCAGGTTTTCGCAGATCGACTTGCCGACTTCGGCCTCGATCACCGCCCCGTCCGGGCACAGTTCCACATGCGGCAATACGATCATCTGGGTCATTTTTCTTCTCCGTGCGGCGTCAGCGCCTGCAATTCATCGACCGAGCGCCCGGCCAGCGCGCGCTTGATACTCTGGTCCATGCGGCGATGGGCGAATTCCTGGGTTTCGTAGCCCAAGTCGTCCATCGCGATATTGATCAGGCGGCGGTTGTCACCGGCCACGGTTTCGCGCAGCTTGGCGATGGTCGCCTTGATTTTCTCGGTTTCGGCCGCCGACAGCAGGTGCGGGTCTTCGGCCAGCGCCGCCTCGGTCGCCTCGATCATCCGCTCGGCTTCGACCTGCGCCTCGCGCAGCGCCCGCGTCATCGCATCGTCCTTGGCGTGGGTCATCGAGGCTTTGAGCATCTCGGCGATTTCGTCGTCGGACAGGCCATATGAGGGCTTGACCGTGATGCTCGCCTCGGTCCCCGAGGTCTGTTCGCGCGCGGTGACCGACAGCAGGCCGTCGGCATCGACCTGGAAGGTGACGCGGATACGCGGCGCGCCAGCGACCATCGGCGGAATCCCGCGCAGCTCGAAACGCGCCAGCGAACGGCAATCGGCAACCATTTCGCGCTCGCCCTGGACGACCTGGATCGCCATCGCCGTCTGCCCGTCCTTGTAGGTGGTGAATTCCTGAGCGCGCGCGGTGGGGATCGTCGAATTGCGCGGAATCACCTTTTCGACCAGGCCGCCCATGGTTTCCAGACCCAGCGACAGCGGGATCACGTCGAGCAGCAGCCAGTCGTCCTTGCCCGTCTTGTTGCCGGCCAGCAGGTTGGCCTGGGTCGCGGCGCCGAGCGCCACCACCTTGTCCGGATCGAGGTTGGTCAGCGGCTCCTGGCGGAAGAAATCGCCGACCGCCTTCTGCACCTGCGGCATCCGCGTTGCGCCGCCAACCATCACCACGCCCTTGACGTCGTCGACGCGCAAACCGGCGTCGCGCAAGGCCTTCTTGACCGGCTGCAGGGTCTTGGAAATCAGCGTCTGGGTGATTTCGGCAAAGCTCGCGACGTCGAGCTTGACGTCGACCAGCTCGCCCGAATTGAGGCGGGCAGTGATCGGCGCCTCGGGGTTCAGGGTCAGGAATTCCTTGGCCTCGCGGCAGCGCATCATCAGCAGCCGCGCGTCTTCCGGCGACAAGGGCTGCAGGCGTGCCTGCTCGATCACCCAGCAGAAGATGCGGTGGTCGAAATCGTCGCCACCCAGTGCCGAATCGCCACCGGTCGCCAGGACCTCGAAGACGCCCTTGGTCAGCTTGAGGATGGAAATATCGAAAGTGCCACCGCCCAGATCGTAGACCGCATACACGCCTTCGGCGGCGTTATCGAGACCATAGGCAATCGCAGCGGCAGTCGGTTCGTTGAGCAGGCGCAGCACATTGAGACCGGCGAGGCGCGCCGCGTCCTTGGTCGCCTGGCGCTGGGCATCGTCGAAATAGGCGGGCACGGTGATCACCGCGCCGACCAGCTCGCCGCCGAGTGCGGCTTCGGCGCGGAGCTTGAGGTTTTTCAGGATGTCGGCCGAGACCTCGACCGGGCTCTTGATCCCGGTGATCGTCTTCAGCTTGACCATGCCCGGCGCTTCGATGAAGTCGTAAGGCATGGATTCAAGGTGAGCGATGTCCTTCAGGCCGCGGCCCATGAAGCGCTTGACCGAAACAATGGTGTTCTTCGGGTCGAGCGCCTGCTGCTTCTGCGCGTCGTAGCCGGCTTCATAGCTGCCGTCGGCATGGTAGCGAACCACCGAAGGCAGCAAGGGACGGCCCTGGTCATCGTTGAGGCAGACCGCGAGGCCGCTGCGGACCGTCGCAACCAGGGAATTGGTCGTGCCGAGGTCGATACCGACCGCCAGTTTGTGTTCGTGCGGAGCTGCGGATTCGCCGGGTTCGGCGATCTGGAACAGAGCCATAGACGCTTTCTTTCTCAGTCGTCGAGCGACGCCAGCGCGTCGTCGATCTCATGCAACAATTTTTCGAGGAACATCAGCCGGCGCACCCGGTCGGTGGCCAGCGGGTAATCGTGGCACTCGTCGAGCAGTTCGCCCAATTCGTCGTAACGGCCGCGCAGATCGCCGGCAAGGCGCTGGTGGAGGTGCTCCAGCTCGTGGTGATCGCCGCCGGTGCGCGCCTCGGCCACGGCTTCCCGCCACTCCATCTGCTCGATCAGGAAATCGGCCGGCATCGCGGTATTGCTCTCGGCCTGCAGGTCGTGGCCGGCGAGTTCGAGCAGATATTTGGCGCGTTCCAGCGGCTTCTTCAGCGTCTGGTAAGCCTCGTTGGCTCGCGTCGCCCACTGCATCGACAAACGCCGCTCAAGCTCGGAGCCGTGCGCAAAGCGGTCGGGGTGCACCTGTGCCTGGACATCGCGGTAACGCGAGTCCAGTTCCGACAGATTGAGCCGAAACGACTTCGGCAGTTCAAACAGGGAGAAGAAATCGGCAGTCAGGTCCATTCAGTCCACTATCCTGCAAGCAGGTCATCAACATGTTGCCAAAGCAGCCGCGCATCCGATTGATGCCTGCGCACGATCCAGGGGATCGTCAGCACACAGCAGGCCTTCCTCATAGCGTGTCTGCACCGAATAGATGGAATACTCCATCAAGGGCCAGAAAGTAAGGACATCGGCACCCTGCTCTTCCAGCAAACGCAAGAGGCGACGCAGATCGTGCGTTCTCGGGCAATCGACGCCGCAGCGAAGCAACCATGCTTTCAGGGTCTTCTCGATACTTTGCCGAACATGAAAACCAAAGATCGAATCTGCAAAAGCCGGATTACTCCCCATTCCGACCAGGGCATCGAGGTCCAGCCTTGCCATCCGGATCATGGATCGGGCTGCTTCAATGCCTGGCATACAGCACTTTTCCTTCACGACAAACCTGGGCCAGGAGCGGACTGATCCTCTGTCCGGCTAGCAGTTCATCGCTACTGTAAAGAAGGATGTCCGCCGCCAGCGCACACTCACGAATGGCCATATTGACGCGCAGCAACTCCTTGCGCCGGCTTCTCTCCAGAGAAAAAGGCTCCTTTTCGACCACCAGCAGATCGACATCCGAATCGTCCGTCGGTGTTCCCCATGCCTGGGAGCCGAAAAGGATCACTTTCTCGGGCTTGGCCACCGCGACGATGCGATCGACCATCTGCCTGATCCGCTCATCGATAGTCGGCATCACTAACTCCGCAGTCATATCCCTTCACCTTCAGACGTTGAAGGACTCGCCGCAGCCGCACTGATCCTTGACGTTCGGGTTATTGAACTTGAAGCCTTCGTTCAAGCCTTCGCGGGTGTAGTCAAGTTCCATACCGTCCAGGTAAGGCAGGCTCTTGGCGTCGACAAAGACCTTGACGCCGTGAGCCTCGAAGACATGATCCTCTTCGTTCGTCTCATCGACGAATTCGAGCTTGTAGGCCATGCCGGAACAGCCGCTGGTGCGCACCCCGAGGCGCAGGCCGATGCCTTTGCCCCGCTTGGCAAGAAAGTTGGCGACATGCTGGGCTGCCTTATCACTCAAGGTGACCGCCATGCTTATTCTCCGTGCTTCTTCTTGTAATCGGCCACGGCTGCCTTGATCGCATCCTCGGCCAGAATCGAACAGTGGATTTTAACTGGCGGCAGGGCCAGCTCCTCGGCGATTTCGGTATTCTTGATTTCCAGTGCCTGATCCACGGTCTTGCCCTTGACCCATTCGGTCACCAGCGAAGACGAGGCAATCGCCGAACCGCAACCGTAGGTCTTGAACTTGGCATCCTCGATCACGCCGGCCTTGTTCACCTTGATCTGCAATTTCATCACGTCGCCGCAAGCCGGCGCACCGACCATACCGGTACCGACACCGTCGTCTTCCTTGCCGAAAGAACCGACGTTGCGCGGGTTTTCATAGTGATCGATGACTTTGACGCTATAGCTCATGTTGTTTCTCCTAAATTCAGTAGCAATTGTTAGCCACCAGGATCGAGAGCCCGAAAAAGACTCCAACCCGCCCCTCGATCCTCGATCCTAAATCCCAATAATCAGTGTGCAGCCCACTGCACCGTGCGGAGGTCGACACCGTCCTGCACCATTTCCCACAGCGGCGACAGTTCGCGCAGCTTGCTGACCTTGGATTTCAACAGATCCACGGCATAGTCGACTTCCTCCTCGGTGGTGAAACGGCCAATCGAGAAACGGATCGAGCTGTGCGCCAGTTCGTCGTCGCGACCGAGAGCGCGCAGGACGTAGGACGGCTCCAGGCTGGCCGAGGTGCAGGCCGAACCGGAAGACACGGCCAGATCCTTGATCGCCATGATCATCGATTCACCTTCGATGTAGGCGAAGCTCATGTTCAGGTTGTGCGGCACGCGCTGTTCGAGGTCGCCGTTCACGTAGGTGTGTTCGATCTGCTGCAGCCCGGTGAGCAGCCTGTCGCGCAGGCGGCGGATGCGGGTGTTTTCCTCGACCATTTCTTCCTGCGCCAGGCGGAAGGCTTCGCCCATGCCGACGATCTGGTGCGTCGCCAGGGTGCCCGAGCGGAAACCGCGCTCGTGGCCGCCGCCGTGCATCTGCGCTTCCAGACGGACACGCGGCTTACGGCGGATGTAGAGGGCGCCGATGCCCTTGGGACCGTAGGTCTTGTGGGCCGAAAAGCTCATCAGGTCGACCTTGAGCTTGGCCAGGTCGATGTCGACCTTGCCGGTGGCCTGCGCGGCGTCGACGTGGAAGACCACGCCCTTCTCGCGGCAGATCTCGCCCATCTGCTCGATCGGCTGGACCACACCGACTTCATTATTGACGAACATCACCGACGCCAGCACGGTATCGGGGCGGATCGCCGCCTTGAAGACTTCGAGATCGACCAGGCCGTTTTCCTGTACGTCGAGATAGGTCGCCTCGAAGCCCTGGCGTTCGAGTTCGCGCACGGTGTCGAGCACCGCCTTGTGTTCGGTCTTGACCGTGATCAGGTGCTTGCCCTTGGTCCCGGCGTAGAAATTGGCTGCGCCCTTGATCGCGAGGTTGTTGGATTCGGTCGCGCCGGAGGTCCAGACGATTTCCTTCGGATCAGCATTGACCAAGGCCGCAACCTGCGCCCGAGCCACTTCGACCGCTTCGTCGGCTTCCCAGCCGAAGGCGTGGGAACGCGAAGCGGGGTTACCGAACTTCTCGACCAGGTAGGGGATCATTTTTTCGGCGACACGCGGGTCGACCGGGGTCGTTGCCGAGTAATCCAGATAGATGGGGAGTTTCATCGTCATTCTCGCTCAGGTCGGTTTCGGGTTTTGCTCAAGCGGCACGAATGGCCGCCAGTCCCTGCAGGCTTCCGACAGTGACCCGCAAGGCGTTGATGAATTGTTCGATTTCGGTCTCGCTGTTGCCAACACCCAGGCTGACTCGCAACGCACCCCGGGCGATTTCCGGTGCCACGCCCATCGCCTGCAATACATGCGAAGGCTCGGGGTTGGCGCTGGAACACGCTGCGCCACTGGCGACGGCAAAACCGGCCCGGTCAAGCTTGCCGACCAGTGTTTCGCCATCGATACCGGGAAAGGCGAAGTAGCTGGTATTGGGCAATCGGTGGCTGTCGACCGCAAAAATGCTTGCCCCCAGCGCCGCCAAGCCGAACTCGAGATTGTCGCGCAATTTGCGCATGCGTGCCGGCGTTTCGGCAAGTTTGCGCCGTGCAAGTTCCGCAGCCAGGCCAAAACCGACAATCGCCGCAACATTTTCCGTTCCCGAACGCAGGCCGCGCTCATGGCCACCACCGGCAATCAAGGGCTGCAATTCGATCCGCTTGTCGAGGACCAAGGCGGCGGCCCCCTTGGGACCGCCGGCCTTGTGCGCCGACACGGTCAACGCGCCGACACCGGCAAAATTGAGGTCGCGAAACGACAGCGGCAACTTGCCCAGCGCCTGAACGGCATCGCTGTGGAACCAGGCACCGCTCCCCTTCGCCTCGCTGGCGAAGCTGGCCACGTCCTGCAGGGCGCCGGTCTCGTTGTTTGCCAGCATGATCGAGAGCAGGCTCGGGCGCTGCGCCAACAGGGCCGTATAGGCGACTGGCTCCAGCCGCCCCCCGGCATCGACCGGCAAATAGCGTACTTCCCAACCCTGGCGGGCCAGTTGCGCCGCCGGCTTGAGCACGCAGGGATGCTCAATGGCGGAGACAGCGATCAAACCCGGGCGCAGACTGGCTGCGGCCCCCTTCAGGAAGAGGTTGTTGGCTTCGGAGCCACCGCTGACGAAAATCACCTCGGTCGGGTGCGCATCCAGCGCCAAGGCCACCTGCTGCCGGGCCTCGTCGACCGCCCGACGCGCGGCACGCCCGTACTCGTGACGGCTCGACGGATTGCCGAACTGCGTCCGCAGCCAAGGCGACATCGCGTCGAAAACTTCCGGCAGCAGCGGGGTCGTCGCGTTGTGATCGAGGTAGACCGGGGCGAACATCGGTGTGACCTTCCGCTCAGGCTGCCAGGGGTTTTTCTGCCTTGCCGCGACGAGGCTGCGGCCCCAGGCGTTGATCGGCCAGTACCGCGACCTCGGGAGGCGCCATCTTGTGCTTCTGGCTATTGACCAGATCGGCCAGGGATACCGAGGAAAGGTATTCGTACATCTTGACGTTGAGGGTGGACCACAGATCGTGCGTCATGCAGCGATGTTCGTCGTGGCAGTTTTCCCGGCCACCGCACTGGGTGGCATCCAGCTGCTCGTCGACGGCGCGGATGATGTCCGCCACCGTCAGCTCGCTCATCGGCTTGGCGATGCAGTAACCGCCGCCGGGACCGCGCACGCTATCCACCAGCTGGTAGCGACGCAGCTTGCCGAACAACTGCTCGAGATAGGACAAGGAAATCTGTTGCCGCTCGCTGATGCTGGCCAGCGCGACCGGTCCGTTGTTGCTGCGCAGCGCCAGATCGATCATTGCGGTTACCGCGAAGCGGCCCTTGGTGGTTAAGCGCATCTCGACTCCCTGAGTAATAACCTAGTATTGCGGTCAACTATACCCAAGACCGAAAAAATTAGTCAACTATTTTACTCAGGTATTTTGGATCAAAATGATCGGCCGGCTGAACTTCCTGGTCGCATTTGACGCCTTGCGCATCCAGCTCGCGCAACAGGCTGGCCAGACGCCGATCCGTTTCGGCGGCATGGTCGAGCAGGCCGTGAATGGCCCTGGCCAGGGGGTCGTCCTGATCGCGGGCCACGGCATAAGCGGAAAAACCCATCTTCTCGGCCTGCGCCTCGCGCTCGCGGCTCTCGCGGTCGATGATCCGGGCCGGATTGCCGACCGCGGTCGCCCCCGCCGGCACCGGCTTGGTGACTACCGCATTCGAGCCGACCTTGGCGCCGGCGGCAATCACGATCGGCCCGAGCACCTTGGCCCCGGCACCGACGACGACGCCGTCCTCCAGGGTCGGATGGCGCTTGCCCTTGTTCCACGACGTTCCGCCCAACGTTACCCCGTGATAGAGCGTCACATCGTTGCCGATCTCCGCCGTTTCGCCGATCACCACGCCCATGCCGTGATCGATGAAGAAGCGGCGCCCGATCGTTGCGCCGGGGTGGATCTCGATCCCGGTCAGCATGCGCGAGAGATGGGCGGTGAAACGCGCCAACCAGCGCAGGCGATGCCCCCACAACCAGTGCGCGACGCGGTGCATGATCAGAGCATGAATGCCGGGGTAACAGGTAAGGATTTCCCAAGTCGAACGTGCCGCCGGGTCGCGGTCGAAAACCGCACGAACATCCTCACGCAAATGCCGGAACATGGGGGCGAATCCCTTGAGAGAGCAAAGCGGGATTCTAAAATACTCGACTGAATCTGTCAGCTATTGTCGAGGATGCCCAGTGTTCAGAATACCGGGCCGGCAAACACTTCGTGAAACCAGGCCTCACCATCGACAATCGCCGGCCAGGGCGACGGCTGCTGCGCCGCAGCATAAGGGGATTCAGGTTGGGCGGAGGCAAATACCTCGTCGTAGCTGAGGGCTTCCGTCGCTTTAAACCCCGGTTTTACCAGGCTGTGAACGAGAAAATCGAGAATATTCACGGTCGACACTCCTTTTTTTGAAAAATTGAAGACAAAAAAAGTCTAGTCTTTTTGCTGCACTGCACAAAGCAATGTTTTATGATCGCCCCGACAAGTTTTTCTTACCCCTCCCATTTCCCCCTCTTTTCCACCCCCTGCTCCAGCGCCGCCCCCGCCTTCGCGCCGCAGCTTCAATCTCCATGCCCAAGCGTCTTCCGCCACTCAACGCCTTGCGTAGCTTCCTGGTCGCCGCCGAACAGCTCAATTTCCGCCGGGCAGCGCTGGAGCTGCACGTCACTCCGGCGGCGATCAGCCAGCAAATACGAAGCCTGGAAGCGCATCTGGGAAGCCAGCTTTTCATCCGCGATGCACGCGGCCTGCGCCTGACGGCGGCGGGAGAAGCCCTGTTGCCGCAAACGCGCGAAGGTTTTGCCTGTCTTGAGCGGGCGCAGGCGGCGCTGATCGCCGGCAAGCCGCAAGCCGTGCTGCGCATCGGCGCTCCGGCAGCCTTTGCCAGTCGCTGGCTGGTGGCACAACTGGGCGATTTCAGCGCCCGCCATCCACAAATCGCGCTGCATCTCGGCAGTTCGGCCGATTACATCGATAGCGACGACAAGGCACAGCTCAAGCTGCCCCCGGACATCGATGTCCTCATCCGCTACGGCAGCGGCGACTACGCCAGCGCGCAGGCCAGCCGGCTGCTGGCCGAAGACTACCGGGCAATCGGCCAGCCCGCGCTGTTCCGGCAAAGCCAGCCTTTTGCCGAATGGCTGGCGGACCAGACGCTCTTGCACGACGACTCGCTACCGGAGGCCGGCCCACGCCCGAGTTGGAGCGACTGGTGCCGCCTGGCGGCGGTGAGCGGTATCGATTGCCAGCGCGGGCCACGCTTTTCCAATACCGTGCTGGTCCGCGAAGCGGCACTCGCCGGCCAGGGCATTGCACTCCTGCAAAAAATGCACATTGCCGACGATCTTGCCGCCGGCCGCCTGATGCTCGTTCATCCACGGGGACTGCCGTCACCCTGCGCCTATCACCTGCTACTGCGCGATGCCGGACATCCTCATGCGCTTGCCTTTGCCAATTGGCTGCGCGAGCTGTGCGCGCGGAGAGAGGAAAATCAGGCACCGGCAGCGGCCAGCGGCGGCAGACCGCAGTAGCGGCGAGCGCGGTTGCAGGCCGGATGCTCGATATCGAATTCGCGGCATGGCGACGGTCGACCGTGGTAAATGCCGCAAGCGACGGCGACGCCGATTTCACCCTGCAGCGCAACGCAGCGGGTCGCCTCGCCGGTCGCGTCGGTGCCGCGCATGCGCACCAGCGCCGGGGTCAGCGGCACGGTCATCGCCAGCGGCACCCCTTCGCCCCAGGCAAAGGCGCCGCCGGCCAGCTCGGCCGGATGAAAATCGACGCGCAGGCTGGCGCAGCAGGCACCGCAACTCTGGCAGGGGCTGCTGGTGGCGCTCATTGGTGCTGATCCACGGTCGACGCCGGATTTTGCTGAAAATCGAGGGAAAAACCGGCGGCACATCCGACGGCTGCAGCGCCGCCCTGGTCAGGCGCAGCCGCCGCCGCAAAATCGACGACGCAACGCCACAGGCCGTGGCCCGAAGCCAGGTATTTTTTCTCGAACGGCGTCATCGGCTGCCCGCCCGGCGGCAAGGCATAGGCCTCGGCCGCCACCGGCTGGCCGCTCAGGCGGCTCAAGGCGAGCGCCATTTCGGCAATGTAGATCGACCAGTTGCTGCGGCACTCGACCACGCCGCCGAGTTCGCGCCACACCGGGAACACCGCGTGCCCGTGCCAGCGCCGCGCCAGGTGGCCGATCTTGGGCCAGGGATTGGGGTAGAGGTTGTAATGTCGCGCCAGGCGGATGCCCTCGCCGGCCAGCAGGCGCCAGAAATCGACCAGGTCGGCGCGCAGCAGCAAGGCGTTGGCCGGTAACGGCAGCGGCTTGGCGCGTTGCAGGCGGTCGAGCGACTGATCGACGCCGAGCACGAAATGATCGGGATACTGCGCGGCAATCGCCAGCGTGCTCCAGCCAACGCCGCAGCCGGCGTCGAGGATCAGCGGTGCCGCCGGATTCCAGTCCCGCCAGGCGGCCAGCGCCGTCGCCAGCGCCGCCCGGTTGTAGTCGAGCACCGGCTTGCGGAAGGGATGCGCGAGGTGGCGTTCGAGCAGGCCCGGCAGATCGCGGTGCGGCCCGTCCTGGGCGCTGGCGATGAAGCGGGAATTGCCCTCGGCGGCGGCGCCTTCCTCGTCCGCAAGCGCGGACGCTGTGTCCTGCTCGGCAGACCAGCCGGAATCGCGGCTCATGGATGCACCTCGTTCGGCAAATGCGGCAGGATGCCGCGTTCGAGCAGCAAGCGGTCGATTGCCTCGGCCTCCTTGACCGGGCGCAGCAAGGCATAGAGTTCTTCGGCCACCCGGTAATGGCGGCGCAGCAGCATCAGCCACTGCTTGATCCGGCCGCCGGCATGCACCGGCCGCACCCGCAGGCGCACGCCCAGCCAGAACTCGGCCAGCGCCGGCACCAGCATGGGCCATAAAGCCTCGTTGGCCGCGCTTTCGGGCGGCAGTTCGCCGCGAATCCGGCGCGGCAAGAGTGGGTCGGCGAGCGCGCCGCGCCCGAGCATGACGTCGGCGCAACCCGATTGCAGCTGGCAGTTGCGGAAGTCGTCCACGGTCCACACCTCGCCGTTGGCAATCAGCGGCAGTTGCACCGCCCGCCGCACTTCGTCGATCAGGTGCCAGCGCGCCGGCGGCTTGTAGCCGTCGACCTTGGTCCGCCCATGCACGATCAGTTCGTCGGCGCCGCCGGCTTCAATCGCCTGGGCGCAGGCGATGGCCAGCGAGTGGTCCTTGATCCCCAGCCGCATCTTGGCGGTGAACGGAATCTCGCGCGGCACCTCGGCGCGGATCGCGCTGACGATGGCGTGCAGCAGTTCCGGTTCACCGAGCAGCGCCGAGCCGCCGCGATGGCGGAATACTGTCGGCGCCGGGCAGCCGAAATTGATGTCAACCCCGGCCGGACGGTGCTTGACCAAACGGCGGGCATTGGCCGCCAGATAATGCGGATCGGAGCCGAGCAGCTGGACGCGGATCGGCGTGCCGGCGTCGGTACGGCTGCCCTGGGTCAATTCCGGACAGGTACGGAGGAAGGTGCGATTCGGCAGCACGCTCTCGGTAACGCGGACGAATTCGCAGATTCCCCAGTCGTAGCCGCCAACGGCGGTCAGGATTTGGCGCATCAGGGGATCGGCGAGCCCCTCCATCGGGGCGAGAAGAATACGGGACATCGAGCAGGACTCAGGCAGCGGAGCGGGCGGGAAAGCAGACAGTTAAGCGGATGGAAGCAGCGAAGACCAACGAGGACCGGCCAGCGATCCACCGAGAGAATAGGCTCCAGCCACGCAAAAACGGGGGACGCATTATAATCCGCGCCATGCTGCGTCTTGTTCTCGATACCAACGTCGTCCTCGATCTTTTCCACTGGGCCAATACCGATGCCGTGCCGATCATGGCCGCGCTCGAAGCCGGGCAGATCGAATGCCTGGCCGACGCCCGCACCCTCGACGAATTGCAACGGGTGCTGACCTACCCGCAGCTCAAGCTGACGCCGGAAATGATCGCCGAACGCTGGGCCCGCTACACCGCCCGCGTCACCGTCGTCGCCGACGGCGAGGCGCCGCCGCTGCCACGCTGCCAGGACAAGGACGACCAGAAGTTCCTCGAACTCGCCGCCCGCAGCGGTGCCGACATCCTGGTCAGCAAGGACAAGGCGCTGCTCAAGCTGCGCGGGCGCAGCAAGCTGGCCTTCCAGATTCTCGCCCCGGTCCGCCTCGCCCCCCACCTGGGCAAGGCCACGGCCTGATCCGTCGGGCCGGCCGACGCCGGTCACGGTCGACGGCAAAAAATAGCAAAAACCACAAAAATGTCGCCTGGCTGACATACAGCCAGCGCCCTTGCGCGCAAGCTATTTACCAATGCGCAACTACGTGCTGTCCACAATGTCCGATACGACAGCACCACGGCAGAATGAAAAAACAACAAAAACGACAGCCGGCAAGAATCGTCAGGCCGGCTGGAGATTCACCCACACCTGGAGTCGAAACCATGCTGTTCATTTTCGAGCCGGCAGTGCAGTTGATGAACCGACTGCGCTTTGCCTATCGTTTTGCGCTGATCGGTGCCGCCGGCGGCGTCCTCATCGCCGGTCTGCTCTGGCAGTTCCTCGGCAGTGTCGGCAACCAGTTGAGCGCCACCCGCAACGAGATCGCCGGCGCCCGCATGATCGTGCCGATCCGCAGCCTGACCGAAGCCCTGCAGGAGCAGGCCACGGCGCTGACCTTGCTCTCGGCCGGCGCCAGCGACAAGGAAATCGCCAGCCGCGCCCAGGCCGCCGCCCAGCGCTTCGACGAATTGCTCAAGCAGGGGCTGGCCGGCGACGACCCGCGTTGGCAATTGGCCGCCAGCTGGGAAAAGCTGGCCAAGGACTGGCAAACCGCAAAGAGCGTGCTGCCCGCCTCCTCGACGCCGGAAATCCGCCAGATCGCCGAACAGATGGAGGCCTCGCTGGCGTCGCACGCGCGCAACGTCGCCGACCGCACCCAGCTGACGCTCGACGGCGAAGTCGAAACCTATTACCTCAACGACGTGCTGATCGCCCACCTGCCGCAACTCGCCGCGACGCTGTCGCAAACCCGGCTGAAAGCCGCCTACATCGCCGAGGTGCAGATGATCGACGCCGG
Source organism: Azonexus sp. (assembly GCF_023150235.1). GTDB lineage: Bacteria > Pseudomonadota > Gammaproteobacteria > Burkholderiales > Rhodocyclaceae > Azonexus. Next base: position 185,491 of record NZ_JAKLLH010000011.1, read on the forward strand.
CGACAAAGGCCGCCTCGACAAGCTGGTCGGCGACGCGCTGCTGCAACTGGCACGCGTCCGCGAAAGTCTCGGCCGGGCCTTGGCCGCCAGCGGCACGCCGCCGGCCGTCGCGACCGCGCTCGACAAGCTCGACAAGGACATCCAGGGCCTGCGCCGCTTCGTCGAGGATCAACTGATCTTCAAGAGCGACATCGACGCCACCCCGAGCGCGGTGCTGAGCAGCACCAGCGCCCCGCTCGCCAGCGTCGGCGCGCTCGCTGCCAGCGTCGAGCGGCAACTGGCCGAGTCGCTCGCCGAGCGCGAAGCGCGCCTGCTGAGGCAGCGCAACCTCTATCTGCTGCTGGCGGCGCTCGGCCTGGGCATCGCCGGCTATCTTTCGATGGGTTCCTACCTGTCGCTGGCGCGCGGCAGCCAGCAGCTGATCCAGGGCGGCCGGGCGCTGGCCGACGGCGACCTGCAATACAAAGTGGCGCTCGACTCCAGCGACGAGTACGCCGATATCGCCGACAGCTTCAACCGCATGGCCGCGTCGTTCCAGGAAGTCATCCGTTCGCTGCAGCACAGCGCCGGCAGCCTCGGCAACGCCGCCCACGCGCTGGCCGACAGCACCGGCGAGATCGCCAGCAGCTCGGCAACCCAGGAAACCCTGGCCCGCCAGGCCAGCGACGCGGTGACCTCGATTTCGCAAAGCATCGACGACGTCTCGCAGCGGGCCGGCGAAGTCGACGCGATTGCCCGCCATAGCCGCGAGAAAACCACCCTCGGCCAGAACAATCTGGAAACCATGGTGCGCGATATCGATATCGTCGAAAACGCCGTGCAGGACATCGCCACCACGGTCCAGGCCTTCGTGGCGACAACGCTGGAAATCTGCCAGATGACGGCGCAGGTACGCGACATCGCCGAACAGACCAACCTGCTCGCACTCAACGCCGCCATCGAAGCCGCGCGCGCCGGCGAAGCCGGGCGCGGTTTCGCCGTGGTCGCCGACGAAGTGCGCAAGCTGGCGGAAAAATCGGCGCAGTCGGCCAGCGCCATCGACACCCTGACCCAGAACGTGCGCAGCCGCACCGACAGCGTCGAAAACGCCATCGGCCGCGGTACCCATGCCCTGCACGAAAGCGTGCAACAGGCGCGCGCGGTCAAAACCGCGCTGCAGGAAGCCGGGCATTCGGTGCAGAGCACCACCGACGGGATCACCGCAATCGGCGTAGCGGTCAATGCCCAGACCGGTTTCAGTCACCGGATCAGCGACAACGTCGAGGAAATCGCCCAGATGGCGACCCGCAACAATGCCGCCGTCCGCCGTGCCGCCGATGCGGCGCGCGGGTTGGAGATGCTGGCCGAACAGCTGTTGCAGGCGGTCGGCCGTTTTCGTGCCTGAAGCACGGTCGACCGTGTCAAACCGGGGAAAGCATTTCACTACCGGCGCCGGGCTGTGTAAACTGCCGTTTTTCCCTATCGGCATGGACTGTTCATGGCCCCGGATGATCTCGCCGCGATCTGGCTGACACTGAAGCTGGCGACCGTCGTCACGCTCTTGCTGCTCTTGCTCGGCACGCCGCTGGCCTGGTGGCTGGCGCGTACCCGTTCGCGGCTGAAGCCGGCCATCGGCGCCGTCGTCGCGCTGCCGCTGGTGCTGCCACCGACCGTGCTCGGTTTTTACCTGCTGCTGGCGATGGGGCCGCAAGGCTGGGTCGGACGGATGACCCAGAGTCTCGGGCTGGGTCTGCTGCCCTTCACCTTCGGCGGTCTGGTCGTGGCCTCGGTGTTCTATTCGCTGCCCTTCATGGTCCAGCCATTACAGAACGCCTTTGAAGCCATCGGCGAACACCCCCTGGAAGCGGCGGCCAGCTTGCGCGCCAGCCCCTGGGATACTTTCTGGTCGGTCGTCGTACCGCTGGCCAGACCGGGCTTCCTCTCCGGCGCGGTCCTGGCATTTGCCCATACCGTCGGCGAATTCGGCGTCATCCTGATGATCGGCGGCAACATTCCGGAGAAAACACGCGTGGTGTCGGTGCAGATCTACGATCGCGTGGAGGCCATGGAGTACGGCGAAGCCCATGTCCTGGCAGCCTGCATGATGTTCTTCAGCTTCCTGGTCCTGCTCACGCTGTACACCCTCAACCGCCGGCAAAGCGGTAAAGGCAGGGCAGCAAGAAATTAGCGACAGGCATTCATGCCTGTCGCTCAAACATGTTTTGGAAGGGGTTTGCATCCCCTCCCAAAACGGTCGCCTGAAATCCCGGCCTTCAGGCCGGGGTTTCAAACCGGAGTTAGTCTTACGATGAATCCAATTCGAGCCATTTTCCACGTCGACCGTGGCGATTTCTGTCTCGATGTCGATCTCACCCTGCCAGGGCGGGGAGTCAGCGCCCTCTTCGGCCACTCGGGCTCGGGCAAGACGACCATACTGCGCGCCATGGCCGGTCTGGAACACGCCCCCGGCGGGTACCTGGCCCTGGGAGACACGGTCTGGCAGGATGACGCCCAAGGAATTTTCGTCCCCACGTTCCAGCGTGCGCTGGGTTATGTCTTTCAGGAAGCCAACCTCTTCGAGCACCTGAGCGTCGAGGGCAACCTCGAATTCGGTCTGCGCCGCATCGCGGCGGCGGAACGCCGCTTCCACCTGCCGGACATTTGCGAAATGCTCGGCATCGGCGGCCTGCGCCGGCGCCGCCCGGCCAGCCTCTCGGGTGGAGAACGGCAACGAGTGGCCATCGCCCGGGCGCTGCTGACGGCACCGCGGCTATTGCTGATGGATGAGCCGCTGGCCGCGCTCGACCTCAGGCGCAAGCAGGAAATCCTGCCCTACCTCGAACGTCTGCACGATGAACTGTCGATTCCCATCATCTACGTCAGCCATTCGCCCGACGAGGTAAGCCGGCTTGCCGATCACCTCGTGCTTCTCGACAACGGCAGGCTCATCGCCAGCGGGCCACTGCAGGAAACGCTGGCACGCGCCGACCTGCCGTCCAGCTTCGCCGACGACGCCGGCGTCGTTATCGAAACCATGCTTGCCGGACACGAAGCCGACGAGCTGACCCGGCTCGAATTCGCCGAAGGCCGGATTCTCGTGGCCAGACGCCCGGAACCCGTGGGACAGCGGCTACGCTGCCGCATTCATGCCCGCGACGTCAGCCTGACACTGGAAAAGCCGGTTCATAGCAGCATCCTCAATATTTTCCAGTGCACGGTCAGCACCGTCGTAGCGACCGATACACCCGGCCAGGTTCTGATCCAGCTCGCCCTGGGAAACAGACACCTCCTCGCCCGCGTCACGGAACGTTCTCGCCGCACGCTCGCATTGCAACCCGGACGACCAGTCTGGGCTCAGGTCAAGGCCGTCGCCCTGCTGGTCTAGCAGCAGCCCGAGCTGGCAGCGATCAAGCACAAATTTCCGTCTCCCCGGCAGAGGCAAGCAAGCCCCCGCCAGCCAGGGCCGAATGGAAACAGCAAATATCAGAAAATTTGATTTTTATTAAATGAGAACAGATATCGTTTGACACAATAGCGGCTCTTTTTATCCGGTCAGCCAGCCGATGCCAGCCAGCCATTACATTTTCGGGGAATTTGCATGAGACTGGCTCGCCGCAAGACACTATGCCTCACGCCACTAGCGCTGTCGCTCTGCTTGGCGTATCCACCCGCCAAGGCGGAAACAACGGACAGGACCCTGGCCAACATCACCGTTACGGGAAACGCCGATAGCGGTGGACTATCCCGCTCCGCCAAGGCTGAGCAGGCCAACCTGAACCGCATCGCGGGGGGAAGCAATCTCGCGCTGCCGCAAGAAGAAGCACGCCTCGCAACCATCAAGGACGCGCTCGGCTACCAGCCTGGCGTGGTGATTCAGGAGTTTTTTGGGGCCACCGACCAGCCACGACTGAACATTCGCGGCTCGGGCATTCAGAGCAATCCGATGAATCGCGGCCTGACCTTGCTGCAAGACGGTCTTCCTCTTAACGAAGCGGATGGCTCCTTCGTGATCGGTACACTGGAAGCTCGTGACGCGGCGATGATCAGTGTTCGTCGCGGCGCCAATGCGATCACTCCGGGAACAACGACGCTGGGAGGTGAAATTGACTTCCAGTCACTCACCGGCCACGACGAAAGTGGCCGTGTGCGGCTGGAAGCAGGAAGCTTCGGGCGACAGGCCGTACAGGTTAGCGGCGGCTTTACCGCCGGGGAGTGGGATACCCATGTGGGGGTGACACAAGACCGTTACGATGGCTACCGGCGTCACTCCAATTCCGAACGCCAGAGCCTGCGGGCCAACCTCGGTTATCGCTCAGACAAGCTGGAAAACAGGACTTATCTCTCGTGGACAGACCTCGATTTCCGTATCCCGGGCACGCTCCCCAAGGATAGGATCCAAAGCGATCCGCGAGGGATCATGGGCGATGGCAATACACCACAGGACAAGGCGCTCAATTACCATCTCCGAGACCCTCACCGCCAAACCAGCCAGTTGCGGCTGGCCAACAGAACTACCTGGGGAGATGGCGACACTCGCCATGAACTGGGTATCTACGCTCAAAATACGGATGACGAATTTGCCAATGGACTATATGCGACACAGACCGACAGCCGGACACTCGGGGGGCAATGGCTGAGCACCGGACGTACAGAAGTGCTGGACTGGCGGTTGGGAGCGGCTTTCTCGAACAGCGACATGACACGAGACCTGCACTCGACTGACCCCAAAACCGGAAAAGCACTCAAGCGCTTCGGTCATTTCGACCTCGACGCGACAAACAGCAATCTCTCGGCCGGTGCTGACTGGCATTTCGCGCGCGACTGGACCTTGATCGGAGACCTCAAGTGGAGCAGCGTCAAGCGCGATGCACGCAACCTCGACAGCGGTGCCTCGCTGGCGCAGCACTGGCAGTACACGACCCCACGACTGGGCGCCTTGTGGCAGTGGTCACCAGACCTGCGGATATTTGCCAACCTGAGCCGCAGCCAGGAGGCACCGACTTATTGGGAAATTGTTAACGGCAGCGTTGCTGCCGGAAACCCTGCCACGACCTCCACTGAGCTGACCCGACTGCGAGTGCAGAAAGCTCGTACCCTGGAAATCGGTGCCTCAGGCAACTTTGGGCAGCAAGCCGACGACCCGCGATGGCAGGCAACGATTTACCGCAGCGAGCTAACGGATGAACTGATCTCCACCACCGACGCCAACGGCATCAAAGTCGGCACCTTCAATTACCGTGACGGTACGCGCCATCAAGGTGTGGAACTCGGACTCGCAGGCGCTTGGCGCGTAACCACGGGCAGCGCATTTGAATATCGTCTTGCCTATACCTATAGCGATTTTCGCTTCAAGGGCGGCGAATATGCCGGCAACCGCATTGCCGGCATACCGCGCCACCTGCTTGATGCCGAATTGCGCTATCGATATCAGGGATGGCGTTTTGGTCCGAATTTACGCTGGCTGGCTGCCGATACACCAACCGATCACGCCAATACGCCAGGTGTGGAACAAGATGCCTACATCCTCTGGGGCTTCAAAGCTGACTATCGCTGGCAGAAGTGGAGTGCCTTCATCCAGGCGGAAAATCTCGCCGACAAACGCCACGCCAGCAGTTACGCAATCCGCAACCGGGCCAAGGCCAGCGATCCAGGCTATCTTCCCGGCAATGGACGCAGCATTGGCATCGGCATGACCTATGTTTTCTGATCTGCCGTTGCAGACACACACCCAAGGAGGCGGGGGGAATTCGAGGGCTGCCGCTTTCCGGAGCAAACCTCGCCGCTTCGGGCTCACCATCGACAAACTGGAGGTAATTTTCATGAAACGAAACATCTGGACAAGCCAGTTGGCAATGCTGTTCCTTCTCGGTGCGGGCCAGGCCGTGGCCGATGCGCCACCGGCCACGACGGCGGCGGTCGCCCCGATGAATCACTACGCCCTGATCCTGCCGCAAAATCTGCCTCACCTGATGGGGGTCATCAACAAGCGGGGCGATGAGCTTGGCCTGAACGAGAAGCAGCAGGCAGCGTTCAAGGCGGTAATGGCTGAAGTTCCGGCTGCGATCGGCGGTCGCTTCAAGGCGGCCCAGGCGGAAGAGGCGGCTATTGCGCGCGCGGTCCTGCACGAAGGCGCAACACCGGAAGCCCTCGCGACCTCGCTCGACCGACTGGCGGCAAGCAAGCGCGAAGCTGCGGAAATCCATATCCGCTGCGTCAACCGTGTGCGTCAGATTCTCGAGCCGGCGCAATACGAAAAATTGCTCGCCCTGGCCGGCGTGGCGGCACACTGAAAGTGGCGGCGTGGCAGACAAAATGATTGACGACGAAATGAAATTCTCCGTGCAGCGGATTCGTTCCCATCTGCTGGGCCTGTGCCTGGCCTGCTGGGCGCTGGCAAGCCCGGCATGGGCCGAGCGTCTGCCGCGCCTGGTACTTTCCGGGCCTCCGGCAGCGGTGTCGACCCCACTGATCCACATGTTGGAAACCGGGGCACTACGCGATGTGGCCGACAAGGTCGAGTTCGAGGTCTGGAAAGATCCCGACCAGCTGCGGGTACTGGCGCTGGGGGGGCGAGCCGACTTCATCGCCACGCCGAGCAATGTGGCCGCCAATCTCTACAACCGTGGCGTGCAGATCAAATTGCTGGACATCTCGACTTGGGGCGTCCTGTGGCTGGTATCGCGCGACCAATCGCTGAAAACCCTGGCCGATTTTCGCGGCAAGGAAATCGCAATGCCTTTCCGTGCCGACATGCCGGATATCGTTTTTGCGCTCCTTTCCCAGAAACAGGGAATCGACCCGAGACGCGACTTCAAGCTGCGCTACGTGGCCTCGCCCCTTGATGCCATGCAGTTATTGATTTCGCGGCGCGTCGACCATGCACTACTGGCCGAGCCCTCGGTTTCCATGGCTTTGCGCAAGACCCGTTCCTTCCCGGTCAGCGTCATCGCCCCCGAATTGTTCCGCAGCGCCGACCTGCAGCAGGAATGGGGACGGGTTTTCCAGCGCGAGGCACGTATTCCACAGGCGGGAATCGCCGCCATCGGTAAAGCCGCCGCCGATACGCAACTGCAGACCAAGGTCATGGCAGCCTACGCGGCATCCCTGGAATGGTGCGGCAAGAATGCCCTGAAATGCGGTGAAATGGTGGCCCGCCGACTCGACCTGCTGACCCCCGAGGCCGTGGCCGATTCGCTGGCGGCCAGCCAGATGCGGCATGTCCCGGCTGCGTCGGCGCGCAATGAACTCGAATTTTTCTTCCGCCAGCTTGAAAGCGTCAATCCCGCACTGATCGGCGGCAAGCTTCCCGATGCTGCTTTTTATGCCGCTCCGTGAAGCGCGAAGAGAAGCTGAATGAGTAGTGCGAATACGTTGGAGAAGCAAGACATGAACGCGCCTCCTGGTTTGCCGGGTCGGCTGCTGGCGGCATCCGGCTCGGTTCTCGCTTATCTCTGGAGCGGCTGGGGATCGCTGGCCAGCCTCTTCCTGTTCATGGCGGCCTGGCACGCGCTGGCCATGGTGCTGGGCAGCCTGATCTTGCCGACGCCTGTGGAATCGCTGCAGACCCTGAGCAGACTCCTGCACGATCCTCTTGCCTGGGAAGATATCGCCATTACCGCACGCCGTGCGCTGACCGGCTTTCTCCTCAGCCTGGGCGTGGGGAGTGCCGCCGGGATGATTGCGGGAATTTCACTCACGGCATCGATGATGTCGCGCCCCATCGTCACCCTCCTGGTCGGCATGCCCCCGATTGCCTGGCTGGTCCTGGCCCTGCTCTGGTTTGGAGCAGGTGACGGCACCCCGGTGTTTACCGTCTTCGTCGCTACCTTCCCGGTAATTTTCGTTGGCGCGATGCAGGGAACGCGCACGCTCGATGGGCAGTTGCGCGAGTTGTCGCGCATGCTTGGTCTGTCTTTTGCGATGAAATTGAGCGACATTTACCTGCCGCACGTGCTGTCCTACCTCTTTCCCGCCTGGATCACGGCCCTCGGAACTGCCTGGAAAGTGGTGGTCATGGCCGAATTGCTATCCACCCAGGACGGTATCGGGGCGGCCCTCGCGATATCGCGCAGCCACCTCGATACGCCAAGCTCGATGGCCTGGATCCTCGCCCTCGTCGGCAGCTTGCTCGGGGTGGAGTACCTCCTGCTGGAACCGCTGAAACGGCGACTTGAATCCTGGCGCCAATGGGACGAAAGCCGGCCATGAACACCTTGCCCAGCCGCTATCTGCAGTTGCAGGGAATATCCCACCGTTTCGGCTACCAGAGGGTGCTCTCCGATATCGCTCTCACGGTCCATCCGGGGGAGGCCGTTGCCCTGGTCGGCCCTTCGGGCTGCGGCAAGACAACGCTGCTCAAGCTCGCCGCCGGCTTGCTCGACCCCTGGGCGGGGAAGGTGGATAACCATTTTTCGCGAACCGCGATGATGTTTCAGACGCCTCGCCTCCTGCCCTGGAAACGCACGGGAGAGAATATCGCTCTCGGGCTCAAGGCCCTGGGGGTCGGGAAACACGAACGCCAACTGCGTAGCGCCAAACTGGCCCGACGCATGGGGCTGACTCCGGCCGATCTGGACAAATACCCCGCCGCCCTCTCTGGCGGCATGCAAAGCCGGGCAGCACTGGCGCGTGCCTTTGCCGTCTCGCCGGATCTGCTGCTGCTCGACGAAGCCTTTTCGGCACTCGATGTCGGCATCAAGAGCGAGTTGTATGCCCTGCTGCTCTCCGAGCGCGCCCTCAACGATTCGGCCATCCTGATGATCACCCACGATCTGATGGAGGCCATCCGCCTGGCAGATCGCATCCTGGTCATGGCCGGAAGCCCCGGGCAGATCGTGATCGAGGAGCGGATCGATCTACCGGCCCAGGCACGGGATGAAGACTGGCTCTTCACCCGGACGGCGCATTTCCTGCGCTGCCCGGAAATACGTAGCGCATTCGGCTTGCCTGGGACAAAGAAGGAAAATCAGTCGTGATCTCATTGCAGCACCCACTCTGGCTCTGCCCTTTTCGGGTTTTTTTCCTGGCCACGGCCAGCAGCGCGCTACTGCTGCTGGCCGCCTGGGGATTATTCCTGACCGGCTTCCTGCCCTTGCCGCCCTTTGCCGGCGGCGCGGTGATCTGGCACGCCCACGAATTGTTCCATGGCTGCATCCTGGCTTCGGTCATCGGCTTCATACTCACGGCGGTCCCCGAGTTCACCGGCGTGCGCCCGATTGCGGCACGCCATGTGCGGCGACTGTTCGGACTTTGGCTGCTTGCCCGCACGGCCTTCGCCTTGTCCGGACTCATCGGGTCTGCCGCCACCGTTCTTGCCGCCTTGTGCGACCTCGGTCTGCTGGCCGGTGTTCTGCTCTGGCTGGCGAAACCGCTCTGGCAAGGCAGCGGCCGCCGCCACCTGGCGTTTTTCCACGCCCTGCTCGCCCTCTTCGTCGTTGAATGCGGTTTTTACGCCAGTCTGCTTGGCGGCAGCGATGCCCTGCCCTGGTTACGCTTGACGGGAAGCCTGAGCATGATCCTGATCATCATCGCGCTTTCACGGATTTCCATGCGTCTGGTCAATGATGTGCTGGTCGAGCGAGGGGACGACAGCGCTCCCTATGTCGCCCGCCCACCGCGTCGCAATCTGGCGATCCTCACGCTCGGCCTGCACGGTGCGGCGGGTTTCTGGCTGCCCGGCAATCCACTTCTCGGCTGGCTGGCGCTGGCAGCAGCGGCGGCAGTCTTCAACCTGCTCAACGACTGGCACATCGGCAAGGCGCTCTGGCGGCGCTGGGTGCTATTGCCCTACCTGGTCTATTGGCTGATGGCGCTGGCCTACACCCTGCAAGGCCTGAGCAGTTTTTTCCCCGCACTCCCGGGAAGCAGTTCGGCGGCACATCTCGCCTACATCGGCTCGATCGGGCTATCGATGCTGATCGTCATGAGTATCGCCGGTCGCCTGCACGCCGGCCACGATCTGGATCGCCGCAACTGGCTGCCATGGTCGGGCGCTATCCTGCTGCTGGCTGCCGGTGCCCGTTACGCCCCCGATTGGTTGGGCGCCGCTGCGCTGCTGCTGGCCAGCGGGCTGTGGTGCCTGGCGTGGTTTCTCTATCTTCGCCACGCCCTGCCGGTGCTGCTTGGCCCACGCCCCGACAACAGGGCCGGGTGCGACGAAGGCGGTTGATCCAGCCTCTGCCGGCGCCGCCTGCCGGGTAATTCAGGCGGGGTCGCCGCCCTCACCTTCGCCGGCCCCCTTTTTCATGACCTTGCCCTCGGCCGCGCGCTGCCGGCGCACTTCCTTCGGATCGGCGATCAGGGGCCGATAGATTTCAACCCGGTCGCGCTCACGCAACACGGCATCGACCTTGGCCAGTTTGTTCCAGATACCGAACTTGTTTTTCTTGAGATCGATTTCCGGGTATTTATCGAGCAGGCCGCTGGCCTGCAGCGCATCGCCCAGGGTGCTGCCGGCCGTCAGGGAGAGTTTGACCACCTCCTGCCGCCCGGCCATTGCGTAACAGACATCGACTGAAATCTTTTCACTTTCGGCCATGTTCAGCTTCCGTAGATCTGTGCTGCCCGACGCACGAAAGCGTCGACAAAGGTATTGGCGATATGGCTGAAAACCGGACCGATCACCTTCTCGAACAGCTTGCTGGAAAATTCATAGTGCAGACGGAACTCGATCTTGCAGGCATTGGCGGCCAGGGGCTTGAACTGCCAGGAGCCCTCAAGTCGCTTGAAAGGACCATCGACGAGGCGTATTTGCATCGAACCGGGAAAGTGCTTGTCATTTTCGGTGGTAAAGCTCGATTTCACCGCATGGTAGTTGATATGCAGCGTCGCCACCGTTTTTGCCGCATCGCGGAATTTGAGCTCCGTCTTGCCACACCAAGGCAGGAATTCGGGATAGTCCTCGCAACGGTCGACAAGGTCGAACATCTGCTCGGCCGAGCGTTCGATGAGCACGGATTTTTCAACGATGGCCATGAGCAAGCAATTTCCCGCAACACGTGGACAGGCGCGCATTTCATGCGCGGATACCGGATCGGGCCACTGGCGAAAGGCAGGAAATTCGCGGCTTGCGCCTGCATCCGGCAAGCGGGGCCGGTGGTGGGCAATACCGGTTTGGTCGGGGCGGTGGGATTCGAACTCACGACCCTCTGCTCCCAAAGCAGATGCGCTACCAGACTGCGCTACGCCCCGACACAAGGCGAGGATTATAGTCGAAAAATTCAGAAAATCCAAGGAAAAAACCTGGTCGACCGTAAGGAGCCAAGGCGCCGGCTGCCCATGACAGGGATTACAAAACAACTTAAAAAACAATGAAATAGAACAAGGAAAGAATAGCCTGTTGCTATCACCCGACTTTTCTGATATTTAATCGGATTTTTCGTCACCAGGACGCATCAGAAATGGCAGAAGACCTGCTCCACAAGCATTTCACCCCCTACGAACCAAAGGCGGGCGAAGACTACATGAGCGCCAAGCAGCTCGCACATTTCCGGAAAATTCTCGAAACCCTGAAGAAGGAGTTGAGCGAGGATATCGACCGCACCGTCCACACCATGCAGGACGAAGCGACGGTCTTCGCCGACCCCAACGACCGCGCCAGCCAGGAAACCGACATGGCGATCGAGTTGCGCAACCGTGACCGCGAGCGCAAGCTGATCAAGAAGATCGACGAAACGCTGGCCCGCATCGATGGCGACGACTACGGCTATTGCGACAAGTGCGGCATCGAGATCGGCATCAAGCGCCTGGAAGCGCGCCCGACGGCCACCCTGTGCATCGACTGCAAGACCCTTGAGGAACTCAAGGAAAAGCAGATGGCCAAGTAAGTCCCCTGCAGACCGCCTTTTCCATGGATTTTCACGGTCGACCGTGAAAATCCATGGAAATCATTGAAAAAGCGCCGCGACTGGCGCTTTTTTATTACCGAACGCAATCCGCTCGAAAAAAAGAGCGCCGCAAGGGCGCTCTTTTCGATACCACGCCACCCGGGGAAAGGCGGCAATCAGTACAGCTGTTACGGCTGTGCGGGAGCGGCAGCCTCTTCCTCGGCCGCGGCCTTCATCGACAACTTGACGCGACCGCGCTCGTCGGTTTCCAGAACCTTGACGCGGATGACCTGGCCTTCCTTGACGTAGTCGTCGACCTTGTTGACGCGCTCCTTGGCGATCTGCGAGATGTGCAACAGGCCGTCCTTGCCCGGCAGAACCTGGACGATGGCACCGAAGTCGAGGATCTTGAGCACGGTACCTTCGTAGATCTTGCCGATTTCGACTTCGGCGGTGATCGCATCGATGCGGGCGCGGGCAGCGGCAGCAGCTTCGCCAGAGGTGGCGGCGATGGTGATCGTGCCGTCATCCTGGATGTCGATGGTGGTGCCGGTCTCTTCGGTGATGCTGCGGATCACGGCGCCGCCCTTGCCGATCACGTCGCGGATCTTTTCCGGATTGATCTTGAAGGTGTAGAGGCGCGGCGCGTAGGCGGACATTTCCTCACGCGGGCCGGCGGCGGCTTCCTGCATCAGGCCGAGGATGTGCATGCGGGCGTCCTTGGCCTGGGCCAGCGCAACCTGCATGATTTCCTTGGTGATGCCCTGGATCTTGATGTCCATCTGCAGCGCGGTGATACCGGTCGTCGAACCGGCGACCTTGAAGTCCATGTCGCCGAGGTGATCTTCGTCGCCAAGGATGTCGGTTAGCACGGCAAAGCGGTTGCCGTCCTTGATCAGGCCCATGGCGATACCGGCAACGTGGGCCTTGAGCGGCACACCGGCGTCCATCAGCGCCAGGCAACCACCGCAGACGGAAGCCATCGACGAGGAGCCGTTGGACTCGGTGATTTCGGAAACGACGCGCATCGAGTAGGAGAAGTCTTCCGGCTTCGGCAGCACGGCCAGCAGCGCACGCTTGGCCAGACGGCCGTGACCGATTTCGCGACGCTTCGGGGTGCCGACGCGACCGCATTCGCCGGTGGCGTACGGGGGCATGTTGTAGTGCAGCATGAAGCGGTCGCGGTATTCGCCGGCCAGCGCATCGATGATCTGCTCGTCGCGGTTGGTGCCCAGCGTGGCGACAGCCATGGCCTGGGTTTCGCCACGGGTGAACAGTGCCGAACCGTGGGTGCGCGGCAGGACGCCGGAACGCATGGTGATCGGACGCACGGTGCGGGTGTCGCGGCCGTCGATACGCGGTGCCCCACTCAGGATGCGGCCACGGACAATGGCGGCTTCCATCTCGAAGAACAGGTTGCCGACGGTGTTGGCATCCGGCGCGCCTTCTTCACCGGTGCACAGCGTGGCGACGGCTTCGGCGGCAATGGCCTTGACGGTCTGGCTACGGGTCTGCTTGCTGGTGATGCTGTAAGCCTCTTCGAGCTTGGCGCCGACCAGATCCTTGAGGCGTGCGACCAGGGCTTCGTCCTTGGCCGGAGCCTGCCAATCCCATTCCGGCTTGCCGGCTTCTTCCACCAGTTCGTTGATCGCGTTGATCGCCTTCTGCATTTCGGTGTGACCGAAAACCACGGCGCCGAGCATGATTTCTTCCGACAACTGATCGGCTTCCGATTCAACCATCAACACAGCGGCTTCGGTACCGGCTACCACCAGGTCGAGCTGGCTGTCCTTGAGCTGGCTAAGGGTCGGGCACAGCACGTACTGACCGTTGAGGTAGCCAACGCGGGCGGCACCGATCGGGCCAGCAAACGGGATGCCGGAAATGGCCAGGGCGGCGGAGGCACCGATCATCGCCGGGATGTCGGAATCGACTTCCGGGTTGAGCGAGAGCACAGTGGCGACGATCTGGACTTCGTTATAGAAACCGTCCGGGAACAGCGGGCGGATCGGACGATCGATCAGGCGGCAGGTCAGGATTTCCTTTTCCGAAGGACGACCCTCGCGCTTGAAGAAACCGCCGGGGATACGGCCGGCGGCGTAAACCTTTTCCTGGTAATCGACGGTCAGCGGAAAGAAATCCTGACCGGGCTTGGCGCTCTTGGCGCCGACGACGGTCACCAGAACAACCGTCTCTTCCATCGACACCACCACGGCGCCACCGGCCTGGCGGGCCACTTCACCCGTTTCCAGGGTGACTTGATGCTCGCCGTAGGCAAACGTCTTTTTCACGATATTAAACATGACTTCCTTTCTCTCTCATCACATTTATCAACAATAACAACAACTTGCAGCACAACAACACACTAGGTAAAACAGAAAGCAAAAAAGCGGCCGGGAATTTTCCGGGCCGCTTTTTCGTGGCTTGGCGTGCGCCTTATTTACGCAGGCCCAGCTTGGTGATCAGGTTGCGGTAGCGCTCGACATCGTTGTCCTTCAGGTAATCGAGCAGCTTGCGACGCTGGGAAACCAGGCGCAGCAGACCACGGCGGGAGTGGTGATCCTTGGTGTGCTCCTTGAAGTGCGGCTGCAGGTCATTGATGCGGGCGGTCAGCAGGGCGACCTGAACTTCGGGGGAACCCGTATCGCCTTTGGACTGGGCGAAATCGGCAACGATAGCTGCCTTGGCTGTGGCATTGAGGGCCATGTCAAACTCACTTTCATCGATACGACGTCGCCCCGGTTTGATAGAGCGGACGCCAGTTTAAAAACCGCACAGCGCGGAAAGCGGCGATTCTAGCAGATCAGACCGCCAATTGCACCAGCCGTTTAGGCCACAAACGCCCGTCGGTACCGGGTTCGCCCACCCCCAGCAAACGGCCGGCGGCATAGACACGGATCTTGCCACCCGGACCCGGCAGTAGCGCCACCGGGTTACCGTGGCTGAAACGCTCGGCAGCGGCAGGATCGAGTTCGACTTGCGGCAAGCTGGAGAGCAAGGCATCGACCGGTGCCAGCCGTGCCGGCCGCGCCTCCTCGGCCAGCGCTTCGAGTTCGGCCAGGGTCACGGCGTTCGCCAGATCGAGGTCGGCCACCCGTGTTCGCCGCAAGGCGCTCAGGTGCGCGCCGCAGCCGAGAACCCGACCGATATCGGCAGCCAGCACCCGGATATAGGTGCCCTTGCTGCAGCAGACGCGGATGCGCGCAACATCACCGGCGAAATCGAGCAAATCGAGTACATGAATAGTCACCGCCCGTGCCGCCCGCTCGACTTCGATGCCTTGTCGGGCCAATTCATAGAGCGGCCGACCGTCGCGCTTGAGTGCCGAGTGCATCGGCGGCACCTGCTCGATCGGACCGGTGAATTGCGGCAGCACGGCGAGAAATTGCGCTTTTTCGACGTTGACCGTAGAGGTCGCCGTCACTTGCCCTTCGGCATCGCCGGAATCGGTTTCGACCCCAAGCTTGAGTTCAGCTTCGTAGGTCTTGTCGGCATCGAGCAGATCGGCCGAAAATTTGGTGGCCTCGCCGAAGCACAAGGGCAGCAAACCCGAGGCCAGCGGATCGAGGGTTCCGGTATGCCCGCCCTTGGCTGCAGAAAACAGGCGCCGGGCCTTCTGCAAGGCATCGTTGGACGACAAGCCGACCGGCTTGTCGAGCAAGAGTACGCCATCGACCTGTTTCCAGGTCTTCTTGACTTTAGGCTGCATCGAAGGGTTTCAGGCCTGCGGCGACGCCGGCTCGCCGTCGGTTGCATCGTCGGCATCGGCGGCGGAAACCGCGTTTGCCTGGTCGATCAACTGCGACAGACTGGCTCCCCGCTCCAGCGAATTGTCGTAGATAAAGTGCAATTCGGGCAGGGTATGGATGTGAATGCGCCGTCCAAGCTCACGGCGCAAAAAGCCGGAAGCCCGCTTCAGGCCACGCTGGATTTCTTCCAGATGCTCGGCCTTGAGCGTGGTGAAGAAAATCTTGGCGTGCGCGTAATCCGGGGTCAATTCGACCTCGGTCAAGCTGATCATGCCGACGCGCGGGTCTTTCAATTCAGTACGGATCAGGTCGGCGAGGTCGCGGCGCACCTGCTCCGCGACCCGTTCGCTCCGCTGAAAACCGCGAGGAGCTTGCTTTCTCATTACAGCGACCGTGCCACTTCCTGGATTTCGTACACTTCGAGCTGATCGCCGACTTCGATGTCGTTATTGCCGCGCAGCGACAGACCGCACTCGAAGTTGGAACGCACTTCCTTGACATCGTCCTTGAAGCGCTTGAGCGAATCGAGCTCGCCGTCCCACTGGACCACGTTGTTGCGGATCAGGCGAACGCGCGAAGCCCGCTTGACGATACCTTCGAGCACGTAACAACCGGCAATCGTGCCAACGCGCGAAATGGTGTAGACCTGACGAATCTCGACCATCCCGGTGATCTGCTCGCGCTTCTCGGGCGCCAACATGCCGGACAGGGCGGCCTTGACCTCGTCGACTGCGTCGTAAATCACGTTGTAGTAACGGATATCGACGCCGAAGCTTTCGGCCAGTTTGCGGGCGCTGGCATCGGCACGGGTGTTGAAGCCGATGATGACGGCGCCCGAAGCTTGCGCCAGGTTGACGTCGGATTCGGAAATCGCACCGACCGCGCCGTGGATGACGTTGACCCGGACTTCCTCGTTCGACAGCTTCTGCAGGGTCTGCACCAGCGCTTCCTGCGAACCCTGCACGTCGGCCTTGACGATCAGCGGCAGGGTCTTGACCTCGCCCTCTTCCATCTGCTGGAACATACTTTCCAGCTTGGCCGCCTGCTGCTTGGCGAGCTTGACGTCGCGGAACTTACCCTGACGGAACAAGGCGATTTCACGCGCCTTCTTCTCGTCGGTCAGCACAATCGCCTCCTCGCCAGCGGCCGGAACGTCGGACAGACCGAGAATTTCGACCGGAATCGACGGGCCGGCCTCGTTGATCGGCTTGCCGTTCTCGTCAAGCATCGCCCGCACCTTGCCGAAGACCTGGCCAGCCAGCACCACGTCGCCGCGCTTGAGGGTGCCGGACTGCACCAGCATGGTCGCCACCGCGCCACGGCCCTTGTCGAGGCGGGCTTCGATGATCAGACCCTTGGCCGGCGCTTCCTTGGCCGAGGTCAGCTCAAGGATTTCGGCCTGCAACAGGATCTGCTCGAGCAACTCGTCGATGCCGATACCCTTCTTGGCCGACACCGGGCAGAACGGCGAATCGCCGCCGTATTCTTCCGGAATCACACCTTCGCCCACCAACTCCTGCTTGACGCGGTCGAGGTTGGCATCGGGCTTGTCGATCTTGTTCACTGCCACCACCAGCGGCACACCGGCTGCCTTGGCGTGATGGATCGCTTCCTTGGTCTGCGGCATCACGCCGTCGTCGGCGGCAACCACCAGCACCACGATATCGGTGGCCTTGGCACCGCGCGCACGCATCGCCGTAAAGGCTTCGTGGCCCGGGGTATCGAGGAAGGTGATCATGCCACGGTCGGTTTCGACGTGGTAAGCACCAATGTGCTGGGTAATCCCGCCGGCTTCACCGGCAGCCACCTTGGCACGACGGATATAGTCGAGCAGCGAGGTCTTGCCGTGGTCGACGTGACCCATGACGGTCACCACCGGGGCACGCGGCAGTTGCTCGGCATCCTTGTGCTCGGCATGTTCCTCGAGGAAGGCATCCGGATCATCCAGCTTGGCGGCGACCGCCTTGTGGCCCATTTCCTCGACCACGATCATTGCCGTTTCCTGGTCGACGACCTGGTTGATGGTCACCATCGAACCCATCTTCATCATCGCCTTGATCACTTCGGTGGCCTTCACGGCCATCTTGTGGGCGAGATCGGAAACGGAAATGGTCTCCGGTACGTGCACTTCACGGCTGATCGGCTCGGTCGGTGCCTGGAAACTGCCCTGACCGTCATCGCCGCCACTGCTCTTGCCGTGCTTCTTGTTGCCGTGGCGATTGTCTTTCCAGGAGCTACCGACGTCGGAACTCCGGGTCTTGATTCCCCCCTTCTTCTTGCCATCATCGGCAGAGCGGGGCTTGTCCTTCTTGCTGGCATCCTTGCCGACGGCGTCGGGTTTCTTGTGCAACGTACCCTTCTCGCTGGGCGGCGCGGCCTTGGCCTGGGCAGCGGCCTGCTGCTTGGCCTGCTCCGCGGCCTTGGCGGCAGCGGCCGCGACTTCCGCCTGCTGACGCATCACCACCAGTTGGGCCTCGCGGGCCTTCTTCTCGGCCAGTTCGCGTTCCTGGATTTCACGCAGGCGGCTGGCCCGACGGGCAGCCTCTTCACGAGACTTCAATTCCTTCTCGCCGATGATCGCTGCACGATCGACGACACGCGGGCGCAAGACGCGCTCCCCGGAACTGGCGGGCGCCTGTTCGCTTGCCGACTCCGTCGACTCCGGTGTTTCGCCTTCCACCGCCGCGGATTCGATATCGTCCCCGGCTTGCACGTCGCTTTCGACCTCAAGCACGGACTCGGAGCTTGCCGCCGGCTTCAACTCGGCCTCGGGCAAGGATTCTTCCACCGCCTCGACCGGCACTTCCGGCTCCGGCTCGACGGCAGGCAACTCAGGCAGCGTATCGATCTCGGCTACGGGCAGCGGTTCCAGCGCCGTCTCGGGCAGGTTTGCAGCCAGTGCGTCCTGCGCCAAGAGTGCGTCGTCGGAAGTCTCCTCGGGCAGATGTCCGGACTGAACAGCGGCTTCCGGCACATCGCGCTTGATCAGGACGCGCTTCTTGCGTACCTCGACCTGCACGGTACGGGCACGGCCGTGGGCATCGGTGGCCTTGATCTCGGAGGTCTCCTTGCGCGTCAGCGTGATCTTGTTGTTCGAAGACTGGTCGCCATGCGAACGGCGCAGGTATTCCAGCAGCCTGGCTTTATCCTGGTCGGTCAGGGTGTCGCTGGCTCCGGACTTGCCGACGCCGGCCTTGCTCAATTGCTCGAGCAGGGCCGAAACCGGCATTTTGAGTTCGACGGCGAATTGCGAAACGGTTGTTGCTGACATGCTCGTTACCTCCCCCTCACTCGAACCAATGAGCGCGTGCCTTGAGGATCAATTCCTTGGCGCGGGTCTCGTCGATCCCGGTGAATTCCATCAGTTCATCCACGGCCAGTTCGGCGAGGTCGTCGCGCGTCTTGACATCGTGACCGGCCAGTTTGGCCGCAATTTCCTTGCTCATTCCCTCAAGACCGATCAGGTCGTCGGAAACGTTTTCCAGTTGTTCCTCGGTGGCGATGGCCTCGGTCAGCAACACATTGCGCGCACGATTGCGCAATTCATTGACCAGTTCCTCGTCCAGGCCATTGATTTCCAGCATTTCGGCCAGCGGCACATAAGCCACCTCTTCCAGCGTCGAAAAGCCTTCGTCAATCAGCAGATCGGCGAGTTCCTCGTCGATATCCAGTTTTTCCATGAAGATCACACGCGTCACCGCGTGCTCGGCCTCGGCCTTCTTCTCGGATTCGTCCTGAGTCATCAGGTTGATCGTCCAGCCGGTCAGTTCCGAGGCCAGGCGAACGTTCTGACCGCTACGACCGATGGCGATGGCGAGGTTGTCCTCGTCGACCACGACGTCCATCGCGTGCTTTTCCTCATCGACCACGATCGACGACACCTCGGCCGGCGAGAGGGCGCCCACCACGAACTGCGCCGGATCGGCGGACCAGAGCACGATATCGACGTTTTCGCCACCGACTTCGTTGCGCACCGCGGTGACACGCGAGCCGCGCAGACCGACGCAGGTGCCGATCGGATCGATGCGCGGATCGTTGGACTTGACGGCAATCTTGGCGCGCAGACCGGGGTCGCGGGCACAAGCCTTGAGTTCCATCAGGCCGTCGGCGATTTCCGGGACTTCCAGCGCGAAGAGCTGGATCACGAATTCCGGCGCCGTGCGCGAGAGAATGATTTGCGGACCGCGAGCGCCACGGTCGACGCGCAACAGGTAGGCTTTTACCCGGTCGCCGACGCGCAGGTTTTCTTTCGGGATCATCTGGTCGCGCGGCAGCAGGGCTTCGATCTTGCCCGTTTCGACAATGGCGTTACCGCGCTCCATGCGCTTGATGGTGCCGGAAACGACGTGTTCCTTGCGATCCAGGAAGTCCTGCAGGATCTGTTCGCGTTCGGCATCGCGAATGCGCTGCAGGATCACCTGCTTGGCGGCCTGTGCGCCGATACGCCCGAAGTCGATCGGCTCCAGGGGTTCCTCGAGAAAATCGCCAACCTCGATCTCGGGGTCGTCCTTCTGCGCATCCGAGAGCGGAATCTGCAGGTATTCATTGACGTACTCGTGGTCGGCCACCACCTGCCAGCGACGGAAGGAGTCATAGATCCCGGTATTGCGGTCAATCGAGACCCGGACATCGGCCTCGTCGTGAATGCGTTTCTTGGTCGCCGAAGCCAGCGCCATTTCGAGCGCGCCGAACACGATTTCCTTATTGACGTTCTTCTCGCGGGCCAGAGCATCGACCAGCAGCAACATTTCACGGCTCATGGACTAAAACCTCCTGGTACTTCAGTCGAAACGCGGCACCAGACGTGCCTTTTCGATATTGGTGAATTCGAGTTCCACATCTTCCTGCTTGCCGTCCTGCTTCAGGCGCAGGCCAACCTTGCCATCCTGGCAGCCGAGCAGTTCGCCCTGGAAATTACGGCGATTGTTCTGGGGAATGCGAATCTTGATCTGGATATCCTGGCCGGCGAAGCGGGCGAAATCGGCCTCCTTCTTGACCACGCGATCCATTCCCGGCGAGGAAATCTCGAGCCGGTCGTAGTCGATGTTCTCGACCTCGAAAAGGCGGGTCAGCTGATTGGAAACCTTGGCACAATCCTCGACATCGATCCCGCCTTCGTGCTCCGGCGCGTCGATGAAGACGCGAATGGTACGCGCCCGCGGCGACATTTCGATATCGACCAGTTCATAGCCCAGGCCGGTCACGGTGGTTTCAATCAGAGAGTTCAAATCCATAGCCACAAATAAAAAATGGGCGAAACGCCCACCCCAGAGAGAAAGATGATGCCCTGCCACCCCTTGCAGACACACGCAGGGCGTAGCAGGTGGAACAAACCCACGGATTATAACGGTTTTTTAATCTTCCGTAAATGTTGCAGCGGCAAAACCGGGAGCAGAGGCAGTCGCCACCGCTCCCCGCCCGCCTTATTCGCCTTGCGCCGGAGTACTCGCCGCCAGCGCCTTGAGCAAGACCTTGAGCTCGGCCTCGTTCAGCTCGCGGCAACGCCCGCGCTTGAGTTGCGGCGGCAAAACGAAGGGGCCGTAACGGACGCGGATCAGGCGGCTGACCGTACAGCCGACCGCCTCGAACATCCGCCGCACTTCGCGGTTGCGGCCCTCGAAAATGGTCACCCGGTACCACTTGTTCGCCCCCTCGCCGCCCGCATCGACCAGGGCGCCGAAATTAGCCGGACCATCTTCCAGCTCGACGCCCTTGAGCAATTGCTGCTGCGCTTCCATGGTCAGCTCACCCAGCACGCGCACGGCGTATTCGCGGACCAGCTGCGAACTCGGGTGCATCAGCTTGTTGGCCAACTCACCGGAGGTGGTGAACAGCAGCAAGCCCGAGGTATTGAAGTCGAGACGCCCGACGTTGATCCAGCGTCCGCCGCGCATCCGCGGCAAGGCGGCGAAGACCGACGGCCGGCCATCCGGGTCATCACGCGAAACGATCTCGCCTTCCGGCTTGTGGTACATCAGCACGCGCGGCGGGCGCGAACTGCCGGTAAAGCGAATATTGATCAGGCGACCGCCGATCTTGACCTTGTCGGTCGGCACCACCGACTGGCCAAGGTGCGCCACCTCACCATTGACGCTGACCTTGCCGGCGGCGATCCACTCTTCCATTTCGCGGCGCGAACCGACCCCGGCCTGGGCCAGGATCTTCTGCAGGCGCTCGGGCTTGGCCTCCGGCAAGGGCTTGCCGTTGCGGCCGATGGTGCCGCGATGCGCGCGGCCGGTCGGCGGCGGCTTGCGATTGCCCCGCTGCGGCGCAGCGGCGGCTGCCGAGGTGGACGGTGCGGCCTCGCCGCCGTCGTCCGTGACAGATTCACGGTCGACGCGGCTTTCGCCCTGATTTTCCCGTCCGGGCGTCTTCTGCGACGGGCGGAAGGGGGTACGTTTGGCCTTCATGCTTCAAGCTCCAGGTTTTGTGCGATCTGTTCCAGCGGCGGCAATTCGCTCACCGAACGCAAGCCCAGATCATCGAGAAATTGTTTGGTCGTCGCCAGCAAAGCCGGCCGACCGGGCGTGTCGCGATGTCCGACGACATCGATCCAGCCCCGCTCCTCCAGCGTCTTGACGACATTGCTGTTGACCGTGACCCCGCGAATCTCTTCGATATCGCCGCGAGTCACCGGTTGACGGTAGGCGATGATGGCCAGGGTTTCCAGCACCGCCCGCGAATATTTCGGCGGTTTTTCCGGGTTCAGCCGCTCCAGGTACGGCAGGTACTCGGCGCGCGTGCGGAAACGCCAGCCCGAAGCCAGCTGCACCAGCTCGACCGGCCGCTCGGCGTAGTCGCCGCGCAACTGGTCGAGCAGCTTGCGGATCAGCTCGGTCGAGATGTCCTCGTCGAACATCTTGCGCAGTTCGAGCGGCGTCATCGGCTCGCGAGCTGCCAGCAGCGCCGCCTCAAGCACCCGGCGGACGAGTTCGAGATCGAGATCAGCTTCCATCGTCCTCCTCTTCCTCCAGCCCCGGCTCCGGCTCGCCGTCGCTGACCTTGACGTAGATCGGCGCAAAGGCCTCGGTCTGGGTGATCTTGACCAGTTTTTCGCGCCCCAGTTCGAGCATCGCGAGAAAATGCACCACCAGCCCAGGCACCCCCATGTCGGGATCGAAGATCTCCTCGAAGCGAACGAAGCCACCGCGCTCCTGCAGGCAACGCAGGATGATGCCCATGTGCTCCCGCACCGACAATTCCTCGCGGCTAATCTTGTGGTTGCGGCTCAGCCTGGCCTGGCGCACCACCGCCATCCAGGCTTCCTTGATATCGTCGAGCGAGACCTCGGGCAGGCGCACCAGCAGCGATTTTTCGACCAGGGTTTCGACCCAGAAGAATTCGCGCTCGGCCTGCGGCATTTCGTTCAGCCTCTGGCCGGCGAGCTTGATCTGCTCGTACTCCATCAGCCGGCGCACCAGCTCGGCGCGCGGATCGTCGCCGCCCTCGCCCTCGGCCGCCTTGGGCCGCGGCAGCAGCATGCGCGACTTGATCTCGATCAGCATCGCCGCCATCACCAGATATTCGGCCGCCAGTTCGAGATTGCTGGCACGCATCGCCTCGACGTAATCGAGATACTGCCGGGTCAGCGGCGCCATCGGGATATCGAGGATATCGACGTTGGCCTTGCGGATCAGGTAGAGCAGCAGGTCGAGCGGGCCTTCGAAGGCGTCGAGCATGATCTCCAGCGCATCCGGCGGGATGTAGAGATCCTGCGGCAACTGGTCGAGCGGCTGGCCGTAGATGCGCGCCACCGGCAGCAACAGGTCGGGCTGCACAAAGCCCTCGGGGAAGTGAACTACTTCCCCGGGATTTTCCTCGTCCAGCAGGTCGACCGTGGCAGCCGTCATCTCAGCTCGCCGCGCCCCGGCCCTGACCGCGATAGTGCAGGAAAAGGTTGCGGAAATAGATGATCAACCCGAGCCCCTGCCCGAAGATGAACACCGGATCGTCGCGATGCACCGCATACACCGTCAACACCACGCCGCCGGCAATACTGAAATACCAGAAGGCGACCGGTACGACGACGCGCTTCTCCTTCTCGCTCGACCACCATTGCACGACGAAGCGCATCATGAACAAGCCCTGGCCGCCGAAACCGACGGCGATCCAGATCAGGGTCTCCCAGTCGTAACCGAACATCGCGCGCCCGCTCAGTCGTAAGCGAGGCCCATCGCCTCGCGCACGTCGCGCATCGTCTCGCGGGCGTACTCGCGAGCCTTCTCGCAGCCGTCGGCAACGATGTTGCGAACCAGGGCCGGGTCGTCGAGATACATCTGCGCCCGCTCGCGCATCGGCGCCTGCTCCTTGAGGATGCCGGCAATCACCGGCTGCTTGCACTCGATGCAACCGATGCCGGCGCTCTTGCAGCCCTGCTGTACCCAGTCGCGAGTCGATTCATCGGAATACACCTGATGCAACTGCCACACCGGGCAGCGCGCCGGATCGCCCGGGTCGGTACGACGCACGCGGTTGGTGTCGGTCGGCATCGACTTGATCTTCTTCGCCACCGACTCCTCGGACTCACGCAGGGTGATCGTGTTGTGGTAGGACTTGGACATCTTCTGACCGTCGAGGCCGGGCATCTTCGATTCCGGCGTCAGCAGGTAGCCGGGTTCGACCAGGATCATCTTGCCGGTGCCTTCGAGGTAACCGAACAGCCGTTCACGGTCAACCGCCGACAAATGCTGAATTTCATGCAGCAGCGCCTTGGCCTGCTCGACGGCTTCCTTGTCGCCATCCTGCTGGAAACGGGTACGCAACTCCTCGTAAAGCCGCGCCTTCTTGCCGCCCAGCTTCTTGACCGCCTCCTTCGCCTTGTCCTCGAAGCCCGGCTCGCGACCGTACATGTGGTTGAAGCGGCGCGCCAGTTCGCGGGTGAATTCGACGTGCGGAATCTGGTCCTCGCCGACCGGCACCTTGTCGGCGCGGTAGATCAGGATGTCGGCGCTCATCAACAGCGGATAACCGAGGAAGCCGTAGGTGGTCAGATCCTTGCCGGCCAGCTTTTCCTGCTGGTCCTTGTAGGTCGGCACGCGTTCGAGCCAGCCGAGCGGCGTCATCATCGACATCAGCAAATGCAACTCGGCGTGCTCGGGCACCTTGGACTGGATGAACAGGGTCGCCTTGTTGGGGTCGACGCCGGCCGCCAGCCAGTCGATCAACATGTCCATCGACGACTGCTCGATTCCCTGCGGGCTATCGTAATGCGTGGTCAGCGCGTGCCAGTCGGCGACGAAGAACAGGCAGGGATACTCGTGCTGGAGCTTGACCCAGTTCTTGAGCACCCCGTGGTAGTGGCCGAGGTGCAGCGCGCCGGTGGGGCGCATGCCGGAAAGGACTCGTTCTGCGTACATGATGGATTTATCGGAGAGTGAAAATTGGCGAAAGTTGAGAAGCGGGGCAAGCGCTCAGTAGAGACCGAACAAGGATTCGATGGCGCGGGCCGCGAAGCGCACCAGCGGATTCATGATCGCGCCCAGCACATCGGTGAATAACAAGAGCAACAGAATCGGAAAGCCCCAGCGCTCAAGCTGGGCGAAACGCCAGGCCAGTGCATGCGGCAGCAGGCTGACGGCGATCCGGCCGCCGTCGAGCGGCGGCAGCGGCAGCAGGTTCAAGACCATCAGCACGCAATTGGTGATCACCCCGATCTTGCTCATCTCGGTCAAGGGCAAGGTAAAGCTGCTTTCCGGCAGGGTCCACGCCAGTTTGAGCAGCATCGCCCAAGCCAGGGCCATTGCCAGATTGGCCAGCGGCCCGGCGGCGGCGACCCACAGCATGTCGCGCTTGGGGTGACGCAGGCGGCCGAAATCGACCGGTACCGGCTTGGCGTAGCCGAAGAGGAAGGAACCGCCGGAAAACAGCAGGATCGCCAGCGGCAGCACCACGGTGCCGACGGGATCGATATGACGCAGGGGATTGAGGCTGATTCGCCCCAGTTGCCAGGCGGTCGGGTCGCCGAAATGGCGGGCGGCGTAGCCGTGTGCCGCTTCGTGCAGGGTGATCGCAAAAATCACCGGCAAGGCGGCGACCGCGATGGTCTGGATCAGGGCGTTGATCTCCATTTCTCCGCCCTACTCCAGGCCGAACGGCGCCAAGGGACCGCGACCGGCGCGCAGCAGTTCCGGCGTGCCGGTCGTGAGATCGATCACCGTCGTCGACTCGGTGCCGCAGTGGCCGGCATCGAGAATCCAGTCGATCCGGTCCTCGAGACGATCCTGGATTTCCCAGCCCTCGGTCAGCGGAGCCTCATCACCGGGCAGGTGCAAGGTACAGGTCAGCAAGGGTTCGCCGAGTTCGGCGAGCAGGGCCAGCGCCACCGGATGATCGGGAATGCGCAAGCCGATGGTCTTGCGCTTGGGGTGCATCACCCGCCGTGGCAATTCCTTCGAGCCTTCGAGAATAAAGACATAAGAGCCCGGCGTCGCGGCCTTGAGCAGGCGGTACTGGACATTGTCCACGCGGGCGTAATTGGCGATATCGGAGAGATCGCGGCACATCAGGGTCAGGTGATGGCGGTCATCGATCTGGCGGATCTGACGGATGCGGTCGAGCGCCTCCTTGTCCCCGAGATGGCAGCCGAGGGCGTAGCAGGAATCGGTCGGCAAGGCGACGATGGCGCCGTTGCGAATGAATTCGGCAGCCTGCAGGAGCAGGCGCGACTGGGGATTTTCCGGGTGGATATTGACGACGCGGGCCATGAATCGGGAGTTTGGGAGAACGGTGGGGAAAAATACGGAAGAAGGCGGGAAGCGGCAAGCCGCGCTAAAGGAAGAGGCGCCAGACCGGCTTCAAATCGAGCGGCAACTGTGCCACGCGACCGAGATCGACATGGCTTTCTTCCGGCCCGTGAAAATCCGAGCCGCGCGAGGCATGAAAAGCGTAGTGCCGGGCCAGGCGGGCGAAATGCAGGACATGATCGGGAGAATGGCTGCCGCTGACCACTTCGATCCCCTGCCCGCCCAGGGCCTTGAAATCGTCGAGCAAGCGGCGCGTATCGCCACCGGAAAGTTTGTAGCGCCCCGGATGGGCAATCACCGCCACCCCGCCGGCGGCGTGGATCCAGCCTGTCGCCTCCTCCAGCGTGGCCCAGCGATGATCGACATAACCCGGCTTACCCGGCGTCAGGTAATGCTGGAACACGCTCGAAACCTCGCGTGCAATCCCGATCGACACCAGATAACGGGCAAAATGCGCCCGCGAAATCAGGTCCGGGTTGGTCACATACTGCAAGGCCCCTTCGTAAACTCCGGGAATACCGATTGCGGCAAGCGCCTCCCCCATCCGTTTGGCGCGTTCGCTACGCCCGAGGCGCAAGGCATCGAGCCCGCCGGCCAGGGCTGGGTTCGCCGCCGAAAAAGCCA
Source organism: Azonexus sp. (assembly GCF_023150235.1). Classification (GTDB taxonomy): domain Bacteria; phylum Pseudomonadota; class Gammaproteobacteria; order Burkholderiales; family Rhodocyclaceae; genus Azonexus. The sequence continues at coordinate 212,410 of NZ_JAKLLH010000011.1, forward strand.
GGCCGACGATGTGGATGGGCGTGGCGCGCCATTCGATGGAAATTTCGACGCCCGGCACGAAAGCCAGACTGCATTCGCCGGCCGCCTCGGCCGCCTCCGGCAGACCGCCGAGCGTATCGTGATCGGTCAAGGCCCAGCAATCGACACCGTTAGCCGCCGCCCGACGCGCGACATCGCCCGGCGACAACAAGCCGTCGGAAGCGGTGGAATGACAATGGAAATCGAAATTGGCAGGCGTCACGGAGAAATCGCGGCGGAACAAAGGCCGATTCTAGCACGAAGGGAAGAGCCCCCCGTGGCCACGGGAGATCGCCGCGACTGGCCGCAAACACGGTCGACGGGAAAAAAGCCGGTTTTTGCCGTCGACCGTGAACTACCGGGCCAAACCCTCTCCGCCGGCCGACGAGGCTCAAAATCCCAGGGCCTGGAGGCTGCGGTAGGCGGCAAAGGCCAGCAGCCAGGCGAAGAGGTTGGGATAGATCAGGTAGAACAAACGCCATTTCCAGAAGGCCACCTGCCCGAAAAATGCACTCATCGCGGCAATGCAGGGCGAGTAGGTCATGATGATGAGGATGAAGGCGATACCGGTTTTGAAGTCCACCGAATCGCGCAGGCGGGCGCTGAGGTCGAGCGGCGGCGCTTCCCCACCGCCCTCCCCGCCCTCCCCGCCCTCGCCGATCTGGTAGAGCGTGGCCAGGGTGCCGACAGCGGCCTCCTTGGCCGCGAGCGCGCCAAGGATGGAGATGGACAGCTTCCACTCGAAGCCAAGCGGTGCAAACACTGGCTGGATGACCTGGCCGATCTGGCCGAGATAGCTGTGCTCAAGCCGTGTCGAAGGGCTGACTTGCACCGTGGGATCGGCGACGGGAAAGGAGCCGAGAAACCAGATCAGGAGCGAGATCAGGCCGATATTCACTCCGGCACGCCGGATGAAAATCCGCGCTTTGAGGATCAGGTCCAGGCACAAAGGGCGAAGCGCCGGCAGGCGATAACGGGGCAATTCCATCACGAATGGCTCGGCCGGACCACGCAGGATGGAAAAGCGCAGCATTTTTGCCACCCCCAGCGCCAGCAATGGTCCCGAGGCGTAAATGGCGAACAGGACATTGCCTGCCTGCATCGGCGGGAAAAACGCGGAGACGAAGAGCACATAAACCGGCAGACGCGCGGAACAGGAAAAGAAACCGATGACCAGCAGGGTCAGCAGCCGATCGCGCGGACTGCGCAAGGTATGGGCGGCGAGATAGGCCGGCACCGAGCAGCCGAATCCGGTAATCAGGGGAATGAAGGCACGCCCATGCAGCCCGAAGCGTTTCATCACGCCATCGAGAAGATAGGCGGCGCGCGCCATGTAGCCGGATTGTTCGAGCAGGTTGATGCCGAGAAAGAGAACGAGGATGTTGGGCAGGAAGGAAAGCACGGTGCCGATGGCCGGAATCGCCCCCTCGGCCAGCGCCCGCGACGCCGGATGGACGGGCAAGCCGCTTTGCAGGAGAGTGGAAAGCACGTCGAATCCTTCGCGGATCAGCGCGGCAGCCTCCTCCCCGACATGAAAAGTGGCCTGAAACAGGCACCAGATAGCCAGCAGGAGAACCGGCAGCCCCCAGAGCGGATGCAGCAAAAGGCGGTCGAGGCGCTCGCTTGGCGTGTGTTGCAAATTACTGCCGCCGGTCTGGGCCATGACTCCCCGGGCCAGCGATGCGCGGGCGGCGGCAATTGCCTGCGCCGCATTCCGGTGACCGCTGAGATCGGCCAGTCGCTGGCGGCTTTCGCGCAACAAGTCGTGCAGATCGACAAAAACGGGCTTGCTGAGAATACGGCCATAGGCGCTGCGATCATCCTCAAGCAAGCGCAAGGCCACCGCCCGCGCCGCCGCCGGGGTAGGCGCCAGTTCGCGATCCTGCAGTATCTTTTCGCTCAGGGGCTCGATGGCCTCCTCGATCAGGCGTTCATAGACCGGCGCCGGCGGCGGGGCGAGAGGAATTCCCGACACAGCGGCAAAAGGCAGCGGTGGCCGGGAAGCGCAGCCTGCGCAAGCACTGCCGCAGGCGGCCGGCGGACAGGTGGGCGCCGCGGTCAGCAAGGTCTCGCGCAAGAGATCGAGCCCTTCGCCGCTCACCGCCGACACCGGCAGCACTGGCACCCCCAACAAGGCCGACATCTGCTGAAAATCGGGTCGCGGCTCTGCCGCCGGCCACTCGTCCATCATGTTAACCACCAGCACCAGCGGGCGGTTGAGGTCGAGAAGCTGGAAGCTCAGCGGCAGGTTTTTCGGGAGTTGGGCGGCATTGACGACATTGAGGACGAGATCGTAATCGCCGGCATCGAGAACACTGCGGGTAATCTCTTCCTCCGGCGTGCAGGCGCTCAGGTTGTAAAGCCCCGGCAAGTCGACCACCGTCAGGCGCTGGCCGGCATGGTCGACCCAGCCGGTGTTTTGGCGCAAGGTGATCCCGGTGAAGTTGGCCACCTTGAAATGGGCGCCCGTCAAGGCATTGGCCAGATGCGTCTTGCCAACGTTCGGTTGGCCCACCAGTACGATTTTCATGCCGTCGGCCCGCTCATTCGCCGGCCAGGTCGCTACAGTGACGTGGCGAATGACGCTCCACCAGGGGGAAAACCGCGATTCGCGCTGCTTCCTCCGCCCGCAGGAGCATGGCGATGCCATCGACGGAAACGGCCAGGGTCTGGCGCCCCAGGGTGCGCTTGAGCAGACGCACCTGGCTGCCACGGACGAAACCCATGGCCAGCAAACGCTGCTCGACCATTTCCGGGCCATCGACGGCGGCGACCCGGTAGGTGTGTTCAGGATGGCCGTGAACCAGTTGCAGCCGGCACGGAGAAGGACAGGTCATGGATTTTCCTCGTTGCAGCGGGAAATTTCGACACGGTTGCGACCGTGGTGCTTGGCGGCATAAAGCGCGGCGTCGGTACGCCCGATCCAGGCCACCAGTTCTTCGCCCGGACGATGAACGGCAACCCCGAAGCTGCAGGTGGCGTGGGGTTCGGAATCGGGATGCAGCGCCGGGTCGGCAATGCTCGAACGCAGCATTTCGGCGAGGTGGGCGGCGGCTTCCTCAGCGGTTTCCGGCAGCAGGATGAGAAATTCCTCACCGCCCCAGCGACCGATGAAATCGCTTTCCCGCAGGCGGGAACGCGCCAGGCAGGCAACCCGGCAAATCACCGTATCGCCCATGTTGTGGCCAAAAGTGTCGTTGATGCGCTTGAAGTGGTCGATATCGAACATCAGCATCGCCACGGGGTGGCCATAACGCCGGGCGCGACTGATTTCGCGCTCGATCTGCTCGATCAGCGCATGGCGGTTGCACAGTCCGGTGAGGAAATCGGTACGTGAAAGGGCCTCGAAACGTTCCCGTTCCTCGCGGATACGCGCTGCCAGCTTGCGATGCTCGCGGATATCGCGCTTGAACTCGATGTAATAAAGCGCTTCACCCAGTTCGTTGCTGATGGTGAAGCAAGACAGGCCGACATCGATCAATTCACCGCTGGCATGGCCAACGCGATATTCACCGCTGAACTGGCGGATTCCACGCAAGGTCTCGACCGTTTTCAGGTCGGTATCGCCGGCCCGGTAAGCGGGTAGCGTGCCCAGGAAGGTCTCATCGTCAAAGCCGAGAAAATCGCGATGACTCTGGTTTTGCAAGGTGTAGCGACCATCCTCGCCGATCACCGCGATTGCATCGTTGGAACGCTCGAAGATTTGCTGGTAAAGACGCAGGTGGCGGCTGAACCACTGGCTGGAGAGACCAATGCAGCCTGCCATTGCAATCATGCTGACCGCCAGGATCAAGAGCAGGCGACCGCTGAGAATGCCCGAATCCTGGCTGCGCCCCAAGGCCATCGCGGTGTGCACCAGGCCGTACTGGGTGAAGGACCAGGCCAGCAGACAAAGCAGCAGGCCGGCGGTCAGGAGCGCATCGCGTCGGGAGGGCAAAAACCGGGAGGGGATCATCAAGCCGTGCCGTTTTGACGGCATTAATAGGAATTATTCTCATTAAACCAAATGCGATTGCAGGCTGTCAAGCCGGTAGAAAAAAAGCGCGGTTGCTTCCCGCCCGTCTTTGCCGCTATAGTCCCGCCCGTTCCACGGGAGAGTGCGGCCCTTCACGGTCAACCGCCGCCGAAGGCGCAATTTCACCCGAAAACGCTCAGGCAAAAGGACCGTGGAACTGTCGGCGAGCCGGCAAAACTCTGGAGAGCGGCGTCGACAGCGCCCACCGATGGGGCAAATCTCTCAGGTATCAAGGACAGAGGGGTGAAACGCAAGAAATGGCTTCTTTCGTTTCACCCCTTTTCTCTTCCCAGAAATGGCTTTGCAAAAAGCCGGCAAAGGATGGATATGCTGAAGAAAACGCTTCTTAATGCCGCACACCGCGCGCTCAATGCCCGGATGGTCGATTTTGGCGGCTGGGACATGCCAGTCAATTACGGTTCGCAGATCGAGGAACACCACGCCGTGCGCAAGGACTGCGGGATGTTCGACGTCTCGCACATGTGCCCGGTCGATCTGGTCGGCGCCGATTGCCGTGCCTTCCTGTCGCGCCTGGTCGCCAACGACGTCGCCAAGCTGACCGTCTCCGGCAAGGCGCTCTACTCCGCCATGTTGAACGACGCCGGCGGCGTGATCGACGACCTGATCATTTATTTCCTGACCGAAACCCGCTTCCGCATCGTGGTCAACGCCGGCACCGCCGAGAAGGATCTGGCCTGGATGCAGGCCAAGGCCGCCGAGTGGCAGCTCGACGTGAGCATCACCCAGCGCCGCGACGGCGCCAACAGCCTCGGCATCATCGCCGTGCAAGGCCCGAACGCCCGCGCCAAGGTCTGGCAGGCTCTTGAACCCATCCTGCCGCAAGCCAAGGCCGCGACCGAAGGCCTGAAGGCCTTCTTCGCCGCCGAGGTCGACCAGTACTTCATCGCCAGCACCGGCTACACCGGCGAAGACGGCTACGAAATCATGCTCCCGGCCGGCGAAGCCGAAAGCCTGTGGAACGCGCTCAAGGACGCCGGCGTTGCCCCCTGCGGCCTTGGCGCTCGCGACACGCTGCGCCTCGAAGCCGGCATGAACCTCTACGGCCAGGACATGGATGAGACGGTTTCGCCGCTCGACGCCGGCCTGGCCTGGACCGTCGCCATGAAGGACGAGCGCGAATTTGTCGGTAAGGCCGCGTTGACCGTGAATGGCCAGAAACAGCAGTTCCTCGGCCTGATCCTGCTCGACAAGGGCGTGCTGCGCGGCCACCAGAAGGTCGTCACCGCCCAGGGCGACGGCGAAATCACTTCTGGCTCTTTCTCGCCGACGCTGCAACATTCGATTGCGCTGGCCCGCCTGCCGCTCGGCGTGCAGATCGGTGACGAAGTCAGCGTCGACATCCGTGGCAAACTGCTCAAGGCCAAGGTCACCAAGCCGGTCTTTGCCCGCAACGGCAAAGCGGTTCAATAAGCTCGCAAGGCTTGCACAAAATCTCACCCATTCAGGAGAAAACCATGTCCAACGTCCCGTCCAACCTCAAGTACGCCGCCTCGCACGAGTGGGTCCTCGTCAATGACGACGGTACCGTCACCATCGGCATCACCGACCACGCCCAGGAAGCCCTCGGCGACCTCGTCTTCGTCGAACTGCCGGAAGTCGGCGCCCATTACGCTGCCGAGAAGGAAATCGCCGTCGTCGAATCGGTCAAGGCCGCTGCTGACGTCTATGCACCAATCGCCGGCACCGTCACCGAAGTGAACCAGGCCGCTGCCGACGCGCCGGAAGCGGTCAATGCCGACGCCTACGCCGCCTGGCTGTTCAAGCTGAAGCCGGACAACCTGGCCGACGTCGACGCCCTGCTCGACGCCGCCGGCTACCAGGCCGTGGCCGACGCCGCCTGAATCAAGGCTTTTGCCGGCGCTGCCGTCAGCGCTCATTGCCTACGTTTTGCCCACGTTTTTGCCCGCATTTTCGCCCCCAATCCCGGTGGACCGTGAATACACCCCACGCACCGGGATTTTGCTGGCCACTGCGGGCAATGGCTGCCGTCCGGTAACAGACTGCTTGCCGAGACTGGCGCCCGCGCCGCGCCGTAGCGCACGAGCACGGCGGGCAAGCTGAGCGCCAACGCCAGCCTGCCGCTTGACCCGCCCTGTTCAGCCCGACCTTTACCGCCCCACCTTGCGAGACCGATTTCCCATGAGCACTCCTTCCTCGACCCTGCCGCTTTCCGCGCTGGAACAGCACGACGAGTTCATTCACCGCCACATCGGCCCCTGCGCCGCCGAAGCCACCGCGATGCTGGCCGCCATTGGCGCCGAGAGCATCGAACAACTGATAGCCCAAACCGTGCCGGCCGCGATCCGCCTGCCAGCTGACCTGCCTGCACTGGGCTCATTTCCCGCCCCCAAGCGCGAGCACGAAGCGCTGGCCGAACTGAAGGCCATCGCCAGCAAGAACGTGATCGCCCGTTCCTGCATCGGCATGGGCTACTACGACACCCTGACGCCCAAGCTCATCCTGCGCAACGTCATGGAAAACCCCGGCTGGTACACCGCCTACACGCCTTACCAGGCTGAAATCGCCCAGGGCCGCCTGGAAGCGCTGATGAATTTCCAGCAGATGGTCGTCGACCTGACCGGCCTGGAAATCGCCAACGCGTCGCTGCTCGACGAAGCCACCGCCGCCGCCGAAGCGATGACCATGGCCCGCCGCGCCTCCAAGTCCAAGTCCAACCGCTTCCTGGTCGATGCCAACTGCTTCCCGCAGACCATCGACGTGGTCAAGACCCGCGCCGCCTATTTCGGCTTTGAACTGGTGATTTCCACACCCCAAGAGTGCTTCCTTCGGGGCGCGGTCGACGCGCAAAAAGACCAGGAATTCTTCGGCGCCCTGCTGCAATACCCGGGCGACAACGGCGAAGTCCGCGACCTGACCGACCTGATCGCCGGCCTCAAGGCCAAGGGCGCCTGCGTTGCCGTCGCCACCGACCTGCTGGCCCTGGTGTTGCTCAAATCGCCGGGTGCGATGGGCGCCGACATCGCGCTGGGCTCCAGCCAGCGCTTCGGCATCCCGATGGGCTTCGGCGGCCCGCACGCCGCCTTCTTCGCCACCCGCGAAGCCAACGTCCGCTCCATGCCGGGCCGCATCATCGGCGTCTCCAAGGACGCCCGTGGCAAGACCGCCTACCGGATGACGCTGCAAACGCGCGAACAACACATCCGCCGCGAAAAAGCCAACTCCAACATCTGCACCTCGCAGGTGCTGCTCGCCAACATGGCCGGCATGTACGCCGTCTATCACGGCCCGCAAGGCCTGCAGACCATCGCCCAGCGCATTCACCGCCTCACCGGTATCCTGGTCGAAGGCCTGAAAAAAGCCGGCGTGACCGTGTCGACCGTGAATTTCTTCGACACCGTGCACGTCAAGACCGAGAAGACCGTCGCCGGCTACAACCTGCGCCCGGTCGACGCGCAAACCAAGGGCATTTCGCTCGATGAAACCAGCACCGCCGCCGACGTCGCCGCGCTGCTGCAAGGCCTGACCGGCCAGCAATTTGATCTTGCCGCGCTCGACGCTGCCGCTGCCGCCAACAGCCCGCTGGCCGGTCTGCTACGCGCCGACGCCGTGCTCAGCCACCCGGTGTTCAACACCCACCACACCGAGCACGAAATGCTGCGCTACCTGAAGTCGCTGCAGAACAAGGACCTGGCGCTCGACCACTCGATGATTTCGCTCGGCTCCTGCACCATGAAGCTGAACGCGACCAGCGAAATGATCCCGGTCACCTGGCCGGAATTCGGCGGCATCCACCCCTTTGTCCCGGCTGAACAGACCACCGGCTACCTGGAAATGATCGCCAGCCTGACCGACTGGCTGAAGACCGTCACCGGTTTCGACGCCATCTGCATGCAGCCGAACTCCGGCGCCCAGGGCGAATACGCCGGCCTGGTGGCAATTGCCCGCTACCACGCCAGCCGTGGCGAAGCCCACCGCAATGTCTGCCTGATCCCGAAGTCGGCGCACGGCACCAACCCGGCGACGGCGCAAATGGCTGGCATGTCCGTCGTCGTCGTCGATTGCGACGAAAACGGCAACGTCGATACGGTCGACCTCGAAAACAAGGCAAAAACGCACGCCGCCAACCTGGCCTGCATCATGCTCACCTACCCGTCCACGCACGGCGTCTTCGAGGAAGCGGTGATGGACATCTGCGCCATCGTGCACGCCCACGGTGGCCAGGTGTACATGGACGGCGCCAATCTCAACGCCCAGGTCGGCCTGACCTCGCCCGGCTTCATCGGCGCCGACGTCAGCCACATGAACCTACATAAAACCTTTGCCATTCCACACGGCGGCGGCGGACCGGGCATGGGCCCGATTGGCCTCAAGGCCCACCTCGCTCCCTTCATGGCCAACCATGCGGTTGCCGCCGTCAATGGCCCGCACGCCGGCCAGGGCGCCATTGCCGCCGCCCCCTTCGGCTCGGCCTCGATCCTGCCGATTTCGTGGATGTACCTCGCCATGCTCGGCGGCGAAGGCGTCAAGAAAGCCACCCAGTTCGCCATCCTCAACGCCAACTACGTCGCCAGCCAACTCAAGGCGCACTACCCGGTGCTCTACGTCGGCACCAACGGCCGCGTCGCCCACGAGTGCATCCTCGACATCCGCCCGATTAAAGCGGCCACCGGCATCGCCGAAATCGACATCGCCAAGCGCCTGATGGACTACGGCTTCCACGCGCCGACGGTCTCCTTCCCGGTCGCCGGCACGATCATGGTCGAACCGACCGAGTCGGAATCCAAGGCCGAACTCGACCGCTTCATCGCCGCGATGATCAGCATCCGCAAGGAAATCGCCCGCATCGAAGCCGGCGAACTTCCGGCCGACAACAACCCGCTGAAGAACGCCCCGCACTCGCAGGCGGACGTGATTTTGGGTGATGGCGAAGGCGAGTGGAACCGCCCCTACAGCCGCGAAGAAGCCGTCTTCCCGCTGGCCTGGGTCAAAGCCAACAAGTTCTGGCCGAGCGTGAACCGCATCGACGACGTGTACGGCGACCGCAACCTCAACTGCGCCTGCCCGCCGATGGACGCCTACGCCGACTAAGGCAAAGGCATCGCCCAAGCAAAACGGCCTCTGCGTGAGGCCGTTTTTAGCACAGAGTAATCACACCGCATCCAGCGGCGAGACCACGCCGCGCCCGCCCTTGTTCAGCACATGGGTGTAAATCATCGTTGTTGCCACATCGGCATGGCCGAGTAACTCCTGCACCGTACGAATATCGTAGCCAGCCTGGAGCAAGTGCGTGGCAAAGGAATGGCGCAAGGTATGCGGTGTCGCCGGCTTGACCACCCCCGCCGCCTGCACCGCTTTTTTCATCGCCCGCTGCAACAGCTTTTCATCCAGATGGTGCCGGCGCTCCGCCCCGCTACGTGGATCAATCGAATAGCTTCCTGAGACAAAAATATACTGCCAGCCCCAGTCGACTGCTGCATTCACGTATTTACGGTCCAGCGCATCCGGCAAGTAAACCGACGCCATGCCTTTGGCCAGATCATCCTCAAACACGGCCCGCCGCCCGCGCAAATGCTCGGTCAAAGGCGCCATCAGGCTTTGCGGCAACATCGTGACCCGATCCTTGGCCCCCTTGCCATCGCGCACCACGATCTCGGCCCGCGCAAAATCGACATCCTTCACCCGCAGGCGGATCACCTCCATCAGGCGCATGCCCGTACCATAGAGCAAACGCGCCAACAAACCATACACGCCACTCATCCGATCCAGCACCGCTGTCACCTCCTGCCGCGTCAGCACCACCGGCAGCCGGGCCGGGCGCTTGGCCCGGACCACCTGATCCAGCCACGGCAGATTGATCTCCAGCACCTCGCGATAAAGAAACAACAGCGCAGACAAAGCCTGGTTCTGGGTTGCCGCGGCCACATGGCCCTCAACCGCCAGATGCGTCAAAAACGCCTCAACCTCCGTAGCCCCCATGTCGCGCGGATGGCGCTTGTCATGAAACAAGATAAACCGGCGCACCCACTGGACATATTGCTGCTCGGTTCGTATGCTGTAGTGCTTAAGGCGTAGCCGCTCGCGAACCTGATCAAGCAGCTTGGGTGGTTTTGCCGGTGCAGTTTGCATGATACAAATCCATTCATCAATACATTCAATGAATTACATCGACAAAATGTTTTTTATACACCTTTATGAAAATGAGTATACACCGCGTGCGGTGTATACTGGACGTTGGGCGGCACTAAGTCGGACCAGTGCTGCCGTAGGTTTTCTGTGTGCGCATCTGCGTCATGCGGCCATGGGACGGCTTTCGCGTTTGGCTTCGTCGCCATGCCTGCCAGCGCGTTATTAATGTGCATCGCTACCGCAATGGCGTCGGCTTGGCTAGGGGCCGCAAATAGATCGTCCGGTCCCTCGACATGCACCGCATACAGCGGTTCTACAGGTTCGTTCGTGTCAGCCCATTGCTTCACGCCATCGCCGCCAACAACCCAAGATCGCATCGTTCCGCGTTCAATGTCCATCGTCATTCCAAAGCCTTTTAGCTGCATTCCGCTCTCCTGTAAAAACCAGCCCAACTCAACGGTCAACAAGACCGCCGCAACGAGCGTTGTTCGTCAAATAGCCACCGTTCGCGGCGGCTTGTTACCTAAGCGTTGGGCCTCACAGAACCATCGCCGTATTGCCAGCGCCGACTTTCAACACTTTACCGCCGTTGAATTTGCTTGACGAAAAGGCGGTATCTGCATACTATTAGTAGCATTGAGTTGGCTAGGACAGACGCCATGACTTTTGAGAATTCCATCCTTATTGGCGACTGCCGAGACCTCCTACGCAAGCTTTCAGACAACTCGATAGCTGCATGTATCACTGACCCCCCCTACAACTATGAATTTATTGGCCACAAGTGGGACGCTGAGGAAATTGAGCGCCGTCTGGCGCGAGTCAAGGATTCCAAGACCCTCGTAAAAAATATTCCCTATGGAAGCGGTTTAGCTGGCGGGGTAAGAAATAAGCGATGGTATGAGAAGAATCGCCAAAACATTCTTGATTACGAGGCTTGGTGCTATGAATGGGGGCAGCAGGTCTACCGTGTATGCAAGCCTGGGGCGATTGTTGCAGCATTCAACAGCACAAGGACTATGGCCCATGTACAAGTTGCTCTTGAGCGCGCAGGATTTTATGCAAGAGACTGTATCGTTTATCGGAGATCTAGCGGCATTCCGAAAGGCTTAAATGTTGAGGCCAAACTTCGTAAGCTTGGCGATCCCGAGCCCGAGCGATGGGAAGGCTGGCATAGCTGCCTACGCAGCGAATGGGAGGCAATTGTCGTAGTGCAGAAGCCACTGGAAAACAACTACGTTGAAACACTTCGGAAATACGAGGTGGGGCTCTTTCACGCCGAGAATGCCGACGGAAGCTTCCAAAGCAATATTCTCGAAGGCATCCCAAGATCGAATTCTGAAGAATTCAATTTGCACTGTACCGTCAAGCCACTGCCGTTGATGGAAAGGCTTATTGAACTGATGGTTCCTCCAAGTCCGCACAACATCGTACTTGACCCCTTCGCTGGGTCTGGAACTACTCTGGTTGCTGCGAAGAAACTTGGATTTACCTACATCGGCATGGAAATCAATCCAGACTACGCCTTGATTGCCAAGACCAGATTAGGCGAACGGGTCAAGACGGCAAAGAAGGTCAGCGCGCAACCGGAAACGCTTGGGCTCTTTGCTGGAGAAATGCTTTGACATCGAATCCGGTCAGTTTCAGCAAGTAGTCGAATGTTTGCTGCCCGGTTGTGACAGTCCATCCCCCGGCATTACATGCGGTAATTGCAGCGCCGAGATTGTCCTCTCGAACAATGAGCAGGACTGGAGTGAATCCCTTTTCCGCGAGCGTGGGGCCATACGCCTTGAACTTCTTGAGAGTCCCAGAATCACCTGAGCCAATTCGATACTTGGTATCAATTGCAAGGTTTCCCACAATCAGGTCACAGGGCTCATCCGCACCAATTCGCAGAGCTGGCCCAAAGTCCGCTCGTGTTTGCCGACAGACCTCGACTACCAAACGCTGCCAACACATTCCAAGCTCGCGACCCCAGTATTGACGGTTCTCGCGTTTCAGTAGTGGCGTTATGCCGTAGACATCCATGAGTAGGTCATGATCGTCGTTTTCCTCGCTATAGACTTTCTCGGAAAAACCCTTCTGATAGGTGGCGAGAATTTCATCAAGAGCGCTTTGCAGTTTGTTTTTTTCGTTGTTCATCGTTCAATCTCACGCATTGATCTAGGGGTACGCCAAGAGCTTCGGCTATACGTTCAGCATTCAGAAGCGTTATATTTCGTTCGCCGCGTTCAACCGCACCGACGTATGTCCGATGAAGACCAGCACGGTGAGCAAGTTCCTCCTGAGAGAAGCCACGTTCCATCCGCAGTTCGCGAACATTTCGTGCGAAGAGTTCTGTAATCGTCATAGTTTGAAAGTTAATGCGATGATGACTATTAGTCGACCTACTATTAGTAGCATGAGGCCCAACCCGGCGGTCCACCGGACGCTGCGCGATAAAGCCGCGCAGCGCCGGTGACCTCTACGTTAGATTTACCCGACCAGGAGCATCCGTATGCTTGACTACTTGATCGACAACAAGGAATGGATATTCAGCGGAATCGGCGTTGCCGTGATTTCATGGCTCTTGTTCAGAGCTTCCGGAAATAAAAGCAACATGTCGCAAAAAGGCGGCGATAACTCCACAAACATACAGGTTGGTGGAAACGTTACGTCTTCTTTTCGGAAAGACAAGAATGGAAATTAGCAAGAGAAGTCAGCAGGGCGGCGACAACTCGCTAAACATCCAAGCAGAACAGGTTACGCTAAACACCGGGCTTACAATTGCCCATGTCAAAGAAATAGCCCTCGAAGTATTTGAAGGCAATTTTTACAAGTTGACAGGCTTGGCGAGAGAGACGGCAGACAAGCGGGCACGCGAGATAACAGACCAGTTCATTCAGGAACTGGCTGAAAAGAATCCGGCAGGAATGCAGGCCGCTGAAGACCCCGACTTTCAACATTCCCTCTTCACTGCCCAAAAGGAGTTCGCGCGGTGTGGTGACAAGGAATTAGGGGACATCCTAGTTGACATACTTGTGGACCGTACAAAACAAGAAGAGCGGAGCCTGCTACAGATCGTTCTAAATGAATCGTTGTCGGTTGCCCCAAAGCTAAATTCAGAGCAACTAGACATCCTCGCCTGTTGCTTCAATGTCGGCTATACGCGCAGAGTCAACATTCAAAATGTTGCAATGTTCGCAAACTACCTAGAAGCAGCAGGGCCTTTGCACTCGAACGGCATAGCCGTTACGTAATGCCATTGAGATTTTTCTGGGTAAAAAATCTTTAACCTTCATCGACTTATGATCATGTATTGTAAACCCATGAAGAATCTGGCCTACTCTCGTCTTTTGGA